>JBKHVJ010000345.1:0-6124 GCA_046570145.1 Alphaproteobacteria bacterium
GGCGCAGATGGTGGTGACTGGCGGTGCTGCCGCGCCGTCCTCCGTCGGAATGGGTGTCGAGCGCGAATGCCAGATCGCTCAACATCCGGTCCACCGAGAAGGCGGTGCGCAGTGTTTGGGCCTCCAGCATGCGGGCGAGGTCGCGGGTCGCGCGCTCGCCCGCATCCAGGGCTTCCCTCCGGCTCTGGTGGATGCCGTAGCCGATCAGCGCGTTCACCACCAGGATGAAGGCGAGGCCGGAGGCGGTCATCGGGAAGCGTACCGACCCCAAACGGCCACGCAATGCCCGCGCCAGACCGGTGTCGGAACGATTGGTCGGGAAAGCGGACCCGGCGGCGGGCATTGTTGCGGCGGCTTCCTGTCTGGCGGGCGGCTGGACTGCGCCGGAACATTGATTGGACGAACATCCTAAAGAAACTGTAACCGAAGGGAAACAATGGCTTCCCGACTGCGCCCAGATGCCGCGCCGCCGGCGTCCATCGAGCCGTGCCGTGCAACCGCTGTGCCCGCCACCCAGCCATTCCGGCCGCCGGTCACGCTCCAAGCCGGTCGGCGGTTGCCGGGAGCGGTTCCATCCGTTAGGTAAGGGGCATCTTGGCAGCCGGATCGCGCATATCCCCATGACCGACGGACCGCTTTCGCTCTACCGCGCCCGCCGCGGCAGCGGCACTCTTCGCCCCGATCCCGACCAGGAGCTGGCGGCGGAGAAGTTCCAAAGCCTGTATCAGGCGCTGAAGGGCTACCAACCGCAACCCGCCGGCGACGACAAGCCTGCGGGGGGAGGGTGGTTGGAGCGGTTCGGTCTTGGCCGCCGCCGCGCCGCTCCGCCGCCGCCGGACATCGCCTCCACCGCGCCGCAGGGGCTGTACATCTACGGCAGCGTCGGGCGCGGCAAGTCGATGCTGATGGACCTGTTCTTCGAGACGGCTCCGGTCGACAAGAAGCGGCGCGTCCATTTCCACGAGTTCATGCTGGAGATCCACCAGCGCATCCACGACCACCGCCAATCCGGCAAGGGGAAGGGCGACGGCCCGGACGAGGCGCTGCCCGAACTGGCCCGTGCCCTGGCCGACGAGGCGTGGCTGCTCTGCTTCGACGAGTTCCACGTCACCAACATCGTCGACGCGATGATCCTGGGCCGGCTGTTCACCAACCTGTTCGACCTGGGCGTGGTGGTGGTGGCGACCTCCAACTGGCCGCCGGACATGCTGTACAAGGATGGGCTCCAGCGCGAGCTGTTCCTGCCCTTCATCGCGCTGCTGAAGGAGAAGCTGGACATCCTGTCGCTGGACGGCCCCACCGACTACCGTCTGGACCGTCTGAAGGGCGTGCCGATCTACCACCACCCGCTGGGCCCGGCGTCGGACGCCGCCCTTGCCAAGGCCTTCTCCGACCTGACCGGCGGCGCGGCGGGCGAGCCCTGCCACCTGACGGTTCAGGGCCGCCGCGTCGAGATCGACCGTGCCGCCAAATGCGTGGCCAGGGTCGATTTCTGGAACCTGTGCGGCAAGCCGCTGGGGGCGGCCGACTATCTGGCAATCGCCACCCATTTCCACACGGTCCTGATCGATCGCGTGCCCACCATGAAGGACGAACTGCGCAACGAGGCCAAGCGCTTCATGACGCTGATCGACGCGCTGTACGAGCACAAGGTCAACGTCGTCATCGCCGCCGAAGGCCCGCCGGAGCGGCTCTATCCGGAAGGCACCCACGCCTTCGAGTTCGAACGCACGGTGAGCCGGTTGATGGAGATGCAGAGCGAGGATTACCTGCAACGGCAGCATCTGACCTGAGAGTTCCGGCTGCCGGCGCGGGCCGATGCCAACCACCCGGTGATTGTCCCGGCGTCCGGGGCCGGGCGAAAGGCCTGCCGGTCAGGCTCTTCGCTCGATAGCATGGACGTCAAGGCGGCGAGCGTACGATCGCCGCGCAGTTCCGATACCCGATGATCGGCGGCTGCTGGCGACGTCGCCGCCTTCCACGATCTCGGAATGTCCCGACGGCAGCCCATTCCACTAATTGGCCGCCGGGTGCATGGCTCTGGTTTTTTCGCTCCTGGCGTCGAACGAAGATTGCCGTGGTGTGGAGCGAATATTCGCAAGAGCGGATAGCCGCGGCCGCTTGGATGACCTGAAGTCTTCAATAAATTGAATTCCACAAAATGAAGCAAAGATTCGCCAAGTCTTATTGAAAAAATGAAACACGAGTTTCCGAGTTTGCACGCATTTCAGGGTTTGCCCTGATTGATTATGGGAGTGAAGATTATATTTTGATCGACAAATTGAATTCAAAAACCTGTTGAAGTCTTTCCAGGGGGCGGGCAATGTTCAGGTGGCTCAACAATCAAAAAGTGATTGTGAAGATCCTCACGCCTGTGCTCCTGCTGCTGATCTTCATGGGAGCGATTGCGGCGACGGCGCTGCAGAGGCTGGGATTGGTTCAGCAGGTTTCCGAATATGCCCTGACCGTCGAGGCTTCGCGGCGCTCAACCATCCTTGACCTGGGCCGTCATCTGAATGCGGCCACCGTTGCCGAAAAGAACGCGATCATCGATAAAAATGCTGAGGAGATGAAGCGGTTCGCCGCGATGTTCAACGAAGCGATGGTGTTGACGGACAAGGCCATCGCCGATCTGGCCCTGACCGCGGACAGCGACATCCGGCGCGAAACCGGCTTGAAGATCAAGACCCTGGTCGATGCCTACCGCCAGAATGCCTTGAAGGTCATCGACCTGACGCTTCAGGGCAAGGATGACGAGGCCTTCGCTCTCAGTGCCGGAGATGGGGCGCAGGCGCGCCGCGCGGCGGAAACCTTCATCGACGAGCGTGTCGAGATCAACCGCCGGGGCGTCGATAAGGCTATCCACGAAGCCCGCGCCGTCGCGGAGCAGACCCACGATATCGTCCTGCTGCTCTCGATCGTCGGCGTCCTGCTCGGACTGGCGCTGTCGCTGTCCATCGTCATCTTTCTGATCGTCCGTCCGCTGAAGGGCATCACCGCTTCGATGACCCGCGTCTCACAGGGTGAACTGGATTTCCCCATCGATGGCACGGAGCGTCGCGACGAGGTCGGACTGCTCGCCCGTACGCTGGACGTCTTCAAGAGCAATGCGCTGGAAGTCCGGCGCCTGACCGCCGAGCAGGAGGCGCAGAAGGCTCGTGCTGAGGTGGAGCGCAGGGCCGAGATGCGCCGGCTCGCCGACCGGTTCGAGGGCAGCGTCAGCACAATCGTCCAGAATGTCGCGTCGTCGGCCACGCAGATGCAGGGCGCGGCCGGGACCCTGTCCTCGTCGGCCACCCAGTCGACCGTCCAGGCTACCGCTGTCGCGGCGGCGTCGGAGCAGTCCAGCGCCAACGTGCAGACCGTTGCGTCGGCGACCGAGGAATTGGCCGCCTCGATCCTGGAAATCGGTCGCCAGGTGTCGAACCAGAGCGCCATTTCGGCGACTGCGGTGCAGGAGGCCGACCGCACCAACGCCAGCATGCAACTGCTGGTCGATACTGCCAACCAGATCGGCGCGGTGGTCGACCTGATCAACTCCATCGCCGGACAGACCAATCTGCTGGCGCTGAACGCCACCATCGAGGCGGCTCGGGCGGGGGAGGCCGGAAAGGGCTTCGCCGTCGTGGCCAGCGAGGTGAAGGCGCTGGCCAGCCAGACGGCTCGCGCGACCGAGGAGATCCAGGCGAAGGTGAAGGAAATTCAGAGCGCCACCGGCGGCGCACAGGAGGCGGTTGCCGGCATCGCCGGAATCATCGGGCGGATGAGCGAAATCTCGTCGGCCATCGCCGCCGCCATCGAAGAGCAGAATGCCGCGACCGCCGAAATCTCCAGCAACGTCGCCCAGGCGGCCCGCGGCAGCGAACAGGTGTCCACCAACATCGTCGGCGTGACCAGGGCCGCCACCGAAACCGGCGCGGCCGCCGATCAGGTGCTGAGCACCGCGAATGTCCTGGCGACGGAAGCCGACAGGCTGAAGGCGGAAGTCTCCAACTTCATCGCCACCGTTCGCGCGGCTTGACGGCGTTCCACCGGCCGCCCGTCATTGGCCTGCCCGCCGCCGCAACTCTTCGAAGTCGCGCCCGGCGTGGTGGGAGGAGCGGGTCAGCGGCGTCGCCGACACCATCAGGAAGCCCTTCGCCCGCGCCATCGTGCCGTAGCGCTCGAACTCCTCCGGCGTGACGTGGCGGGCGACCGGGTGGTGGTTGGGGGTGGGGCGGAGATACTGGCCGATGGTCAGGAAATCGACGCCCGCCGCCCGCAGGTCGTCCATCACCTGCAACACCTCCGCCGACTCCTCGCCCAGCCCGACCATGATGCCGGACTTGGTGAAAATGGACGGGTCGCGCTCCTTCACCCGCTCCAGCAGGCGCAGCGAGCCGTAATAGCGCGCCCCCGGCCGCACGTCGGCATAGAGCCGCGGCACGGTTTCCAGATTGTGGTTGTAGACGTCGGGCCGGGCGTCCACCACCGTCTCCACCGAACCCGGCTTGTTGCGGAAGTCGGGAGTCAGCACCTCCACCGTCGTGGCCGGCGCGGTCTCGCGCAGGCGGCGGATGCAGCGGGCGAAATGCGCGGCACCGCCGTCCGGCAGATCGTCGCGGTCGACCGAGGTGATGACGACATGGGCGAGGCCAAGCTCGCCCACCGCCTCGGCCAGCCGGTCCGGCTCGTGGGGATCGAGCGCGTCCGGCCGGCCGGTGGCGACGTTGCAGAAGGCGCAGGCCCGCGTGCATACGCTGCCCAGGATCATCACCGTTGCGTGCCGCTTGCTCCAGCACTCGCCGATGTTGGGGCAGGCGGCCTCCTCGCAGACCGTGTTCAGGCCGTGGCGGCGAACGAGCGACTGCGTGTCCTCGAACGCCGCACCGCCGGGCGCGCGGGCGCGGAGCCAGGCCGGCTTCTCGGCCCTATGCTCCGGGCGGATGGGCTTCATGTGCATCGCGGGCAGGGCCATCAGTGGACAAGCTCCGGCTGTTCGGCCGCGGCAAGCGCCGCTTGCGGCTGGACGATGATCTTCACGTTGCGGTCCTTGTGGGCGACCAACTCCTCGAAGCCGCCGCTGACGATGTCATCCAGGGTGATGCGGCCGGTGATCAGCGGCTGCACGTCGATGCGGCCGTCGGCGATGAAGCGGATAACGTCGGCGAACTCGCCATTGTAGGCCAGCGAGCCGATGATCTGCTTCTCGGTGGCGACGATCTCGAAGAAGTTGAAGGAACTCGGTTCCTCGAAGATGCCGACCAGCACCGCCTTACCGGCCTTGCGGATCACGTCGATGGCGAGCTTGGCCGTGTCGCGGTGGCCGATGCATTCGAACGACACGTCGGCGCCATAGCCGCCGGTCAGCGCCTTCACCTCCGCCACCGCGTCGCACTCCTTGGGGTCGAGCACGATGCTGGCGCCGACCTCCAGCGCCTTGGCCTTGCGGGCGGCGGACATCTCCAGGACGATGATCCGTCCGGCGCCGGCCGCCTTGGCGCACATGATGGTGCAGAGACCGATGGTGCCGGCGCCGACCACCACCACCGTCTCGCCGACGATGCTGCCGGCCTTCTTCACCGCATGCATGCCGACCGCCAGCGGTTCGATCAGGGCGCCGGCCTCGGTCGGGAAGCCATCGGGCAGCTTGTAGAGCAGTTCGGCCGGAACATTGACCAGGCTGGCGAAGGCGCCGTTGTTCATCAGGCCGGTGAAGGCCAGCTTCTCGCAGATGTTGTACATGCCGTGCTTGCAGTACCAGCACTCGCCGCAATGCTGGCAGGCGTCGGCCGCCACCCGGTCGCCCACGCTGAACCCGGTGACGCCCTCGCCCAGCGTCGCGATCTCGCCGCTGAACTCGTGGCCGAGAATGCACTGGCCCTTCAGCCCGGTCAGCGGGTGGGGGGTGTCGACGGGGATGAAGACCGGGCCGGCGACATACTCATGCAGGTCGGACCCGCAGATGCCGCACCAATGCACCTTGATCTGCACCCATCCCGCAGGCGGGGCGCCCGGCAGCGGCACGTCTTCCACCCGGATGTCCTTGCGGCCATGCCAGACGGCGGCCTTCATCGAAGTGGCACTCATGGTGTTGTCCTCCGGTTTTATCGTTATGGGCGAGTGCTGAAAAGCGGTCAGGCGA
>JBKHVJ010000346.1:0-22129 GCA_046570145.1 Alphaproteobacteria bacterium
CAAGCCGCTGTACGCCCACTGCCTGGGTGGCGGGCCCTACTTCGACGTCATCCCGCGCGCGGTGGACGAGTATCTGACCTTCGTCGACAAGGTCCATGGCGAGGAGCCGGCGAAGAAGCTGGAGAACCCGGCCTGGCACATCCACAACGGCAAGCCGCCGGCGGTGCGGTCCGACGTGTCCTTCAACCTGCTGCTCAACCTGGCCGGCGCCGCCAACGCCGAGACCAAGGACACCATGTGGGGCTTCATCCGCCGCTACGCGCCCGACGCCACGCCGGAGAACAGCCCATTCCTGGACAGCATGGTCGGCTATGCCGTGCGCTACTACCAGGATCAGGTGAAGCCGACCAAGCGGTTCCGCGCGCCCACCGATGCCGAGCGCGCGGCCCTGCAGGACCTTCTGGCCAAGCTCGACACCCTGCCGGCCGATGCCCGCGCCGATGCCATCCAGAACGAGGTGTTCGAGGTCGGCAAGACCCACGGCTTCACCGAACTGCGGGCGTGGTTCCAGGCGCTGTACGAAGTGCTGCTGGGTCAGACCACCGGCCCGCGCATGGGCTCCTTCATCCAGCTCTACGGCATCGACGAGACCAAGGCGCTGATCCGCGAGAAGCTGGCGGCCTGATCCCCTCCTGTCCGTTCGGAGTAAGGGGGCGTCGAACGGCGCCCCCTTTTTTCGTTTGCGAACCATTGCGAATGCCACCGTTTTCGGAATTGATCGTTCGTCTGACGTTCCACTCCGGTTTTGCCCAGGAAAAGAGCAGAAATCTGCCTCTCCGCCCATCCGTTGAGCGAACCAAACCTTATTCCATACCGCGCTATGCGGATGTCGCACCGCACCAATTCGAAAACCGTGGTACCGCTAACACGGCCGCGGCCGTACACTCCGTCCCGTTACTGCATTTTGCAGTGCGTTTCCTCCCTAGACTAAAGGCCGCGCCCCAATGGGCTGCGGCCTTTTTTTTTGCTGTGCCGAGAAGGTACGTCCCCGCCGATGCGCAGGATGTCACGGGCTCGGCCGTAGCCTTATTAGGGACCCGTTAACCAGGGCGGCGTTTCGATGGCGTGCATGCTACCACCATCGCCTTCGCCTCCGCTCAGCGGCGGCCCAACCCGAAAGTCCCCGGTCCGGTGACAGCCCGGCGCTCCCCATCCCACTCCTCCCCCGATCTCCCGCCGGAGACGGATGGCGGAGTCGCGCCCGAGTTGATGGACTACCTGTTCGCCGATTCGCCGGACACCGCACCGCCACCCGCACCAGCCCCGCCCAGCCGCAGCGTCGCCCGTCAGGTCGGCGACGTTCTGGTCGAATCGCGGCTGGCCGGCATGGGCGATGCCGACGTCCGCTCCACGCTGGCCCGCAAGCTCTGCCGCCTGCTGCCCGACCTGCCGCCGGGCGGGGCCGACACCGTCAGCACGGTGGCCGTGCGGGCGCTGGAACAGTTGGCCCGCGACCACATCGTCAGGGTGCGCGAAGCGCTGGCGACCGCGATCAAGGACATCGCCTGCGCGCCGCCTTCGGTGGTTGCGACGCTGGCGCGCGACATCGAGCACTCGGTGCCGAGCCGGTGCTGCGCTGCTGCGCCGCGCTCGGCGACGAGGATCTGCTGGACATCGTCGCCGCCGCGCCCGCCGGCTGGGCGCTGTCGGCCATCGCGCGGCGCCACAGCATCGGCGCCGCCCTGTCGGACGCCATCGCCGGCAGCGGCCATGCCGAGGCGACCGGCATCCTGTTGGACAACACCGGCGCGGTGATCGCCGAGCCGACCCTCGACAGGCTGGTGGAACAGTCCGCCCATCATCCCGACTGGCGGGAGAAACTGGTCCGGCGCCCCGCCCTGCCCCGCCGGCTGGCGCTGCGGCTGGCGGATTTCGTCGATCTGGCGGTGGTGGAGCATCTGCGCCGGCGTCCCGATTTCGACGACGCCACGGTGGCGGAGATCGCCGCCACCACCCGCCGCCGCATCGACTGGGCCGAAGCCCCGGAGGCTTCCGAGTCGCCGGAACGCCGCGCCGTCCGCCTGCACCGGTTGGGCAAGCTGGACGAGACCGCCCTGGGCGACGCGATGTCGTGGAACGAGGCCGGATTCGTTCGGGCGGCGCTGACTCTCCGCGCCCGCGTGGCGCCGGAGGTGGTCGACCTGATCCTGGACGCCCACGACCCGCAGGCGGTCACCGCGCTGGTCTGGCGTGCCGGCCTGTCGATGCGCTGCGCCATGCAGATCCAGGCCCGCGCCGCAGGCATCCACCCGCGCGCCATGCTGAACGCCCGGCAGGGCAGCGGCTTCCCGCTGTCCCCCGCCGAGATGGCCCGGCACCTGGAACGCTACGGCATCGGGCCGTAAGGGCTCAGCAGCGGCCGGGCATTTGGTATGCCATCGCCCTCTCCCGCCTCTCGCACAAACTTCGTTTGTGCTGACGGCGTCAGGCGGATCGAAGATCCGCCGAGAGCCCCGGGAGAGGGAACTATACGCCAGTCCCCCAGCGACCTTACTGCACGCCCCCGCGCGGCATCGGCTGGCGCGGCGTGGCGCGGCCGGTCTGCGGAACCGGGGTGTCGGGCGAGACCTCCTTGTAATAGGGGCCGCGGTCGGTCGGTCCCTCCATCGCCTCGGCAGGGGTGACGATCTGCTCGCCGGTGCCGGCGTCGAAGGCGATCAGCGCCTGCTGGCGGACCTTCAGGCAGGTCTCGCGCTTGGCCGCCATCTCGGCCGACTGCGACCCGTCGAGCGTCACCAGCGGCAGCACCCAGTTCGACCGCTGATCGGTGGGGATGGAGGTGTAGACGTAGTTGGTCAGCGGCTGGCAATAGGCGACGCTGGTTTCCCCCACTGCATCGACGATCGGGGCGGCGGTGATGGCGGCGGTGTAGTCGCCGACAGTCTGCGCCTGTGCGCCACCGGCGACCAGGGCACCGGCGATGCCGGCGCCGAGCGCCAGCGACATGGTCAGACCGGGAATGATACGGGCCGCAAGTTTGGCCATAAACGCTCTCCTTCGACCATATTTGAACAAGGTGAGGACCGGACGCGAACCATACGTATAAAGCGGAACGGTCCAGCTGTTGGAAAGGATCATCGGGGGTGCGACGCAAAGCTGCAATGCCCCGCTTGCGGTCGGGCTTGCCCTCCGCGACAAAACGCGCTACCTACGCTTCCGAAATCTCGGGGCGCTGGATCCCTAAGACGTTAGAATGACCAACGGTTCTAGTCTCCCGCTGAATGGGGGACGCTCAAACGTTTTAGGGAACGCTCCATGGCTCGCAAGAAGATTGCGCTCGTCGGTGCCGGCCAGATTGGCGGCACGCTGGCTCTGCTCGCTGCTCAGAAGGAACTGGGCGACGTCGTCCTGTTCGACATCGCCGAAGGCATGCCGGCCGGCAAGGCGCTGGATCTCGCCGAAACCTCCCCGGTCGAGGGCTTCAACGCCAGCCTGACCGGCGGCAACGACTACTCGGTCATCGAGGGTGCCGACGTCGTGATCGTCACCGCCGGCATCCCGCGCAAGCCGGGCATGAGCCGCGACGACCTGATCGGCATCAACAGCGGCGTCTGCAAGACCGTCGGCGAGGCCATCGGCAAGTACGCCCCGAACGCCTTCGTCATCGTCATCACCAACCCGCTCGACGTGATGGTGTGGGTGCTGCAGCAGGCGTCCGGCCTGCCGCCGGAGCGCGTGGTCGGCATGGCCGGCGTACTCGACTCGGCCCGCTTCCGCTACTTCCTGGCCGAAGAGTTCAACGTCTCGGTCGAGGACGTCACCGCCTTCGTGCTGGGCGGCCACGGCGACACCATGGTCCCGCTGGTGCGCTATTCCACCGTCGCCGGCATCCCGCTGCCCGATCTGGTCAAGATGGGCTGGACCACGCAGGAGAAGCTGGACGCCATCGTTCAGCGCACCCGTGACGGCGGCGCCGAGATCGTCAAGCTGCTGAAGACCGGTTCGGCCTTCTACGCCCCGGCCGCGTCCGCCATCCAGATGGCCGAGTCCTACCTCAAGGACCAGAAGCGCGTTCTCCCGGTCGCCGCCCACCTGAGCGGCCAGTATGGCCAGGACGACCTCTACGTCGGCGTCCCGACGATCATCGGCGCCGGCGGCGTCGAGAAGATCATCGAGATCGAGCTGAACGACGAAGAGAAGGCGATGTTCCAGAACTCCGTCGACGCGGTGAAGACGCTGGTCGACGTCGTGAAGAAGCTGGACGCCGAGAAGTCCGCTTCCTAAGGAACGGACTGCGCGTTCTCCGGCGCCCTTCCGGCCCATTTTCCGGGTCGGGACGGCGCCGGTGGTGCGCCCGTCTCGTCCTTCAGTCGACCCGTTCTCGTCAGCCGAACCAAAAAACAGATGGACGCCCGATGAACATCCATGAGTACCAGGCGAAAAGCCTGCTGAAGAAGTACGGCGTCGCGGTTCCCCGCGGCGGCGTTGCCTACACCCCGCAGGAGGCCGAGACGGTCGCCCGCGAGCTGGGCGGTCCGGTCTGGGTGGTGAAGTCCCAGATCCATGCCGGCGGCCGCGGCGCCGGGCGCTTCAAGGACAACCCCGAAGGCAAGGGCGGCGTCCGCGTCGTCAAGTCGATCGAGGATGTCGGCAAGAACGCCGCCGAGATGCTGAACCACGTTCTCGTGACCAAGCAGACCGGCGCGGAAGGCCGCGAGGTCAAGCGCCTCTATGTCGAGGAAGGCGCCGACATCAAGCGCGAGCTGTATCTCGGCATGCTGATCGACCGCGCCACCGGCCGCGTGACGATCATGGCCTCGACCGAAGGCGGCATGGAGATCGAAGAGGTCGCCCACAACACGCCGGAGAAGATCGTCAAGGTCGCCGTCGACCCGGCCACCGGCATCCAGGGCTACCACACCCGCAAGGTCGCCTTCGCGCTCGGCCTGGAAGGCAAGCAGGTCGGTGCCGCCGCCAAGTTCATCCAGGCCGCCTATCAGGCCTTCGTGGATCTGGACTGTGCCATCGTCGAGATCAACCCGCTGATCGTCACCGGTTCGGGCGACATCCTGGCGCTCGACGCCAAGATGAACTTCGACGACAACGCGCTGTTCCGTCACAAGGACGTGGAAGAGCTGCGCGACGAGGCCGAGGAAGACCCGGCGGAGATCGAGGCGGCCAAGCACAGCCTCAACTACGTCAAGCTCGACGGCAACATCGGCTGCATGGTCAACGGCGCCGGCCTGGCGATGGCCACCATGGACATCATCAAGCTGTATGGCGGCGAGCCGGCCAACTTCCTCGACGTCGGCGGCGGTGCCACCAAGGAGCGCGTCACCGCGGCCTTCAAGCTGATCCTGTCCGACAGCAACGTCGAAGGCATCCTAGTCAACATCTTCGGCGGCATCATGCGCTGCGACGTGATCGCCGAGGGCGTGGTCGCCGCAGCCCGCGAAGTGCACCTGCACGTTCCGCTCGTGGTGCGCCTGGAAGGCACCAACGTCGATCTGGGCAAGAAGATCCTGGCCGAATCCGGCCTGCCGATCCTCTCGGCCGACAACCTCGCCGATGCCGCCGAGAAGGTGGTCAAGGCCGTGAAGGAGGCCGCGTAACATGGCTGTTCTCGTCGATAAGAACACGAAGGTGATCTGCCAGGGCTTCACCGGAGCCCAGGGCACCTTCCACTCCGAGCAGGCCATCGCCTACGGCACCAAGATGGTCGGCGGCGTCACGCCCGGCAAGGGCGGCGCCAAGCACCTCGACCTGCCGATCTTCGACACCGTGTTCGAGGCGGTGGAGAAGACCGGTGCCAACGCCTCCGTGATCTACGTGCCGCCGCCCTTCGCGGCCGATGCGATCCTGGAAGCGATCGACGCCGAGATCCCGCTGGTGGTCTGCATCACCGAAGGCATCCCGGTGCTGGACATGGTCCGCGTCAAGCGCGCCCTGGACGGCTCCAAGACCCGCCTGATCGGCCCGAACTGCCCCGGCATCATCACGCCGGACGAGTGCAAGATCGGCATCATGCCGGGCCACATCCACAAGCGCGGCAAGATCGGCATCGTGTCGCGCTCGGGCACGCTGACCTACGAGGCCGTCGCGCAGACCACGGCGGCCGGTCTCGGCCAGACCACCTGCATCGGCATCGGCGGCGACCCGGTCAACGGCACCAACTTCGTCGACAGCCTGGAGCTGTTCGTGAAGGACCCGGAGACCGAGGGCATCATCATGATCGGCGAGATCGGCGGCGACGCCGAAGTCCGCGGCGCCGAGTTCATCAAGGCGTCGGGCACGAAGAAGCCGGTCGTCGGCTTCATCGCCGGCCGCACGGCTCCTCCGGGCCGCCGCATGGGCCATGCCGGCGCGGTGATCTCCGGCGGCAACGACACCGCCGACTTCAAGATCGACTTCATGAAGTCGGTCGGCATCGCCGTCGCCGACAGCCCCGCCAGCCTGGGCTCCACCATGCAGTCGATTTTCAAAGATTGACCGGTACCCCGCGGGACCGCCGTCCGCGACGGTCCCGCGGTTCAAGCGAAGCTTCTGTCACTCACGCCATCAGCCGCAACAGACAGGCGCAACCAACGCGCCGGACCCCGAGGGAGATGGGACATGAAAGCGCAAGCCCACACGAACAGCATGACCGCCGGCACCATCGCACGCCGGATCATCCACGACGATCCCAGCGAGGGCGCCGCGGCGATCATCAAGACGGCGATCATCGAGGCGCCGCGCGAGAAGAACGACAACGGCAAGGCCGATGCAAAGGCCGAGCGCGGTCAGGTGGTGCAGTCGCTCTGCCGCGCGCTGAACATCCTGACCATCCTCGGCGCCAATGACGGTCCGATGACCCTGACCGAGCTGGCTGAGGCCGCCAACCTGTCGCCCTCCACCACCCATCGCCTGCTGACGACCCTGCAGTACGAGCGCTACGTCCGCTTCGACCAGAGCGCGCGCGGCTGGGTGGTCGGCGTCCAGGCCTACATGACCGGCGCCAACTTCCTGAAGACCCGCAATCTGGTCGATGTCGCCCGTCCCCGCATGCGCCGCCTGATGGAGGAGAGCAGCGAGATCGTCAATCTGGCGGTCGAAGAGAACGGCGAGGCGATCTATCTGGCCCGCGTCGGCGGTCCCCGTGCCGCCCAGGTCGCGGTGCCGCAGACCGACCGCACCCTGCTGCACTGCTCCGCCGTCGGCAAGGCACTGCTGGCCGGCATGACCGAGACCAAGGTGCAGACCATCGTGACCCAGCGCGGCATGCGCCAGTTCACCCGCAGCACCCTGTCGTCCCTGCCGGCGCTGTACCGCGACCTGACGCTGGTGCGGACCCGCGGTTATGCCCTGGACCAGGAGGAGCGGGTATCGGGCCTGCGCTGCGTCGCCGCCCCGATCTTCGACGAGAATTCCCGTGTGATGGGCGCCCTGTCGCTGTCCGGCTCCAGCCGGCGCATCGAGGACGCGCGGCTGCGCGCCCTGGGCGAGATGGTCAAGCGCGCCGCCGCGGCGGTGACGCAGGAGCTGGGCGGGCGCGTCCCGGTTCCGAACTGACCCTTACACGGACAATAAACGCCAAGAGCCGACGGCAGGTGGTGCACGTCGGCATATCCTCCCTGGCGCACTAGAGGCCGCGTTCCCGATGGAGCGCGGCCTTCTTTCTTGGATAACAAGCCGTTTCCACGGAATGGAAAAGAGGTCGATTTCTCGGGAATTACCGGCAGGTTGGTGCGATTGTCTGTCTCGGGAAAGGCGTTCCTTTCTCATCGGGCGGATGTGTTGTTTTGCATGTTCGCGCTTCTCTCGGAGACTGGCCGTGCTGTGTGCAGCACGGCCATTTTTTTATTTTTCCGCAGGATGAAATCGGATCCATCGCCGCGTGGACGGGCCGTCCGCCACGGCGACAGAGTGCCCCCACAATATGTTTCAGCGGGCCCATCACGACGACAGGGCAGGGGAGCGATCCGAATGACAGACACCAGAAGCATGACGGCAATCGAGGTGAGCCAACCCGGCAAGCCGGAGGTGCTGATCCCGGCGCGCCGTCCGATGCCCGATCCTGCGCCCGGCGAGATCCGCATCGCGGTCCAGGCCGCCGGCGTCAACCGGCCGGACGTGCTCCAGCGGCTCGGCAAATACAACCCGCCGCCGGGGATCAGCGACATCCCCGGCCTGGAGGTCGCCGGCACCGTCGATGCGCTGGGCGAGGGGGTGGAGGGCTGGGCCGTCGGCGATCCCGTCTGCGCCCTGCTGGCCGGCGGTGGCTATGCCGAGTTCTGCGTCGTGCCCGCCGCCCAGTGCCTGCCGATCCCGGCCGGCCTGACGATGGCCGAGGCGGCGGCCCTGCCGGAAACCGTCTTCACCGTCTGGTCCAACGTTTTCGAGCGTGGCGCGCTCCAGCCCGGCGAGGCGCTGCTGGTCCATGGCGGCACATCCGGCATCGGCACCACGGCGATCCAGTTGGGCGCCGCCTTCGGCGCGCGGGTCTTCGCCACTGCGCGCGGGCCTGAGAAATGCGCGGCCTGCGTCCGGCTGGGCGCCGAGCGCGCCATCGATTACGGCACGGAGGATTTCGCCGCCGTGGTCAAGGAAGCGACCGGCGGGGCGGGCGTGAATGTCGTGCTCGACATCGTCGGCGGCGATTACGTCGCCCGCAGCATCGACGCGCTGGCGGTCGAGGGGCGCTATGTCTGCATCGGCTTCGTCCGCGGGGCGACGGCGACCGTGAACTTCTTCCCCGTCATGACCAAGCGGCTGGTGCTGACCGGCTCAACCCTGCGGGCGCGTCCGGTCGCCTACAAGCAGGCGGTGGCCGGGCAGCTGAAGGCCCGCGTCTGGCCGCTGATCGCCGAGGGGCGGATCAAGCCGGTCGTCCACGAGGTGTTTCCGCTGGAACGGGCTGCCGACGCCCACCGGCTGATGGAGAGCAACCAGCATGTCGGCAAGCTGGTGCTGGCGGTGGGGTGAAACAGTCCCTCTCCGCCTTAATCATCCCCTCTCCCCCCGGGGAGAGGGGAATTCCCCCCAGGGCCTTTCCCCGTCAATCCAGCATCGGCAGGCCGGTCTCGATCCGGACCAGCGCGGCCAGCAGCGGGGCGCCGATGTCGCGGCGGACGAAGTTGCTGGCCTTTTCCGCGGCGTTGATCGCCAGCTGGAAGCTGCGGCGCCAGCGGTCGTCGTTGTAGAAGGCCTTTTCCGCCTTGGACCGCTGTGCCAGCAAGCCCGGCCGGCGGCCGGCGGAATCGTCGACCAGCTTGTTCAGGCGGTTCATCAGGTCGTTGGCCGCGGCCGGTTCGCCGCGCTTCATCGCGGCCTCGACCAGTTCGGCAAAAGCCTCGCCGCGGGTGTCGATGTCCGCCACCTGCTCGGCATAGGCGACGGCCATGCCCGTTTCGCCGCGCTTGGCCAGCCGCCCCAGCACGGCCGGGATCGTCCAGGGATTCTCGTCCTGCACGGTGCTGAGCAGGCCCAGCGCCAGCTTCGGCTCGCCGATGTCGGCGGCGGCCACCGCCAGTTCCGGCGGGCAGCAGTCGCCGCGGGTTTCCTTGAACTTGGAGAATTGCGTCTCGACCGTGTTCAGGAACAGGGTGCGGGCCTGCGCCTCCTTGCCGGCGCGCAGCAGCGACTGGGCGACCAGCCCCAGCTCCCAGGCGCAGTTGTGGCTGGAGGCGTAGTTCTTGGCCTCCTCCGCCAGCGCGTTTGTCAGCGCGGCGTCGCCGCGCCAGGACGCCGCCTTGGCGATGTCGGCGAGGTTGTAGATGCGGGTGGAGCAGTCGTTGATCTGCCGGGTGATGTCGAGCGCCAGCGGCGTCTGCCCCATCAGCGACAGCGCGCGGGCGACGAACAGATCCTGGCCGGAGCTGTCGGCGACGCCGCCGCGGCGCACCGCGCTGACGAAGGGAGCCATGATCTCCTTGGCGCGGCCGGGATCGCCCAGCTGCTGATAGGCGACGGCCAGCGACAGCCAGTCCCAGCGGGCGGCGTTGATCGGCGTTTCCACCGGCGGCAGCATCTCGCCGATGCGGTGGAGGAAGCACAGGCTGCCCAGCGCGTCGTTGCAGACCAGCGCGCGGATGCGCGAGCGGAACTCGTAGAAGTCGAAGTCGCCGACGAACTGGTTGGTGACGAGCTGCACCGCCAGCGGGCTGTCGGGGTATTTCGTCACGATCTCGTTGAACAGCTTGTCCGCCTCCTTCAGCAGGCGGGACTCCTCGGCGACGTCGAAGGTGTTGTCGGCTTGCCGGATCAGCTGCAGCGCCTGGACGAACAGGCGGTTGGCCGGGCCGGGCGTGCCGGCGGTGGGGTTGTCCGCCCCGCCGCCATCCTCCGTCACGGCGCCCGCCATCACGGCACCCTCCGTCGAAGCGCCTCCGGTCACAGTCTCGGCCGTCGCCGCGTCCTGCGCCAGAACGGGACCGGCCGCGACCGCCGCCGGCAGGATCAGGGCGGCGGCAACGGTGGCGGTGCGGAGTGCGGCGAGGACGCGGGAAAGGGCGGAGGCCATGGCGGTCGGGTTTCAACCCTGGAGGTTTGAGAGCAGTCGGACGTAGCTGACGACGCGTTGAACGTTGGGAACCGAACGGGCGTGCTGGATCGCGCGGTCCAGCTCTTCCTGGGAACTGGCGACACCCATCAGATAGACAACGCCATCGACGGTATCGATGCTGTAGTTCTGGCTATGAATATCCGCATCGAACGTGATCCGGCTGCGAATCTGGGTTGAAATCCAGGTGTCCCGCGCGGTGTCGACGATGCTGGAACCGTTGTCGATCTGGATCTCGTTGATGACTTCCTTGACGCCCTGGGCCTGCCAGGCAAGCCGCACCGCGTCGAGGCGCATCTGCGGGTCGGCGGCGCGGCCGGTCAGCAGCACGCGGCCCTGGTCGACCGTCAGACCGATCCGGTTGGTCATGTCGACCGAATGCTGCAGCCACAGCGAATTGATGCGGGCGCGGATTTCGGTGTCGCTGACGAAACCGCCGAAACCGCGTTCCTGCGACGCCACCACCGCAGCGCCGCCGGCGGTGCCGAGCAGCAGAGGGCCGCAGCCGGCCAGCGAAACCCCGGCCGTGCAGGCGAGCGCGAACAATGTCCCAAGGCGGCTCAAACCCGTCACAGCGTGCCTCCCTTCGCCAGCGTACCGAGCGCCGGGCGGATGCGGCGCGCGGCCGGAAAAAGTCACGGCGGAACGGCGTTTGCAATGGGGAAATTCGGAGCCTTCACCAGTCATCGTCACTTTGTCCCCAGGTGATGCACGGATGTTGCAGTCGCTGCGGCTGCGAAGGGATGATTGCCGCAACGCTTCGGGCAGTCTCAGGGCGAAATCAGGCGAAAGCTGGGCTGGAAAGCACGCTCGCGATTTCTCGCGCCAGGACGCGGGAAACCACCCGGCGTGCTGTCGGATCGCTCAGGATTTCCTCGTCCTTAGGGTTGGACAGGAAGCCGGTCTCCACCAACACCGACGGCACGTCCGGCGCCTTCAGCACGGCGAAATTGGCCGCGCGCATCGGGTTGTCCAGAAGGCGAAGCTCCTTCCCCGCCCCTTCCACCAGAAGCTGGCGGGCGGCGAGCGAGGCATGGCGGGTGTGGCGCGCCGTCAGGTCCAGCAGGATATCCTTGACGATGCGGTTGGCGCCGCCCGTCCCCCGCTTGCCGAATCGGTCCGCCTCGTTCTCCTGCTGGGCAAGGCGGGAGGCGAAGGCGTCGGACGCCTTTTCGGACAGGATGTAAGCCGACATGCCGCGGGCATCGGCATTGGGGGCGCTGTCGGCGTGGATCGACACGAACAGGTCGGCCCCGGCCTTGCGCGTCAATGCCACCCGTTCGTCCAGCGCCAGGAAGCGGTCGTCGCGGCGCGTCAGCTTCGCCGTGATGCCGTGCCGCTCGGCCAACTGGCGAGCGACCTCGCGTGCGATGTCCAGCGTCACCGCCTTCTCGTGGGTGCCGCGGGTGCCGATGGCGCCGGGGTCGGCGCCGCCATGGCCGGGATCGAGCATAACCAGCCGGGACCGCGACGACGTGCCGCCGGACGGCTTGCGCTCCGGACGCTGCTGGCCGCCGAGAGCGGAGCCGGACGAGAGAGGCTGCGCCAGCGCGAGCCCCGCCGTGCCGAATGCGGTTAACCAAAGCTTGCTCAGCCCGAGCCCAAGCAGCTGTCGACGATCCATGGCGAAAAATACCGTGCTGCAAGTGGAGGAAGGGCCACGACCTGCGATCGCCCTGTCCGTTGCTCTACCCCGATTCGTTAACCAATGCGTGCGCGAATAAGTATTGTCAAGGCTGGGCAGGTTACCATTCCTGAATATTTGTGAGCGTCCCGTCGTCCGGGCAGACTTGACGGAACGAGGATTCGACAGAAGTGAATGGTTGCTTGATGACAATCTGGAAAAGCGCTAAAATTTTAGCGATCAGCTCGGGAGGTGTCGATGTTGAGGAAAGCCCTGTTCAACATCATCCGGCAAGAGCAGCGCGAAGTCGAGGGTGAGCTCGAACGCGAGGAACAGCAGCCGAGGCCTGATGCGCGCCGGATCGTCGGCCTGCAGCAGGAAGCAACCAGCCTGCGACGTGAGTTGGAGCATTTCCACGACGTCTGACCCCGGCTTTCCGGCCGCTACCCCGGCCACCGGGCGTCGTTATGGAGGTTGCCACTGAATTCGACGTGGCCGATGCCAAATTCGATCGGTCGCTCCCCTTCTCCGCAACACCGCGGGGGAGGGGTTTTTGTTTTGGGGGCATTCACCCCAGTTTCGCATAGCCGCGCTCGATCACCCGCTCGGCCGCCTCGTACACCGCCAGCATTTCCTCATAAGCGGAACGCAAGCGGGCGAGTTCGGCGACGGCGGACGGTTCCGGATGGCGGGCCTCCGACATATGCAGGCCGGCGCGGATATAGTCGGCGCGCAATTCGGCGACCCGCACCGCCATCCGGAGGAAGGAGTCCCGGTTCAGGTTCGGCAGCTCGCGCCCGATGACCTCGCAATTGGCCTCCAGGATGGCGGCATCCATGTTTTCCAGGAAGCGGCGGATGCGCTGGCTTCGGCTGCTGTCGGCGGCGTCGGCCGTCAGCAGCTTGTCCACCTTGCCCTTGCCGTATTCGCCGATGATCTTGCCGCCGGATGCCATGGGGTGATTCCGCCCTGTTGATGCCGCCCGTTGCGCATTCCGCCGATTGTCGCACCGCCGGGCGGCGGGCGCCAGAGCGGCGTGCCTGCCCGTTGTCCGGGGCGATCCCGTGCGGGGCGACCCCGGGTGACGGTGCAGCCATGTGCGGGACCGCTCATGAAGCGGGTGCAACATCGCGGAGTTCGTGCTAGGGAAGCCTCCCCCTTTTCATGCTGTACGTCATGGTGGACGCGCGATGTCTGAGACCGGCTCCGACTATATCCTCACCGTTTCCTGCCCCGACACCGTCGGCATCGTCTTCGCGGTGTCCGGCTTCCTGGCGGAGCGGAGCTGCAATATCATCGACAGCGCGCAGTTCGGCGACCGCATCTCCGGCCTGTTCTTCATGCGCGTCAGCTTCAACGGCAGCGCCGCCGGGCCGACGAAGCAGCAGCTGGAGGCCGATTTCGCCGCCCAGGTGGCGGAACGCTTCGGGATGACCTGGAAGATCCACGACGCCCGGCGGCGCCCGCGCGTGCTGATCATGGTGTCGAAGTTCGGGCACTGCCTGAACGACCTGCTGTACCGCTACCGCACCGGCTACCTGCCGATCGAGATCCCGGCCATCGTCTCCAACCACCGGGACTTCTACCAGCTCGCGGCCTGGCACAACATTCCCTTCCACCACCTGCCGGTCGGCCCCGACAACAAGGCGCAGCAGGAATCCCGCCTGCTGGAGATCGTGGAGGAGGAGAAGGTCGACCTCGTGGTGCTCGCCCGCTACATGCAGGTGCTGTCGGGTGCGCTGTGCGAGCGGATGGCCGGCCGGGTCATCAACATCCACCACAGCTTCCTGCCCAGCTTCAAGGGTGCCAAGCCCTACCATCAGGCGCATGCCCGCGGCGTGAAGCTGATCGGCGCCACCGCGCACTACGTCACCTCGAACCTCGACGAAGGCCCGATCATCGAGCAGGAGGCCGAGCGCGTCGACCATACGATGACGCCCGATGACCTAGTGGCCATCGGGCGCGACATCGAGAACATCGTGCTGGCCCGTGCCGTCCGCTACCACGTGGAGCACCGCGTGCTGCTGAACGGCAACAAGACCGTCGTCTTCCGCTAAACCCTCCGCGTCAGGCGGCGGCGCCCCTCAGTGGGGTTGCGCCGTCTCGCGGGCATCTTCCGGCTGCGGCATGAACACCGCACGGGTGATCGCCTGCTCGATCTGGTCGCGGGTGAAGGGCTTCGGAATCACCGGCCCCAGATGCTCCAGCCCATGCTTGGCCAGATCGTCGGGGAAGGCCGTCACGAAGATCACCGGCAGGAACCGGCGGGCCCGCAGTTCGCGCGCCACCTCCAACCCGTTGTCGCCGTCGGCCAGCCGGATGTCCATCAGCGCCAGCGTCGGCCGGTGCTCCGCCGCCAGCGACAGCGCCTCGTCCATCGTCGCCGCGTTGCCGCAGACGATATGGCCCATGCCGCGCACCGTCTCCGCCAGGTCGTAGGCGATGATGGCGTCATCCTCCACGATCAGGATGGTGGCGGTCAGGCGGGCGCGGACGCGCTCGCGGGCGTGGGTCAGCCGTTCCAGCGCGTCTTCCGGAGCGAGCTCCAGGACAGCGGCGGCGTCACCCACCGGCAGATCCTCCAGATTGACCAGCAGGTAAAGCCGCCGGTCGGTCTCGTCCAGCGTCATCAGCGCGGATTCGACCGGATGGTAGGGGGCGACCGCGGGCGGCGCGCCTGCCTCATCCTGAAGCTTGTTCAGATGACGGTAGAGCGCGCCGCGCGACAACTCCTCGCCACGGCCGGTTTCATCCTCGTCCGCCTCCAGGTACCATTCCAGGGTGCGGGTCACCAAGGCGTCCCCCCGCCCGTTCGTCCCGGTCAGCGCGCGGGCGTAGCGGCGCAGGTAGGGCAAATGCTGCATGAAGTGACCGGTGTACTGCTCCATCTCTCTCCCCGTGCCTTTCTGCGGCGCGTGTTCCTGGCGTCCTACCCGTTGCGCCGCTTCCGGCTGTCCGGTCGCGGCCACTCCTTACCCGGTTTGCGTGTCCGGCGGCGACTGCGTCGGGCGGTGCCGCTGAAGGCCCCGATGCCGGTGACGCTGCTTCGAACCACAGACTGACGCATCCCGGCCTGCAACGGTCAAATTCATATGGCGCAGTTCACGGCCTAACGGGAGTGAACCCGAAAGAATTATTCGAGATACCGATAAAGGATTACTCTCTATGCATAGTATGAAAACCGGCAGGGCATGTTCCGACGGTGTGGAGAACCGGCCTATGACCCCTCCTGCATAGGGGCTGGCGGAGTGGGAGCCTTAACCGTTCTGAAAGACTTACTAGGCTACTCTGACATTGCCCTCTGGCGATGTGCCTCATGAGGGCGAGGCGAGTGTTCCCGATCCTCGAAAGCGCCGGCCCTCCCCCAGGCCGGCGCTTTTTTCTTTGCAGCCGACGCACGGGCGAGAATCCGACCGGGAGGTAAGGGAACCAACCGCCGGTGGTCGTGTTCGAGCAGGCAATGGTGCGATTCCTCCCTGAACCGCCAGTCCTTTCGCCGCCGGGCGCCGCCGCATCATGCGGGCTGGGGCCGGCGGCGTTTTTTTCGTGTCCGGCCGGTGACTCCGCCGTTTCCGCGCGTCAATTGGGGGCTTTCGCAACCCGATGCTTGCAACGCGCTTAATCCAACGTTAAGGACATCGCTTCACCGTTGAAGCGTGCCGTCGGTTTGGAAGGGTGGCCGATCCGTGCCGGTCCTCCAGCCGGGACATCGCGCCGAAACACCGCGCCAAAGCACCGCATGGCTGCCGCATCGGGTCCGGGTTTGTGCATGGAAGACCAAGAGTTGGATCGGTCCCTGATGGACGGCATTCCGCCGGATGAACTGGCCGACTTCGCCCGGTGGCGGGATCGCGTGCGCGGGACCAACATCTCCGAAAAGACCCTGCTCGCGACCGATTATCTCAATCACTTCAACGAAATCGTGATGCTGATCGAGATGATCCCGGACATGCCGGACATGCTGGAGGAATGCCGCATCTGGCAGCCGAAGAGCTATGCCGAACATTTCCGCGACAGCGGCTTTTCCGACAAGGAACTGGCGATCGAGGCCTACGGCCATGTGCCGTCCAAGTTCCGCCGTCCGTTCGAGGACACCATCGCCCAGGCCCATCAGGTGATCGCCCACACGCTGGAGCGGATCGGAACCGACATCGACAGCGGCGATCCCGACAAGCTCCGGATGGATTGCCAGACCTCCGTCGCGATGATCCATCGCATCATTCAGGTGGCGAACGGAATCATCCACGGCACCGCCCATGTCATGGAACAGGGCGAGATCGATCTTTATCTGCAGAACGGATGAGTTTTTCTGGCCTGACCCATACTTTCGTTGCGAAACGTGCGTCTCACCAACGGAAAAAGGACGTTTTCGATCACTTGGCCCGGCATGAATGGCGATTGATGGTGCACCCACCATTCGTTCGTTGCATGGCTCACATCCGCTCCCTGGCACTATAGTCGGATCATAAAAGATAAGACGGAGGCGTGTTCATGCGTCCTCTGCGGGGGGAGATGGAGCATTGCCCATGAAGGGATGCGCATTCGCGCCGGCCGACGGCATGGCCGTGTCTGAACCGCGCGTGTGGCGGGCAAACCCGCCCACCGATTACGCCGGCCCCGCTCTTCCCGTCATCCAGCGGGCGGAGGCATCCCAGCGCATGGCGCCATCTGGACATATCGACAGCTTCACCCGCGACCGGCTGCCTGCCCCGTCCCAGCGCCCCGACCTGATTCTCGAACGCCCCGAACTCCGGTATCCCGAACGCCTGAACGCCGCCTCCGCCCTGATCGACGGTTGGCGCGAGCGCGGCTGGGACGACCGCCCCTGCCTGATCGGCGGCGACGGGGTGGTGTGGAGCTATGGCCGGATGCGCGACACCGTCGACCGCATCGCCCGCGTCCTGACCGAGGATTACGGGCTGGTCACCGGCAACCGGGTCCTGCTGCGCGGTCCCAACACGCCGATGCTGGCCGCCTGCTGGCTGGCGGTCATCAAGGCCGGCGGGGTGCTGGTGCCGACCATGCCGCTGCTGCGCGCGCCCGAACTGGCCGACGTGCTGCAGCGTGCCTCCATCGACATGGCGCTGTGCGACACGCATTTCCTCGACGATCTGGAAGAGGCGGCGCTGCCGTCGCTGCGCATCGTCGGCTTCCGCGACGGCGAGCTGGAACACCGCATCGCCACCAAGCCGGCCGGTTTCCAGGCTGCCGACACGGCACAGGACGATGTCGCACTGATCGCCTTCACCTCCGGCACCACCGGCACTCCCAAGGCGGCAGCCCATCTGCACCGCCATCTGCTGGCGATCACCGACCTGTCGCCGCGCTCGGTGCTGGGGACGGGCCCGGACGACGTGTTCTGCGGCTCGCCGACTCTGGCCTTCGCCTATGGGCTTGGCGGGCTGCTGCTGTTCCCGCTGCGCATCGGCGCCTCCGTCATCCTGCTGGAGCGCGGAACCGCCGACCGGCTGCTGGAGGCGGCGACCCGCCACAAGGCAACGGTGATGTTCACCGTGCCGACCGTCTACCGCGGCATGATCGGCCGGCTGGGCGCCGACCCGGCACTGGCGAAGGGGCTGGCGTCCCTGCGGCTCTGCGTTTCGGCCGGGGAGCCGCTGCCCCAGCAGACCTTCGAGGGCTGGCGCGATGCGACGGGTCTGGAGATCCTCGACAGCCTCGGCACCACCGAACTGCTGAACGCGGTTCTCCACGCCGTGCCCGGCAATGTCCGGCCCGGTTCGACCGGCAAGCCGGTGCCGGGCTATGAAGCGATGGTGGTGGACGACCAGTTCCGCCGCTTGCCGCCGGGACAGGTCGGCCGGCTGGCTGTGCGGGGGGCGACCGGCTGCCTCTATCTCGACGACCCGCGGCAGGAAAGCTATGTCCAGCAGGGCTGGAACCTGACCGGCGACGCCTTCCACGTCGATGAGGACGGCTTCTTCTGGTACCACGCCCGCACCGACGACCTGATCGTCTCGGCCGGCTACAAGATTTCCGGCCTGGAGGTCGAGAACATCCTGCTGAGCCATGACGCGGTGCAGGAATGCGCGGTGATCGCGGCGCCGGATCCCGTGCGCGGCACCATCCCGAAGGCCTTCGTCGTGCTGCGCGACGGCGTCTATCCCGACGAGCGTCTGGCCGAGGAACTGCAGAGCTTCGTCAAGGACCACATCGCGCCCTACAAGTACCCGCGCGCGGTGGAGTTCCTCGACGCGCTGCCGCGGACGGAGACCGGCAAGGTCCAGCGCTTCAAGCTGCGCCGCCGCGCCTGGCAGCCGGACGAGGCCGAGTAGGACGAGGCCGAGTAACGGACTTTATCCGGCGCGCAGGCCGGCGAAACGGGTCAGCCGGATGTTGCGCCGTTCCAGCAGGTCGGCGAAGTCCGGCCCGCGGAGATAGTCGTATTCGGCGCGCCGTGGCTCGACCAGGCTGTCGACACGGCGCAACTCCCCGTCGGGCAGGCCGGGGTGGACCATCACCAGGGCCCTGCCATCCGTACCTTCCAGAAAGCGCGGCATCAGCTCGGCGAAAGGACGGCTGCCGGCGAAGTCGTAGACCCCGGCGAAGCGGTCGTTGGCCGGAATGCCGCGCGCCCGCAGCATGCGGGCCAGCCCGCCGCCGAGCCCGCCGATCAGCAGGGTCTTCGGCACCGCGACACGGCGACGCAGGACCGCCGTCACCGGCTCCCCACACAGGCGGACATAGGCGCCGGGCAATGCTGCCAGCGCCTCCACCACGGCGTCGCGCACGCCGGGCAACTGGTGGACATGCTGGTGGCCGTCGATGTGGTCGGGGGCGGCGCCCCAGGCGTCGGTGAAGGCGGCGATCTGGCGCGCCAGTTCGGCACGGATCTCGGCCTGCGCGGCCGGCGCGTTCAGTTTCCCGCGATAGGCCCATCCCATCAGCCGCCCCAGCGGCGGCAGCCGTCCGTCCGGCGCCAGCGTCGGCATCGGTCCCAGCGGCGGTTGGTCGGTCAGGGTGAAATGCAGCCCGACATCGGCCTTGCCCTTCAGGTCGCGCAGGGCCGCGGCGTCGGTCCGCCAATGCGGGCAGAGGCTCATGACCGACGTGGCGGTGAGCCGACCGCGGGCGATCAGGTCGCGGATGGCGGCATTCACGCCGGGGGCCAGCCCGTAATCGTCGGCACAGAGCAGGAGCGGAATCGGGGTGTTCTGGGGCATGGCCGGATCGGAACGGTGACAGGTGGGTCCGGCCAAGATGGGTGGGTCGGCGGTGCCGATCAAGCGGCTTCGGACGCGGCCTGCGCTCGCGGTTTGCGGGCGGGCAGGGTGGCCAGCATCACCCCGGGCAGGACCAGAAGAACCCCCATCAGGTGAAAGCCCTGCAGCGGCTCCGCCAGCAGAAACCACGAGGCCAGCGCCGCCCACAGCGGCGAGACATACAGCGCGGTGGAGGCGCGGGCGGCCCCCATCATCGCGATGGTCTTCTGATAGGCCAGCAGCGCCAGGACCGATGCGAACAGCGCCACCGCCACGATCGACAGGATGGTGGAGGCCGAAAACGGCACCGGCCGCACCGCCACCGTTTCCCATGCATAGAAGGGCGCCAGCACCAGGACGCCGGCCAGCGCGTTGGCGGCGAAGGCGGTGACCACCGGCAGGGGTGTGCCCGATTGCCGCAGCAGGATGGTGTAGACCGACCAGGATACCGCCCCCGTCAGCACCAGAAGGTCGCCGACATTGAAGGACAGGTGCCGCAGCGCCTCCGGATCCCCGCGGGTCAGGATCACCAAGACCCCGGCCATCGCCAGCAGGATGCCCAGGATCTGCCGCGGCCGGATCGCATCGCCCAGCCAGAGGGCGGCCAGCGCCAGGATCATCGCCGGGCTGGTGGCGTAGATCAGGCTGGCGTTGGTGGCGCTGGTCCGCTCCAGCCCGTAATAGACGATGGCGCCGGAAATCCCCTGTCCCAGCACGCCGAGCAGCAGATAACGCCGCCACTGCTCCTTCAACTGCCGCCGATGCGCCAGCAGGCCGGACAGCGCGAAGGGCAGCACGATCAGGAAGGCGATCAGCCAGCGCCAGAAGGCCAGTCCGATCGGCGGCACCACATGGGCAGCCGCCCGGCCGACCACCGGGTTGGATGCCAGCAGCGCCGATCCGACGATGTAAAGGCTGTAGGCGGCCAGCGGGCCGGAGCGCAGGGAAGGCGGCAGGCTCGGAAGCGGCATCGACCGGTCGGTGTCCGAAAAGGGGTTCCATGGATGGTGCAACCCAGCCTAGCATGGCGCCCACCGCCGGACTTCACGGCGGGTGCGCATGGCAGCCGTCCGGATCCCGTCGGCTGCGGGTGTAACCATCGCCGCCCACCCGGATAGCCTGATTCGCAAGGTGAGGGAGCTGCCGATTCGGTCAACCGGATGGTTGGCTTTGCAACTATTTCATTTTGGGGGTCGGAAATGTGTCCATACGGACGTATTGGCGCCTCAAAATATGCTCTGCGTCACGGTATAGCCACGTATGCATGTTGACGTTGACAGGCGCCGTGGGCACGCGCCAAATGGCGACGCTATTTCCAACGGCGTTCTGGCAAATTTTCCGTACGCTTTAACCGGAATCGGGAGGCAAGACGAATGAAGCGCATCCTGCTGGGTGCCGGGCTTGGTATGGCCGCGGCGCTGGCGCTGTCGGCGCCGGCCCAGGCGGCGAAGACCCTTGTTTACTGCTCCGAGGGTAGCCCCGAAAACTTCAACCCCATGTTGAATACGACCGGCACCAGCTTCGACGTGGCTCTCCCGGTCTACAACAACCTCGTTCAGTTCGAGCATGGCGGGACCAAGGTCATTCCCGGCCTGGCCGAGTCCTGGACCATCTCCGACGACGGCCTGGTCTACACCTTCAAGCTGCGTGCCGGTGCCAAGTGGCACAGCGTCGGAGATTTCAAGCCGACGCGCGACGCCAACGCCGACGACGTGATCTTCTCGTTCGAGCGCCAGTGGAAGGCGGACAATCCCTTCCACAAGGTGTCCGGCGGCGCCTACGACTACTTCAACGACATGGCGATGCCCAAGCTGTTGAAGTCGATCGAGAAGGTCGACGACCTGACGGTCAAGTTCACGCTGAACGCGGTCGAGGCGCCGTTCCTGGCCAACCTCGCCATGCCGTTCGCGCCGATCATGTCGGCCGAATATGCCGCGATGCTGCTGAAGAAGGGCACGCCGGAGAAGCTGGACCAGGTTCCGGTCGGCACCGGCCCGTTCCAGTTCGTCGCCTACCAGAAGGACGCCGTCATCCGTTACAAGGCGTTCGAGCAGTTCTGGGGCGGCAAGCAGCCGCTGGACAACCTCGTCTTCGCGATCACGCCCGATGCGGCGGTCCGTCTGGCCAAGCTGAAGGCCGGCGAGTGCCAGGTCATGCCGTACCCGAACCCGGCCGACATCGACGCGATGAAGAAGGACGGCTCGATCGTCGTTCAGGAACAGGAAGGCCTGAACGTCGGTTACGTCTCCTTCAACGTGACGAAGAAGCCGTTCGACGACGTCCGCGTCCGCCGCGCCGTCAGCATGGCCATGGACAAGAAGGCGATGGTCGCCGCGGTCTATCAGGCCGCCGGTGTCCCGGCCAAGAACCCGATCCCGCCGACCATGTGGTCGTACAACAACTCGATCGAGGATTATCCGTACGACGTCGAACGGGCCAAGAAGCTGCTGGCCGACGCCGGCTACCCGAACGGCTTCGAGACGGACCTGTGGGCGATGCCGGTGCAGCGCCCGTACAACCCCAACGCCAAGCGCATCGCCGAGATGATGCAGGCCGACCTCGCCAAGGTCGGCATCAAGGCGAAGATCGTGCAGTACGAATGGGGTGAGTACCGCAAGCGCATGCAGCAGGGCGAGCACCAGATGGGCATGCTCGGCTGGACCGGCGACAACGGCGACCCCGACAACTTCCTCTACACCCTGCTGGGCTGCGAGGCGGCACGTCAGGGCGGCAACAACCTGTCGAAGTGGTGCAACAAGGAGTTCGACGACCTCGTCGTCCAGGCCAAGCGCACCACCGACATCGCCG
>JBKHVJ010000347.1:0-9966 GCA_046570145.1 Alphaproteobacteria bacterium
GAGAGTGGCGGCAGCCCCTCCCCCACCCAGTGGGGGAGGTTAGGTGGGGGTCTAACGCCGCAAGAATCCCGCCCCCTACTCCGCCGCGTTGCGATGGCCGGCGTGGCGGCCTTCGCAGAATTCCTCGATCATCTTGCGGCAGAAGGCCGGAATGTCGTCGGGCTTGCGCGAGGTGACCAGACCGTGATCGGTCACCACCTGCTCGTCGATCCAGGTCGCACCAGCGTTGCGCAGGTCCGTCTGCAGCGACGGCCAGCTGGTCATGCGCTTGCCGCGCACGCCGCCGGCATCGATCAGCGTCCAGGGGCCGTGGCAGATCGCGGCGATGGCCCGGTCGGACGTGACGAAGCTCTTCACGAACTCGATCGCCTTCGGCTCCAGCCGCAGGGAATCCGGGTTCATCACGCCGCCGGGCAGAAGCAGCGCGTCGTAGCGGGCGGCATCGGCCTGGTCGAGCGTCACGTCCACGTCGACCATGTCGCCGCGGTCATGGTGATTCCAGCCCTCGATCTGCCCGGCCTTGGGCGCGACCACATGCACGGTGGCGCCGGCGTCGCGAAGCGCCTTCACCGGTTCGGTCAGTTCCACCTGTTCGAAGCCGTCGGTGGCGAGGACGGCGACGGTCTTGCCGTCGAGTTTCTGAGCCATGGAGGGGTCTCCTTCGCTGAAGGTCATGCCGCAGCAACCGGATTACCCCTGGATGGTTCCCTGGGAACTGTCCCGCAATTCCCATGTTGATTGTGACATACGAGACACACATCAGCGATGGGAGCCCGACCCATGCGGTTCCAGACCATGTTGGCCGGCCTTGCGCTGGCGGCGACCCTTTCCTTTACCCATACCGAGTCGGCGCTGGCAGCCGATCCGCGCGGCGGTGACGACCTCGTCGGCATCGAGGTGACCGGCCTGCTCGGCGAAGAACTGGGACAGATCGTTTCCGTTTCCCCTGCGGCCACCGGCAAGGACGACAGCATCCTCGTCGAGGCCAGCGGCATGCTGGACGTCGGCCACCGATTCTTCACCGTCCATCGCTCGCAGCTGGCGCCGGGCGAGGACGTGGACACCGTCACCTACAAGAAGACAGCGCAGGATGTGATCCGCCGCCTGCACAGCGATACCCAGGTAGCGGAGCGCTGAACCGGCGCTCCGTCCGGCTGCACCACCGCTCAGTCGATCCGGTCGGGACCGGCTTCGTCGGGGTGGCAGGGTTTGCAGCCGGTGGGCCAGGGTTCGCCCAGATCCTCCACAACCATGCGCCAGGAGGTCCCGTCGAGCCGGACACAGCCGCCGCCGGCGAAATGCAGGGCGACCCCGCCCTCCACCGTCTCCATCGACAGCAGTTCCAGAATCCGGCCGCGGTCCTTCAGGTCGAAACCGCGCAGCTTGGCGCCGGTCACCCCCTCCACCCGCACGCCGCAATGGACCCGCTCATAGGGAGCCAGATCGTCGTCGTCGGCGGTGGGGCCGGGCCGGGGCTGGTCGGCCGACTCCCAGCGAAAGCGGTTGACGACCATGACGAACCGCTTCTCGTCGGGCTGGAAGCACATGTCGCCGATCGGCAGGATGGCGTCCTGCAGGCAGGCGGATACGACCTTCAGGTCCTCCTCATCCTCGGCACGCAGGCGGATCGGGGTGATGGCCGTCATAATCAGGGGCACCTCTCGGGAAAGGCCAACCTCTAAGGGAAGGCGGGAGGGGCGCCCCCGCCGCTTACTCGTCGCCGCCGTGGATGCGCTCGATCTCCGCACCGCAGGCGGCCAGCTTCTCCTCCACCCGCTCATAGCCGCGGTCGAGGTGGTAGACGCGGTTGACCATCGTCTCCCCCTCCGCCGCCAACCCGGCGAGCACCAGCGACACCGAAGCGCGCAGGTCCGTCGCCATCACGGGCGCACCGGTCAGCCGCTCCACACCGCGCACCAGGGCCGACGAGCCGTGGACCGTGATCCGCGCGCCCATGCGCGTCAGTTCCGGTGCGTGCATGAAGCGGTTCTCGAAGATCGTTTCCGTGATCATCGCCGCACCCTTGGCCGTGCACATCAGGGCCATCATCTGGGCCTGAAGGTCGGTGGGGAAGCCGGGGAACGGCTCGGTCATCACATCGACGCCGTGCAGTTCGCCGTTGGCGCGCGAAACGCGGATCCCATTCTCGATCTCCTCGAAGGCGACGCCGGCCGGAGCCAGCGCCTTGACCGCCGCTTTGATCAAATCGAGACGGGTGTTCATGATGTCAAGACGGCCCCCGGTGATCGCCGCCGCCATGGCGTAGGTGCCGGTCTCGATGCGGTCGGCCACCACCATGTGGCGGGCGCCGTGCAACCGGTCCGCCCCCTCGATCACCAGCCGGTCGGTGCCGATGCCGGTGATCCTCGCTCCCATCTTGACCAGGCATTCGGCGAGGTCGGTCACTTCCGGCTCGCGCGCAGCATTGACCAGGATGGTGGTCCCCTTGGCCAGCGTGGCGGCCATCAGCAGGTTCTCGGTCGCGCCCACCGACACCTTGGGGAAGACGTATTCCGCACCGCGCAGCCCGCCGGCCGGGGCCTTGGCGACGATGTAGCCCGCCTCGATCCGGATGTCGGCGCCCATCGCCTCCAGACCCTTGATGTGCAGGTCCACCGGACGCGCGCCGATGGCGCAGCCGCCGGGCAGCGACACCTTGGCCTCGCCGCAGCGGGCCAGCAGCGGCCCCAGAACCAGCACGCTGGCGCGCATCTTGCGGACCAGATCGTAGGGGGCGGTCGTGTTGGTGATATCGCGCGCGGTGAAGTCCACGGCGCGGCCGGCGCAATCGCCGCCGGCGCCGGCCATATGGATCGCCACGCCGTGCTGCAGCAGCAGATTGCACAGCGTGTTGATGTCGGCCAGGATCGGCAGGTTGGTCAGCGTCAGCGTCTCATCGGTGAGCAGCGACGCCGTCATCAGCGGCAGGGCGGCGTTCTTGGCCCCACCGACGGTGATGGAGCCGTTCAGCGGGCGGCCGCCGCGGATGCGGATCTTGTCCATGGACCTGTTTCTTTCGCGGATACGCCTTCAGCAAAGGCGTTCAGATTAGGAGTGCTCAGAGCCGGGGCAGCGTGACGCCCTTCTGCCCCATGTATTTGCCGGACTTGTCGGCGTAGGACACCTCGCACACGCTGTCGCCCTTCAGGAACAGGAACTGGCACAGCCCCTCGTTCGCATAGACCTTGGCGGGCAGCGGGGTGGTGTTGGAGATCTCCAGCGTGACATGGCCCTCCCACTCCGGCTCCAGCGGGGTGACGTTCACGATCAGGCCGCAGCGGGCATAGGTGCTCTTGCCCAGGCAGATGACCAGGACGTCGCGCGGGATGCGGAAATATTCCACCGTGCGGGCCAGCGCGAAGCTGTTGGGCGGAATGATGCAGACGTCGGTCTTGCGGTCGACGAAGCTCGAATCGTCGAAGCGCTTCGGGTCGACGATGGCATTGTCGACGTTGGTGAAGATCTTGAACTCGTCGGCGACCCTGGCGTCGTAGCCGTAGGACGACACGCCGTAGGAAATCACGCCTTCGCGCTTCTGGGTCTCGACGAAGGGCTCGATCATGCCCTTGGTCTCGGCCATCTCGCGGATCCAGCTGTCCGGCATGATGCCCATCGCGGGGGTACTCCTTGGCGTATCGATTGGATTGAGGGTCGTGAAGGCTGGTTTGTAGCCGAGCACGCGGCGGGGCTCAAGGAAAGCTAGGCCGCTTGGGGTGCATGGACGGTTCTTTATCACGGCGCTGGTCTTGCGCGCGGCGGAGGCTAAGCTCGCCGTCATGATCCAGAACTTCACCCTGTCCGTGACGGACACCCCCGCCCCGGCCGATCTGGCCGGAGTTTTCGACGGCCTGCGCGCCTACAACGAGGCGACGCTCGGCCGCGCCTATGACCGCCGCGACCTCGTGGCGGTCGCCCGCGACGCGGACGGCACGCTGAAGGGCGGTCTGGTCGGCTACACCAACTGGGAATGGCTGTATGTCGACCTGCTGTGGGTGGACGAATCGACCCGCGGCAGCGGACTCGGTGCCCGCTTGCTGGCCGCGGCGGAGGCGGAGGGGAGGACGCGCGGCTGCCGCTGGTCGCGGCTCTACACTTACGACTTCCAGGCGCCGGGCTTCTATCCGAAGCAGGGTTATGAGGTCTGGGCGGAAATGGAAGGATATCCGCCGGGGCACAGGCAGATCTGGTTCAGGAAGGATTTGGCTTAACGGTCGGAGCGGTCTTCGGCCGCTCGCCCCCTCCCCATCCCCCCGCTTCGTGGTGGAGGGGGCGGGAGCTTTGCAGGAGTTCGGCGGCAGTCCACTCTCCCACCGAAGGTGGGGGAGGGTTAGGGTGGGGGCACGGACGCCCAACCTTTCCGCACTCACTCTCCCCGCTGCCGCGCCTGTTCCTTGCGCTTGCGCAGGTTCTCGCGCAGGCGGGCGGCGAGGCGTTCGTCGCGCCCCTTGGCCACCGGCGTCGGCTTCACCGAGGCCGGCGGCTCCGTCTTCGTTTCGGCGGTGTCGTCCATCGGAGCGGCTCCGCAGCCGGCCTCAGGGACCGGCCTCAGTGGTTGGACTGGTGCAGGATCTGGTCGCGCAGGCCGGTGTCGTACTCGACGCCGGTCGCGGTCAGGATCGCGGCGGCCGGGGTGCGCTTCACGATGCCCTTGCGCTCCAGAATGGTCCAGACTGCGTCGTTCTGCAGGCCGGTGGCGTCCTTGGCGGCGACGACGGAATGGCCGAGATGGAAGTGGTTGCCATGGGCATGCGGCAGGGCGGTGATCTGGAAGCCACCTTCCTCGTCCTCGGCCGGCTTGTTCTCCAGTCGGGCGAGCTCCTGCAACAGGGTCAGGGTGCGCAGCTGCAGCGGGTTCAGGTTCAGCGGATTCTTCTTCGGGGGCATCGATGGTCCCATCGGTCCTGATGTGTCGCGGTGGCGCAGTAGACCGGCAGGGCGGAGCGGCTGTCAAGCATGCGAACCGGTCGCCGGAACACACACCGGCGGACACACATGGATGGAGGCTGGCGCCCCGGCCATCGCTGGGGCATAAGTCCGTCGGACCATCGTCATAAGGGTGTCGGACCATGACCATCCTCGTCACCGGGGCCGCCGGCTTCATCGGATCGCATGTTGCGGCTGCGCTGCTGGACCGCGGGGAGAGCGTGCTCGGCCTCGACAACCTGAACGACTATTACGCGGTCGCCTTGAAGGAGGCGCGGCTGGACCGTCTGACCGGCCGGCCCGGCTTCCGCTTCGTCAAGGCCGACATCTCCGACCGCGCGACGGTCGAGGGGCTGTGGCCGCAATTCGCTGACGTGACGGGCGTCGTCCATCTGGCGGCGCAGCCTGGCGTCCGCTACTCCATCGAAAACCCCTATGCCTATGTCGACGCCAACGTCACCGGTCAGGTGACCTTGCTGGAGGCGGCGCGGCGCATGCCGGGCTTGCGGCATTTCGTCTATGCCTCGACCTCGTCCGTATACGGCGCCAACCGCAAGATGCCGTTCTCGGTGGAGGACCGGGTCGACAGCCCCGTCTCGGTCTATGCCGCGACCAAGAAGGCGGCGGAGATGCTGGCCTTCACCTACAGCCATCTCTACCAGATGCCGATGACCGGCCTGCGCTTCTTCACCGTCTACGGCCCGTGGAGCCGGCCGGACATGGCGACCTGGCTGTTCGCCGACGCCATCACCGCGGGCCGGCCGATCCGCGTCTTCAACGGCGGCAAGATGAAGCGCGACTTCACCTATATCGACGACATCGTCGCCGGTGTGCTGGCCGCCCTCGACCGTCCCGCCCCCGTGGATGCGGAGACCGGCGCCCCGCACCGCGTCTTCAACCTCGGCAACAACCGGTGCGAGGAGCTGATGCGCTTCATCACCGTGCTGGAACAGGCTTTCGGCCGCGAAGCCGTGAAGGTGATGGAGCCGATGCAGGCCGGCGACGTGCAGGAGACCGCCGCCGACATCGAACTGAGCCGTCAGGTGCTGGGCTTCGAGCCGACGACCCCGATCGAGATCGGCCTGCCCCGCTTCGTAGAGTGGTACAAGGGCTACCACAAGCTCTGACCGTCCCCTGCCCCTCCACCACCCGAGCCATCATGACCTCCACCGCCTATTCGACCGCGCTGACCGGCGTCTTCCTGCTCTGTCTGGCCGTCGGCTGGTATCTGTCGACGCGGGTGCTGCGCTATCTGCTCGCCAGCAGCATCATGGACATCCCGAACGAGCGGTCGAGCCATCAGGCCCCGACTCCGCGCGGCGGCGGCTGGGCGGTGATGCTGACGGTGGTGCCGGTCTTCGCCATCGCCGGGATCGTCTTCGGACGGCCGCTGGAGACGGGGGCGGTGCTGCTGGGCACGCTGGCCCTGATGGGGGTGTCGTGGATGGACGACCGGCGGGAACTGTCGCCGCTGCTGCGGCTGGCGGTGCAGGCGCTGGCGGTGGCCTTCGGGCTGCTGGCGCTGCCGTCCGACCAGCTGGTGTGGCAGGGCTGGCTGCCCTGGGGGCTGGACCGTGCAGCGACCGCCTTCCTGTGGCTGTGGTTCGTCAACCTCTACAATTTCATGGACGGGATCGACGGGCTGGCCGGCAGCGAGACCATCCTGATCGGCGGCGGCGTTGCCCTGGTGTCGCTGGCGATGGGCGATTTCGGGCTGACCGGAATCGCCGGGGCGGCGCTGGCCGGGGCGGCGGCGGGGTTCCTGACCCACAATTGGCGGCCGGCCCGCATGTTCATGGGCGATGTCGGCAGCATCCCGCTCGGCCACATCCTGGCCTTCCTGCTGGCCTCGCTGGCGGCACGGGGCGACTGGGCGGCGGCGCTGATCCTGCCCGCCTATTATCTGACCGACGCCACCATCACGCTGCTGCGCCGGCTGCTGCGCGGCGAGAAGATCTGGCAGGCCCACCGCGAGCATTTCTATCAGAAGGCCGCCAAGGGCGTCGGCCGGCACGACCGCGTGGTGCTGACCATCATCGGCTACAGCCTCGTGCTCGTCGCCGCCGCGCTGGCAGCGGGGAGCTTCGGCGCCTGGACGCTCCTGCCCGGTGCCGTGACCGTCGCGCTGCTGCTGGCGACGCTGACGCGCATGTCGAAGGCCTGATCCCGATGACCGCCGCTTTCCTCGACCTGTCGGTCGTCCTTTACCATCCCGATCCGGAGCTGCTGACCCGCTCCTTCGATACCATCGGTGCCGCCGCCGACCGGCTGGCCGAGGGAGCCGGGGTGCAGACCCGGCTATGGATCGTCGACAATGGCGCGCGGAAGGGCAGCGACGCGGTGTCCAACCCGTTCCGGGCGCTGCTGGACCGCTATGCGGAGGCCGGCCGGCCGCCGGCGACGCTGATCGCCGGGCATGGCAATGTCGGCTATGGCGCCGGGCACAATCTCGCGATCCAGCAGGGTGACGCGCCCTATCATCTGATCCTGAACTACGACATCCTGCTGGAATCCGACGCGCTGCTGGCCGGCTGGCGCTATATGGAAGCGCACCCGCGCACGGTCCTGCTGACGCCCAAGGTGTTCGGCCCGTCGGGGGAGCAGGAGTTCCTGTGCAAGCGCCGGCCGACCGTGCTGGATCTGGGCCTGCGCGCCTTCGCTCCCGCCTCCGTCAAGCGGCTGTTCGCCAAACGGCTCGACCGCTACGAGATGCGCGACGTCACCCGCGACGCCGTCGTCACCGGGCTGGAGCAGGTCAGCGGCGCCTTCATGCTGTTCCGGCGCGATGCGCTGGCCCGGCTGGGCGGCTTCGACGACGGCTACTTCCTGTATTTCGAGGATTTCGACCTGTCGCGCCGGGCGAAGGCGCTGGGCGAGATCGCCTATGTGCCGGAGGTGCGCATGGTGCATTTCGGCGGCAAGGCGGCGCGCAAGGGCGGCGCGCACATCCGGATGTTCGCCCGCTCCGCCCTACGCTTTTTCAACACCCACGGATGGCGGCTGGTCTGAGCTGTGCGGTTTCCGCAGCCCCGGACGGCCGCGGGTCTTCAGCAGCAGCGGGTTCCAGGCGATCATGCGGGCGACCTGCCCCAGCGTGGCCTTGCGGTCGCGCTGGATGACGCGGCGCTTGGCGATCATGCGCGGCAGGCCGCACAGCGCGTCGCGGATGCCGCGGCCGATGGCGCCAGTGCGCCCGCTGCCCAGGCTGCGCACCACCAGATAGACCACGAGCAGCGCATGACCGACGAAGGCAAGCGGCAGCAGCGGCAGCGGCATGTTCTTCACCATGGTCCACACCAGATTGCGGACGCCGTGATACTGGGCGAAGGTGCCGTACTGCTTGGACACGCCGCTGCTGACATGCTCCACCACCGCGTCGCCGACCTGCACCGCCGGGCCGCCGCCGAGCCGGATGCGGAAGCCGAGATCGACATCCTCGCAATAGCAGAAGAAATCCTCGTCGAAGCCGCCGACGGCCTCGAAATGGTCACGCCGGTACATGGCCGCGGCGGCGCAGGGCGAGAAGACCGACCCGCTGTAATAGGGAGGCTTCAGCATGCGGCGGTAATTGACCCGCCAGGCGAAGCCGAAGATGGAGTACTGGTCGCCCTCACCGTCGATCATGCGGGGATCGTGCGAGAAGAGCTGGGTCGAGCCGAACATCGCCACGTCGGGCTGCGCGCGGGCGGCGGCCTGCAGCCGCTCCATCCAATCGCGGCGCGGGAAGGCGTCGGGGTTCAGCGTGACGATCCAGGGAACGGTGGCACCGGCGGCGCCGATGTTGTTGGCCTTGGCAAAGCCCACATTCGTGTCCGACCGGATCATGCGGAATCGCGGATCGGCGGGCAGAGCGATGCCGTCGACGTCCTTCGACGCATTGTCTACGATCACCACCTCGAAAGCGGGATCGGTCTGGTCGAGCAGACAGCCAATGACGCGGTTGACGAAGTCGGCGCAATTAAAGCTGACGATGATGATTCGGCTGTGCCGATCATTCGCATCGTCCACGAGATGTGACATGTCTTGGTAGCGTCCTTATTCACGCGTCCCTGTCCAGCTTATAACCATTCCCTTCATCGACCGAAAGCCGGAAAAGGGGCGTGGGACTTTGCGCCGTGGCGCACCCTGGCCAAACCGGATAATTAATCGTCGCTCAGTCCACCATACGAACCAAGCCCGGACCATCCCGTACATGCGCGTTCTCCTGACCGGCGCCACCGGCTTCGTCGGCCGCCACACAGTCCCGCTGCTGGCCGCCCGCGGACATCGGGTGCGCGCGGCGCTGCGCACCTTCTCCGAAGGACCGTGGGAGCCGGCCGTCGTCGGCGACATCGGCCCCGACACCGACTGGTCCAGCGCGCTGGCCGGCATCGACGCCGTGATCCACATGGCGGCCCGAGTCCATGTGATGCGCGACACCGCGTCCGACCCGCTGGCGGAGTTCCGCCGGGTCAACACCGCCGGCACCATCCGGCTGGCGGAGCAGGCGGCCGCCGCCGGGGTGAAGCGCATCGTCTTCCTCAGCAGCATCAAGGCGATGGTGGACGAAAGCCGCCCCGCCCCGCTGGACGCGGCAACAGTGCCCGCCCCGCACAGCCCCTATGGCGTGTCGAAGCTGGAAGCCGAACGCGCGCTGGCGGAGATCGCGGCCCGCACCGGCATGGAGGTCGCGGTCATCCGCCCGCCGCTGGTCTATGGTCCCGGCGCCGCCGGCAACATGCGTGCACTGGTGAAGCTGGTGGCGACCGGCCTGCCGCTGCCCCTGGGCGGCATCCGCAACCGGCGCAGCCTGATCTATGTCGGCAACCTCGCCGACGCGGTGGTGACGGTGCTGGAGCATCCTGACGCCGCCGGACAGACCTTCCTGGTCCAGGATGGGGAGCCGCTGTCCACCGCCGATCTGGTGCGCGCCATCGCCGCCGCGCTCGACCGGCCGGCCCGGCTGATTCCGGTGCCGCAGGGGCTGATGGCTCTGGGCGCGGCGCTGACCGGAACGCGGGCGGTGTTCGACCGTCTGGCCGGCACGCTGACGGTGGATGACGG
>JBKHVJ010000348.1:0-10514 GCA_046570145.1 Alphaproteobacteria bacterium
AGGGCAGCATCGGCGTGCCGCGCAGATGGTCGAGCAGAACCTTGCCGGCCAGACCCCAGTACAGCACGGCAACCGCCTCGGTCCGCATGGCCCACCAGGACCACATCGGCTTCATGGTGGGGGCGTAGCGGCCCATCAGCAGCCATTTCACCAACGCCACCACCAGCACCATCGCCGAGGGAATGGCGACGCTGACCGCCAGGAACTGCCAGGCGAAGGTGCCCCAGCGCCCGTCCAGGATGGCGGGGGCGAAGAACTCCACCGCAAAGGTGCCGAAGGTGATGAACAGCATCGTCGGCATCGACAGGCTGAAGGCCTCGAACACGGCGCGGCCGAGACGGCGGGCGCGCGACGGTTCGAAGGTCCAGCTGGCGGAGACGTTGTCGAACTTCTGGCGCACCGGCAGCCTGATCGGCGGGCTGCCGAACCAGGTGTCTCCCGCCTGCATCTCGGCATTGGCCGGCGGCTTGGACTTGATGCCGATCAGCGTCCCGGTGGGGATGGAGGCGCCCGGCGGAACCACGGCGTCGTTGCCGACGAACACGCGGGCCTCGGTCTTCACCGGCTGCAGATGCATCCAGCCGCGGCGGATGTCCTCGTCGCCCAGCACCACCTCGTCGGCGATGAAGCATTTCTCGCCGATCTCAACCAGATCGTAGCGTCCGGCGAGGTTGGTCGAGATCTCGGCATCGCGCCCGATCTTCGCCCCCATCAGCCGGTACCAGGCCCGCATGTAGACGGTGGCGTAGAGGGAACTGAGGGTGTCCAGCATCACTTCGGTCGCCAGCGCGACGATCCATTTGCGGACGTAGAACCAGCTATGGACCGAATAGGAGCCGGACTCCACCTTCGGCAGCACGATCCAGCGCGCGGCGGCGATCAGCAGGACGGTGATCGCCACCAGGAACATGGCGGTCGGCCAGGCGATGGCGGGGACATAGAACAGGTAGTTGACCTTGAACAGCCCGCCCATCCAGGCGTCGAGCCGGTCGAACAGGTAGAAGGCCGGGAAGATCGGGATCAGCGCCACCGGCGGCAGGCCGACCAGCGCCACCAGATAGACCAGCGCCTGGATGGCCCGCCTGACGGCGCTGGCGCGCGGAGCCTGGGGCAGGGCGGTACGGTCGACCATGCCCACCTTGCGGGCGGGCGAGCCGTCCCAGGATTCGTAGGCGCCGGTGCGGGTCCCGGCTGGCAGCGCGGTCAGGTCGGCCAGTTCGGTGCCGGGGGCGACGACGGCGTCATGCCCGATCACGCAGGAGGTGCCGATATAGGCGTCGTCGCCGATCTCGATGGTGCCGATCACCAGTTCATTGCCGATCACCTCGGCATTCGCCAGCTTGACCTTGCCGCCGGTGGAGGCGCCGCGGCCGATGCCGACCAGATCGATGGCGCCGGATTCGAACTCGCCGATCATCGCGTCGGCGCCGACCCTGGCCCCGAGGGCGCGCAGGAGCAGCCGCATCACCGGCGATCCCTGGAACCACTTCAGGTGGACCAGCGCGATGAAGCGCTGTGCCAGCCACCAGCGGTAATAATAGACGCCCCACAGCGGATAGCGGCCCGGCTTGGTCCGGCCGATGATCAGCCATTTCGCCGCGATGGCGATGGCGACCGTCGCGATGTTGATGACGACATAGACGCCGAACAGCGTCGTGACCTCGCCCAGCAGCCCGGCATCCTCGCCGGACAGCAGCATGTAGCTGACGAACACGCCCAGCCACTGCACCGTCATCAGCGCCAGGATGACCGGCAGGGCCGCGGCCTGGGCCAGACCGCACAGCAGGCGGCGGCGCAGCGGCGGCGGTTCGAACGACAGGTCGGCCGGTCCGGGGCCGCGCCCGGACGGCGCCTTGGCGTCCTGCCGCTCGGCCATCGCCCGCAGGGTGCGGGCGCCATAGACGTCCTGCAGGGTCAGGCTGGCCAGCCCGGCGGTCTCGCGCACGGCCGAGACGAAGCGCGCCGCCAGCAGCGAATGGCCGCCGAGGTCGAGGAAGAAGTCGGCCTCCAGCGGGATCGACTGGCCGGGGAAGACGCGGCGGGCGGCCTCCAGCAGCGCGGCCTCGGTCGGAGTGCGCGGCTCCTCCTGCTCGCCTGCGCCGGCATCCTCGGTCAGGGCCATCGCCTGCAGGGTCTTGCGGTCGGCCTTGCCGGAGGTCAGGCGCGGCAGCTCCGCCACCTGCTCGTAATGCGCCGGGACCATATAGGCCGGCAGCTGGGCGCGCAGCGCGTCGCGAAGAGCGGTCCTGTCGAGGGACGCCCCCGGCTGCGCCACCAGGAAGGCGACCAAGCGGTCGAGCCCATGGTCGGTGCGCAGCACCACGGTGGCCTGGGCGATGCCCGGCAGGTCGGTCAGCTTCGCCTCGATCTCGCCCAGCTCCAGACGGAAGCCCCGGATCTTCACCTGATCGTCGATGCGGCCATGGAAGCGCAGATTGCCGTCGGCATCCAGGCTGACCGCGTCGCCGGAACGGTAGAGCAGCGGGTCCTGAAATGCATCTGTCCCGCCGGCGCGGTACGGGTTGGCGATGAACTTCTCCGCCGTCAGCTCCGGCCGGCCGAGATAGCCCTGCGCCACGCCGGGACCGCCGATCAGCAGCTCGCCCTGGGTGCCGGGGGCGACCGGCCGCAGCGCGTCGTCCACCACATAGCAGGTGTAGTTGGGGATCGGGCGCCCGATGGTGACGGGGGTGTCGGGCAGCACCTCGGCCACGGTGGCGACGACGGTCGCCTCGGTCGGGCCGTAGCTGTTGAACAGGCGCCGTCCCGGACGGCACCAGCGGGAGGCGACCGCCGGCGGGCAGGCCTCGCCGCCCAGGATGACGACGCGCAGGGACGGAACGTCCTTCGGCAGCATCGCCAGCAGGGTGGGCACCGTGTCCAGAACGGTGACGCCGGCCTCGTTCAGCACGTCGGCCAGCCGGTCGGCCTCGTCCAGCACCTGGCGGCTGGCGACCCACAGGGTGGCGCCGGCGAGATAGGGGACGAAAATCTCTTCCAGCGACAGGTCGAAGGCCACCGAGGCGCCCTGGAACGCCACGTCGTCGGCGTCGATGCCGTAGACGCTGTTGGCGGCGCGCAGGTAATGGCAGATGTTGCGGTGGCTGATGACGATGCCCTTGGGCTTGCCGGTCGAGCCCGAGGTGTAGATGGCGTAGGCCGGGCTGTCCGGCGTCACCCCGTCGGCGCGCAGGTCGAGCGGACGCTCGTCGTCGCCCAGCACATCGCCGATCCGCAGGACCTGGACGTCGGCGCCGGCGTCGGCCAGCGTCGCCGCCTTGGCGCCGGTCACCAGATCGATCAGGATCGCCGGGGCGGCGCAGTCGGTCAGGCTGACGGCCACGCGCTCGGCCGGGGCTTCGGCATCGAAGGGCAGATAGGCGGCGCCCGCCTTCAGGATGCCCAGCAGCGCCACATGCAGGTCCAGCGACCGGGTCATCCACAGCCCGACGAAGCAGCCGGGGCCGATGCCGCGCGCCCGCAGGCCGCGGGCGACCCGGTTGGCGCGCGCCTCCAGCTCGGCATAGCTGACGCGCCGGCCTTCATAAATGATGGCCGTGCGGTCCGGATGCGCCGTTGCGGTCGCCTGCGGGATGTCGGGCAGCAGTTCGTCCCGTAGCAGGGACGGGTCGATGGTTCCGCTTAATGTCGGCGCCGCTGGAACGGCGGTTTGGGAAGGGGACGCCGTCGATTGACCGGCCGGGGAAACGTCGGTCGGGCCGTCGGCCCGCGCAGTCAGCAGAGTCACGCTGTGTCAGCCTTCCAAAGGGAATCAGCGCGGTGGCGCCAGGGGGGACCCGTTCATCGGCTGGTCCCGGCGGTCGGCTGAACGCGGCGATGGGCCGCTCGCATGTTGTGGTGTTTTTATGGTTAACGAATGCTTGCCGTCCGGCATGGCGGCAGCCGTACCGATGGGAGATGGCAAGTCTTGGGCTTTCCAAGCGCTGTGCAAGCAACATTCGCCCCAGCCAAAAGAAAGAAGAAGACCTGCCGACACCGGATACATGCGTATACATGAACGTGCGGACGGCGCTTTCATGATCCGTTGCGGCGTGGTGGTCAAGGGTGTCCTTTTGTATGCCTGCCGATGCGCCTGGGCATGTGTCGGCGCCACCACATGCCGGCCGGTGGTCGGGGTGGCGGCACATGCCCTTTCGTCTGCCGTGTCCAGTCCAGCGCTGATGTAGGTCGACCTGCAGCGTCCGGGTCATTCGGCTTCTGCATGGCTGCCGCTACCTGGGCTCCGGTTCCGCCGCCCATTTTCATGATGGACGTCATCAAAAAAGATATTCATGATGATCATCATTAAAATTGGGCCGATGCCGGCGTGGGCCGCAACAGCCATCCGAACGACAGGAGAGGGACATGAGCATTTCGACGGACATGAGCGGGCGGGTCGCGCTGGTCACCGGCGGCACCTCCGGCATCGGGCGGGCGGCAGCGCTTGCCTTCGGCGGGGCGGGGGCGACCGTCATCGTCACCGGTCGGCGCGAGGCGGAGGGGCTGGAAACGGTGGAGATGATCGACCGTGCCGGGGGGATCGGGCAATTCCTGGCGGCCGATGTCGCCGATGCGGCACAGGTGGCATCCCTGTTCGAGCGGATCGAGCGCGACCATGGCCGTCTCGATGCCGCCTTCAACAACGCAGGCATCCATGAGGTTGGCCCGGTGACGGAGATGGAGGAGGCCGCGTTCGACCGTATCCTGACCGTCAACGTGAAAGGCGTCTGGCTCTGCCTGAAACATGAGCTGACGATCATGCGGCGGCAGGGGCGCGGCGCTATCGTCAACACCGGTTCGGTTCTGGGCCAGATCGGCATGGCCGGCAACGCCGCCTATTCCGCCAGCAAGGCGGCGGTGGAGGGGTTGACCCGCACCGCCGCCATCGAAGTCGCGGCCTCGGGCATCCGCGTCAACGCCATCTGCCCGGCGATCATCCAGACGCCGATGACCCAGGCCTCCTTCGGCGGAGCCGAGCGGGTCGAGGCTGCGCTGGGTCCGCTCCATCCCGTCGGGCGCGTCGGTCGTCCGGAGGAGGTCGCCGCAGCCGTTCTCTGGCTCTGCTCCGACGCCGCCGGCTTCGTCACCGGGCAGTCGATCAACATCGACGGCGGCGTCACCGCCCGATAAGCGCCCGCAGATCGAACGGGTCACTGGAGATATCGGCCGATGCTGTCCGCTCCTCTCGCCGCAGCCCTCGCGCGCTGCGACATCCATTACGGTTGGGTTGTCGTCGCCGTCACCTTCCTGTCCATGCTGGTATCGGCGGGCGCGGTCGGCGCCCCCGGCGTCCTGCTGTTGCCCCTCCAGCGGGAGTTCGGCTGGGATACCGCCGACATTTCCACCGCGATGGCGATCCGCCTGCTGCTGTTCGGGCTGATGGGGCCCTTCGCCGCCGCGATGATCAACCGCTTCGGCGTCCGGCGCATGGTGCTGTCCTCCCTGGCCCTGGTCGGCGGCGGACTCCTCGCCTCGCTGGGAATGCGCGAGGTTTGGCAACTGATTGTGCTCTGGGGCTTCGTCGTCGGCTTCGGCACCGGCCTGACCGCCATGGTGCTGGGCGCCACCGTCGCCACGCGCTGGTTCGTCTCCCGGCGGGGGCTGGTGATCGGGCTTCTGACCGCCAGTTCCGCCACCGGGCAACTGGTCTTCATGCCGCTGCTGTCGATGCTGACGGAAGCCTATGGCTAGCGCACCGCCATCCTGCTGCTGTGCGGCCTGATCGCCGTCGCCGCCCTGGCGATGCTGGCCCTGATGCGCGACCGGCCCGCCGACCTCGGCCTTACCGCCGTCGGCGAGACCGCGGGCGCGCCGCCGCCCGCCGCACCCGGAGCCATCCTGCCGGCGGCGCTGGGGGCGCTGCGCGATGCGGCGGCGACCCGGACCTTCTGGATCCTGTTCGCCACCTTCTTCATCTGCGGTGCCAGCACCAATGGCCTGATCCAGACCCATCTGATCCCGCTCTGCGTCGATTTCAGCGTGCCGGAGGTGCAGGCGGCCGGTCTTCTGGCCCTGATGGGGATCTTCGATTTCGTCGGCACGGTCGGGTCCGGCTGGCTCTCCGACCGCTACGACAACCGCCGGCTGCTGTTCTGGTATTACGGGTTGCGCGGCCGGTCGTTGCTCTATCTGCCCTATTCGGACTTCACCCTCTACGGCCTGTCGGTCTTCGCCGTCTTCTACGGGCTGGACTGGATCGCCACCGTGCCGCCGACCGTGCGCCTGACGGCGGAACGCTTCGGCCGGGAGCGTGCCAACCTCGTCTTCGGCTGGATTTTCGCCGGCCACCAGTTGGGCGCCGCCGCCGCGGCCTTCGGTGCCGGCCTGTCGCGCACCGCCCTGCAGAGCTACCTGCCGGCCTTCGCCACCGCCGGTGCACTCTGCCTGCTCGCCGCTCTGCTGGTGCCGATGCTGGGCCGCCGCAGCAAGCCGGCCGTCGTCGGTGGATGACGCCTATCCCCCAAGATGCTCCAGCGGCAGGGCCGTGCGGTAGCGCACCTGTTTCAAAGCGAAGCTGGAGCGGATGCTGGCGACGCCGGGGATGCGGGTCAGGTGTTCCTTCAGGAAGCGCTCGTAGCTGGCAAGGTCCGGCACCACGACCCGCAGCAGGTAGTCGGCGTCGCCGGTCATCAGATAGCATTCCAGCACCTCCGGCCGCGCCATCACCGCCGCCTCGAACCCGTCGAGCCGCGCCTCCACCTGCCGTTCGAGACTGACATTCACGAAGATGTTGACCGGCAGATCGACGGAGGCGGGATCGACCAGCGCCACATAGCGGGCGATCACTCCTGCCTCCTCCAGCACCTTGACCCGCCGGAGGCAGGGCGAGGGCGACAGGCCGACCCGTTCCGCCAGCTCGTTGTTGGGAAGCCGACCATCCTGCTGAAGGGCGGCCAGGATCTTCCGGTCGATACGGTCGAGGAGATGTTTTGGCATCGGATGCCGCTTCCTGACTTACATTGGCATCCTATGCTAAAACGGAACCTTGACCGACGCCACTTTGGAAACATCTGCCGGATGGCAAATGATAGGCTGATCCAATCATAACCTCCATCCGGGAGCCTCCCCATGACCGCGATCCAGCCGTCCTCCGCCGATCTTGCCTGTCTGGCCGAGTTGGAGCGCAAGGTCCTCTGGCTTGCCTCCTGGACCATCCACAACGCCAACCATGTCCGCCCCAACCTGGACGGATTGAAGATCGGCGGCCATCAGGCTTCCAGCGCCTCGCTGTCCACCATCATGACGGCGCTCTATTTCTCGGCCCTGCGGCCGGAGGACCGGGTGGCGGTGAAGCCGCATGCCAGCCCGATCTTCCACGCCATCCAGTATCTGCTGGGCAACCAGACGCGGGAAAAGCTGGAAAATTTCCGCGGCTACAAGGGCGCCCAATCCTACCCGTCCCGCACCAAGGACGTGGACGACGTCGATTTCTCCACCGGTTCGGTCGGGCTGGGGGTGGCGCAGACCCTCTTCGCCTCGCTGGTGCAGGATTACCTGAAGGCCAAGGGCTGGGCGCCCGGCCTGCCGGAGGGTCGCATGGTCTCGCTGGTCGGCGATGCCGAGATGGACGAGGGCAACATCTTCGAGGCCCTGCAGGAGGGCTGGAAGCACGGCCTGCGCAACACTTGGTGGATCGTCGACTACAACCGCCAGAGCCTGGATGCGGTGATCCGCGAAGGGCTGTGGGAGCGACTGGAGAACATCTTCCGCGCCTTCGGCTGGGACGTGGTGATCCTGAAATACGGGACCCTGATGCAGGAGGCGTTCAAGGAGCCGGGCGGCGAGCGCCTGCGCCACTGGATCGACACCTGTCCCAACCAGCTCTATTCGGCCCTGACCTACCAGGGCGGTGCCGCCTGGCGCCGCCGCCTGATGGACGATCTGGGCGACCAGGGCGACGTCACCCGCCTGATCGAGCGCCGCAGCAACGAGGAACTGGCCCGTCTAATGGGCAATCTCGGCGGTCATGACCTGCCGTCGCTGCTGGACGCCTTCGCCGAGGCACGCACCCATGACCGGCCGGTCTGCTTCATCGCCTACACGGTGAAGGGCTTCGGCCTGCCGCTGGCCGGCCACAAGGACAACCATTCAGGATTACTGACGCGCGAGCAGATGGACGGCTTCCGCGCCGCCAACAAGGTCCGTCCGGGCCATGAATGGGACCGCTTCGAGGGGCTCTCTCTGCCGGACACCGCGCTGGAGACGTTCCTGCGCCGGGTTCCCTTCGCGCAGAAGGGCCGCCGCCGCTACGAGGCGCCGGCCGTCGCCGTGCCGGCCGCCCTGCAGGCCCCGACGCAGAAGAGCCTGTCGACCCAGGCGGCCTTCGGCCTGATCCTCAACGAGATCGGGCGCGAGCGCTCGGCATTGGCCGAACGCATCGTCACCACCGCGCCGGACGTCACCGTCTCCACCAACCTCGGCGCCTGGGTGAACCGGCGCGGCCTGTTCGCCAAGAGCGAGATGGCCGACCTGTTCAAGAAGGAACGCATCCCCTCCACCTACAGCTGGGACTTCTCGCCGAAGGGCCAGCATCTGGAGTTGGGCATCGCGGAGTCCAACCTGTTCATCCTGCTGTCGGCGCTCGGCTTGTCGCACAGCCTGTTCGGGGAGCGGCTGCTGCCGATCGGCACCGTCTATGACCCCTTCATCATGCGGGGCGCCGACCAGCTGAACTATGCCTGCTACCAGGATGCCCGCTTCATGCTGGTGGCGACGCCGTCGGGCATCACGCTGGCGCCGGAGGGCGGGGCGCACCAGTCCATCGCCACCCCGTTGGTCGGCATGGCGCAGGACGGCTTGGCCTATTTCGAACCCGCCTTCGCCGACGAATTGGCGGTGGTGATGCGCTGGGCCTTCGACTACATGCAGCGGGACGGGGAGGGGACGCCGAGCGAGCGGAACTGGCTGCGCGACGAGACCGGCGGCTCGGTCTATCTGCGCCTCTCCTCCCGCGCGCTGGAGCAGCCGACCCGGACGATGGACGAGGATCTCGCCCGCGACATCGTCGACGGCGCCTATTGGCTGCGCAAGCCGGGGCCGAACGCCCAGGTGGTGGTCGCCTACACCGGCACGGTCGCTCCCGAGGCCATCGCGGCCGTCGGCATGCTGGGGGAGGACCGGCGCGACGTCGGCCTGCTGGCGGTGACCTCGGCCGACCGGCTCAATGCCGGCTGGAGCGCGGCCCAGCGGGCGCGCGAGCGCGGTCTGCCCCATGCCCGCGGCCATATCGAGCGGCTGCTGGAGGGGGTGCCGCCCCATTGTGCCCTGGTCACCGTGGTGGACGGCCATCCGACGACGCTGGGCTGGCTCGGCTCCGTCGCCGGTCACCGGACGCGGGCGCTGGGGGTGGAGCATTTCGGCCAGACCGGCACCGTCGCCGACCTCTACCGCCATCATGGGATCGACGCCCACGGCATCGTCGCGGCGGCGGAAGCGGCGTCTCCCGGCCGGCCGGTCCGCCATCTGCGCGCCATCGGGTGATTGCGCGTCAGCCGGCGCGCTCGGCCCGCTTTTCCAGCGCCTCGCGATAGCGGTCGCGGGTGTAGTCGACCAGAGTGCCGAGCGCCGCCATCGCGGCCTCGGCATCCCGCCTTTCCAGTGCCTCCAGCAGGCGGGCGTGGAAGCCGACGATGGCCTCACGCTCGCGCACCCGGTAGATGATCATATTGCTGACCGGCTGCAGCGCCTCGACCACGGCATGCATCAGGTAGGACAGCAGGGCATTGCCGGCGGCATCCACCAAGGCGCGGTGGAAGCGCACGTCCGAGGCGCAGAATTCCTCGTCGGTCAGTGCCGCCTGGCCCTGCCGCGCCAATTCATTCCGCATCGTCGCCAGCGGCATGGCCAATTCCGCATCGTCCCGCGCGGCCGCCAGCCGGCAGCAGACACCTTCCAGTTCCAAACGGGCCGTTGCCATATCGTCCAGCCCGATGTCGCCGACCGCCACCATCAGGGTGGTGGCGTTGGCCAGCGACCGCGCCGCGTCCTCCGGTGCGGGGCTGGCGACGAAATTGCCGCCGGTCGGTCCGCGGCGGGAGCGGATCAGGTGCTGGGCCGCCAGACGTTTCAGGACTTCCCGCACGGTCGGGCGCGAGACCTTGAAGCGTTGCGCCAGTTCCTCTTCCGTCGGCAGCCGCTCGTCCACCTTCAGCCGCCCGTCCATGATGGCGGCTCGCAGGCTGTCGGCGATCTGCTTGGCTGCGCTGACGGTGACGACGCTCTCGAACTCGACCGGCATGTCCACTCGCTGCTGGTTTTGAACAACTCTATGGTCAGAAGGTCAGACGTTTCAACATTTGCAGCGGACCACGCGAATGGCACCGCTTACGCCGTCCGCTCAAAAAATCGTCATCGGGCTGAAAAAAGTGCTTGCGCGGATTGGGGTGGGCCGCATATAAGACGCCTCCCGACGCGAACGACGCCGGCGCCGCCGAAACGGCAGCGACCGGTAGCGCGAAACGGGAAGCCCGACAAACCGGCGCTTGTCACCTGAACCCCAGGGGTTCGGTGAGGCT
>JBKHVJ010000349.1:0-30198 GCA_046570145.1 Alphaproteobacteria bacterium
CCGCACCAACCCCGCCCATCTGGTCGCGGCATTGCGCGAGGTGCAGCCGCAGTCGCTCGACGTGGCGCTGGACGTCGCCGTGACCCTGCTGTCCGGCCTTGAGACGGGCGAGGGCGAAACGGACCGCCGCACCCGCCTGCTGTCCGGTCTGGCACAGGAGGCCTCCCGTCCCGACGGCTTCGCCGAAGTGCTGGGCCGCTTCCGCGACGGCGCGCTGATGGTGCAGGGCTGGTCGCACGGCTTCCCGGCCGGCGCCGCCCATGTGCTGGTCGAGGCCGACGATCTGCGCGCCCATGCCAGCGCCGCCGGCCCCTTCCACCGTCCCGACCTGCCCGACGATGCCGCCGGCCTGCTGACGGTGCTGGAGGGGCCGGTGGCATCCCCCGACAGCATTCGCCGCATCCATTTCCGTGCCGCCGACGGCTGGCGCCATCTGGCGATCTTCGAGCACCGGCAGCTTCTGGCCGAAGGCGTCGCCTCCGCCCATGCCCGCGACATGCTGGGCCATCTGCAGGGCGATGCCGCCCGCCGCGGTGTCGCCGCGGCCATCGCCGCCCGCTACAACGGGGTGGAGACGGTGTCGCAGCTTCCGCTGCCGGTGCGCATGGGGCTGGACATGGCGGTGCGCGTGCCGGGCGCCGGTCTGTTCGTCTGCGGCTGGCTGCTCGACCCCACCCAGGCGGTGCGGGCGGTGACGGTGAAGGGCGGCGGACTGACGGCACGGCTGGACGCCGATTGGTCGCGGCTGGGCCGCAAGGACGTGTCCGACGCCTTCGCTTGCGACCCGCTGTTCGCCGGGCGGCTGTTGCCGGGCAACGACGCCCACGGCTTCACCGCCTTCGCCCGCGAGCCGGCGGGCATCGCCGCCGACGCCGAATTCCATCTGGAGCTGACGCTGGCCGACGGCATCGCCTTCCTGCCGCTGCCCTGCCAGCCGCCGACCGGCGATGCGCTGCGCCGCATGCTGGGGGCGGTCAACCCCGACAGCCCGGCCATCGAGCGTGTGGTCGCCACCCATCTGGGGCCGATGCTGCGAACCGCGGCGTCGGGCCGGGCGGCGCCCTCCTCCGTCCTGCACCCGATGGGCCGCGCGCTGAAGAGCCCGCGCGTGTCGGTGATCCTGCCGGTCTGCGACGGCCGCGAGGATGTCGACCTGAACCTTGCCCGCATGGCGAACGACCCGGACTTCGCCGAGGCGGAAATCCTGGTGGTGGCCGGTGCCGGCACCCATGAGCGGCTGGCCGGCATGGTCCGGCAGGCCGCCGGTTTCTACCGTCTGGCGGTCGGCTTCGTCGCCGCACCCATGGCATCCGACCCGTTCGAGGCAGTGGCCGCGGCGCTGCCGCATGCCCGTGCCGACCGCGTCCTGCTGCTGTCCCCGTCGGTTCTGCCGACCGAGCGCGGCTGGCTGTCGGCGCTGGAGCGGGCGATCCGCAAGCCGAACGCGGTGGGCTCTGCTGCGCTGGCGCCGGTGATGGTCAGCCCCACCCTGCTGTACGAGGACCACTCGATCCGCTTCGCCGGCATCGTCGCGGTCGAAGGGCCGGGCGGCACGGTCACCTACGAGCGCCGCTATGCCGGTTATCCGCGCGACTGGCTGAAGGAGCAGGAGGCGTCGGCGGTCGATGCCGCCTCCGCCGACTGCGCGCTGCTGCCGCGCGAACTGCTGTCCCGCGCCATGGCCGACGGCGGCCGCTATCTGGGGTCGGAGCCGAAGGGCCTGGACCTGTGCCTGCGGGTGCGGGCAGCCGGCGGGGCCTGCCTGTGGCTGCCGAAGGTCCGGCTGGTGGCGGTAGACGAACAGTCCCGCACTGCCCGCGACCCGCGGCTGGAGCGCATGGGCGCGCTGGTCGACGAATGGAGCTTCGCGGAACGCTGGAAAGCGTCGATCGCGGCGTAGTGCTTTGCCCCCACCCCGATCCTCCGCCTAGCGGAGGAGGGTCGGGGTGGGGGCAAGCGACATAACCACTCCACCCCCGCTTAGGACAGACGGTCACCCGATGAGCAAGACCAAGCGCGCGCTGATCATCAGCCATGGCCACCCCTCCTTCTCGCTGGGCGGGGGTGAGGTCGCTTCCTACAACCTGCACAACGGCCTGCACGACCTGCCGGGCTGGGAAAGCCACTACCTCGCCCGCGTGGCGCCGCCCATCGCCCAGCACCGCGGCTCCGCCCTGATGGCGCTCCGCCAGAAGGAGCGGGAGGTGCTGTATTACGCCAACGACTACGACCATTTCCGCCTGTCCAACCGCAACCTGCCGGGGCTGGAGAAGGATTTCGTCCGCTATGTCCGCGACCTTCAGCCGGACGTGGTGAACTTCCATCATTTCCTGGGGCTGGGGATCGAGACCATCCAGGCGGTGCGTCAGGCCTTGCCGCGCGTGCCCATCGTGGTGACGCTGCACGAATACCTGTCGATCTGCCACCACCACGGCCAGATGGTGAAGACCAGCCGCAACACGCTGTGCTACCGCGCCAGCCCGGCCGACTGCGCCGGTTGCTTCCCGCACATCGGCGAGGCGGAGTTCTTCAAGCGCGAGCTGTTCCTGAAGACCTTCCTGGAGCAGGCGGACTTCTACGTCAGCCCGTCGAACTTCCTGATCGACCGCTATGTCGACTGGGGGCTGCCGCGCGAGAAGTTCCGCATGATCGAGAATGGCCTGACCATCGAAGGCATCGCCCCGCCGCGCCCGGTTACCCGCGGCGGCAAGCGCAACCGCTTCGCCTTCTTCGGCCAGCTGACCGAGTTCAAGGGCGCCCATCTGCTGGTGGAGGCGGTGTCGCGCCTCTCCGACAAGGCCTGGGGCGAGGACGGCGCGCTGATGATCTTCGGCGGCAACCTCGAACGCCAGCCGGAAGCCTACCAGAAGCGTTTCAACGACGCGGTGGAGAAGGCCGGCGACCGGGTGCGTTTCTACGGCAGCTACCGCTCGGCCGAGCTGCCGGGCCTGATGAAGGACGTCGATTGGATGATCATCCCGTCGATCTGGTGGGAGAACTCCCCCGTCGTCATCCAGGAGGCCTTCCTGCACGGCCGCCCGATCATCGCCAGCAACATCGGCGGCATGGCGGAGAAGGTGACCCACGGCGTCGACGGCCTGCATTTCCGCAACGGCAGCGTCGAGGATCTGGTGGACCGCATGACGGAGGCGCTGACCTCGCCCGACCTGTGGGACCGCCTGCGCCTGCGCATCCGCCGTCCCATCGACCGTGCCGAATGCGCCCGCCAGCATGCCGAAGTCTTCGACGCGCTGCTGGCCGCCGGCGGGGCGGCGCCCTCCATTCCCGAACGGGCGGTGGCGCAGCGATCCTGATAGGAAAGAATGGGATAGCCTGTGATATTTTCGAAGTCGCTGAATAATTCATTCCATCCATCACAGAATAAATTGGTAGGATTGGAATGAAAGTCGCAGGGCCTTTCATTCAGGCCCTGTGCGCCGATTCGAATGCGCCCGGCGACGATCCGGGTATCATCCATCCCTATTGCCGCCCAACCCAGGGAGAGCCGCCGTGGCCAACATCCTCGTCATGATTCCGTCGGGCGAAGTCTATGATCATGACTGCGTGCGCTGGTACAGCTATCAGGACATTCAGCGCAGCATCGACCATTACCACAATATCGGCGACGCGTTCGTCTTCGACTCTTCGTTGAAGCTGCTGACCTACGACAAGCTCGACGTGCTGGAGATCCGCGAGTTCCGGCAGGAGGTCGTCGACCGCATCAACGCCGAGTATGATTACGTCTTCCTGCGCGGCAGCAACTACATCCACGATTCGATGGACTGGCCGGCGGCGACGCTGCAGGTGCTGGGCAAGCTGCGCATCCCCGTCATCGCCTTCGGCGTCGGTGCCCAGGCGCCGGCCACCGGCAAGCTGACGCTGACCGAGGAAAGCAAGCGCATCTGGCGGACCATCGCCGACAAATCGACCACGCTGGGCGTGCGCGGCACCTACACCGCCGAAGTGCTGTGGGACCTGGGCATCAAGAACACCCGCATCGTCGGCTGTCCGACCGCCTTCCGCAACCGCGACCCGGAACTGCGCATCGACCTGCCGGCGCTCGACAGCGTGCGCAAGGTCGGCATCACCATGCGCCGCGAGGTGTCCAAGCATTATTCGCCGGACGTGCGGAAGTATCTGGAGCGCCACCGCGACTTCGTGAAGGATATCTCCCGCCGCTTCGACACCGTCCTGATGATGCAGGGCGAGGTCGAGGAGAAGAAGCTGCTGTGGGGCACCGAGGAGCAGAAGGCGGAGGCCTGGACGCATCTGCATGAGAATGCCTGGCTGAAGCAATGGTATTTCGACGATGGGATGGATGCGCTGTACCGCGAGCGCCTGTGGTATTCGGACGTCGTCGCCGACTATGAGACCCTCGTGCGGTCGAAGGATCTCGTGCTGGGCTACCGCCTGCACGGCAATCTGATGGCCCTGTCGAACGCCACGCCGTCGGTCTATTTCAGCTACGACAGCCGCACGGCGGAGTTCGCGGAGACCTTCGCGATCCCCTGCTACAACGTCTATTCGGACAAGCCCTTCGTCCTTGAGGAATACTGGGACCAGAGCCTGTTCGAGAAGTTCAACCGCACCTACTACCAGCGCTATCGCGACATGCGGGAATTCCTGGACGAGAACTACGTCCCCCACCGCATGCCGAGCCACACCCTGCGCCGCAGCACCGAGCGCAAGGCGGCGTGAGGAAGCTGATTGTCCCCTCTCCTCCCCGGGGAGAGGGGGATCTCACTCCAACCAACGGATCGGGTTCCATGTCCGCCACCGCCAAGATCGTCGAGCTTCACGACCCCATCCCCGCGGCGGAGGCGCCGCAGGGGGCTGCGATCGTCGGCCATATCGACGCGCTGCGGGGGGGCCGTGTGTTCGGCTGGGGCTGGGACGGCAACCATCCGGGCGACCGGCTGGAGGTGGAACTGCGGTTGGAGCGGGACGGCGGTCCGCCGGTGACGCTGGCGCGGGTGCTGGCCGACCGGCCGCGGCCCGATCTGGCCGTCGGCGGCATCGGCGACGGCGCGCACGCCTTCGAAGCCGAACTGACCCTGCCCGACGGGGCCGATCCGTCGCGGGTGGTCGCCGTCGTCCGCTCGCCCTCCACCGGCGAGACGGCGACCTTCGCGCAGCCCAACCCGGAGGACCAGCGGCTCGACCGCCTGCTGGGGCCGCATCTCCAGCGCATCGGCGAGCGGATCGACGCTCTTCGCCGCGACCAGCGCCAGCTCGCCGCCGCCCAGCAGACCATCGGCCGGCTTCTGCGCGATTCCGGGGAGGGGGTGACGGCTCTCCGCAGCGACGCCACCCGCCTGGAGACCGCGCAGGCGGAGCGGACCGAGACCCTGGCCGCCACCCTGCAGGACCTGACGGAGCGCGTCGGCGGCTTGGAGGTGTTCCTGATGCGGATGGACCAGACCCTGCGCGGGCTGGATGGCGCCGCCGCGGAAAAGAGCGGTGGGGCGGGCTGGTCGCCGCTGCTGACCGTCCTGGGATCGACGGTGGGCGCCTTCATCGCCGTGTTGGCCGGCTGGTTGACGCTGCATTGAGCGGCAAGGTTCCGCTAGACTGAAGGGTAGGCAACCGGAGGGACTTGGCGGTGTTGACACCCTGCGGCCCTTCTGCCGCGCGGTGTCACCGACCGGAGCCTTCCCACCATGCCTGTCCATCATGCTTGACGGACTTCCCGTCGCCGATCCCGCCCCCGAGGCGCCGCCGTCCCCGCTGCTGTCCCCGACCGGCCTGACCGTCCAGAGCGAAGGCGAACTGGCCGTCCGGCTGGCGGCACTCGCCCGCCGTCCCGGCGGTGCCCTGCTGCTTGCTCGCAGCGACGGGCGTGCGGCCCGGTTGGCCCGTCTGGCCGGTGACATCGCACCCGACCTCGACGTCGTGCTGCTGCCCATCGACGAAACGGCTGCGGGGGACCGTGCCGCGCCGTCGCGTGCCGTGCTTGGGCGCCGCGCCGCCGGACTGATGAGGCTCGCCGATGAGGCGGCACCGGCCGCCGGCCGGCTGGTGGTGGCCTCGGCCGACCTCGCCCTGCAACGGTTGCCGCCGCCGCAGGCCTGGGAGGGTGCGCGGTTCCGTCTAAGCCGCGGCATGGCCTATGACGAGGCGGCATGGCGCGGTTGGTTCGCCAAGGCCGGCTATGTGCTGGACGAGCGGGTCGACGAACCGGGCGAGGCGGCGATCCGCGGCGCGGTGGTGGAGGTGTTCCCCGGCGACGGCGAGCGGCCGGTCCGCTGCGACATCGCCGATGGGGTGGTTCGCGAACTGCGGCTGTTCGATCCGGTTTCCCAACGCTCCATCGCCTCCGTCGACGAGGTCACGCTCGGCCCGGTCACCGACCTGATCGTCGGGCCGGAGATGCTCGACCGGCTGACGGCCAACCTTGCGAAACTGGGCTATGTCCTGCCGGAGGAACTGCGGCGGGATCTGGAGGAGGGGCGGCGGCCCTATGCCTTCGACCTTCAGCTTCCCAACGTCTTCGACGGCTGCCCGCTGCTGCTCGATCTGCTGCCGGATGCCCCGGTGGTTCTGGATGCCGGCGCGCGCGACCGGATCGAGGCGCGGGCCGACGATCTGGCCGGGTCCGGCCCCGACCGGCGCATCCGCCGCGACGACGCCTGCATCCTGCCGGTGCCGGTGCTCGAACGTCGTCTGATCGACGCCGAGACGCTGGACGAGAGGCTCGCCGCCCGCACCGTGCTGCCGGTGGAGGTGACGGCCGGGCCGGCGGTGGAGGCGGTGCGGACGGAGCGCACACTGCTGCGCCGGGCGGCGGCTCTGGTCGCGGATGGCGGAGCCGTACTGCTCGCCACCCACCCAGGTGGCGGACGCGACGAGGCGGACCGGATGGTGGAACGGGCCGAGGCGGCCTTGGGGCGGTCGGTGCCCCGGCTGGACCGCTGGCCGGACCCGCCGCTCGCGCCGGGCGACTGCGCCGCGCTGGCGCTGCGGACCGGCGGCGGCTTCGTCTGCGACGGCATGACCGTGCTGGTGGCGCCGCGCCATGCCGGGGACGGCGGCAGGGAGGCGCCGGCCCGGCCGCCGCTGGCGCCATCGGAACTGGCGCCCGGCGACTTCGTCGTCCATCTGGATTACGGTATCGGCCAACTGGTCGGGCTGGAAGCCATCGCGTCGGACGATGGCGCGGGCGGGGAATCCACCGCCGACTTCCTGGTGCTGGACTATGCACATGACGACCGGCTGCTGGTTCCAACCTCCGACTTCGACCGGCTGTGGCGCCATGGCTCGGCCGACACCGGCGCCCGGCTCGACAGCCTGAAGAACGGCAGCTGGCTGGACCGCCGCGCGGTGCTGGAGGCGGAAATCGGCGAGACCGCCAAGGGCATCCTGCGCGAGGCCCGCCGCCGTGCGCGGGAGACGGCGCCGGTCGTCGACCCGCCGGCCGACCGCATGCGCCGTTTCGGCGCCCGGTTCGGTTTCGACCTGACGGAAGGGCAGCATCACGCCATCCGGTCCGTGCTCGATGCCATGCGCCAGGGGCATCCGATGGACCATCTGATCTGCGCCGACGTCGGATACGGCAAGACCGAGGTGGCGTTGCGCGCTGCGGCGGCCGTCGCCTTCGCCGGCCATCAGGTGGCGGTGATGGCCCCGACCTCCGTCCTCGCCCGCCAGCATCTGGATGTGTTCCGCCGCCGCTTCGCCGGTTTCGGCCTGACGGTGGAGCCCTTGACCGGCTCCATGACCAAGGCGGACGGCGAGCGGGTGCGCGCCGGGCTGGCTGACGGATCGGTGGACATCGTCGTCGGCACCCATGCGCTTCTGTCGAAGGACGTCCGGTTCCAGCGCCTGGGCCTGATGGTGGTGGATGAGGAGCAGCGTTTCGGCGCCGCGCAGAAGCAGGCGCTGAAGCGGCGGACCAAGGGCGTCCACAGTCTGGCGCTGAGCGCCACGCCGATCCCGCGCACGCTGCAGGGCGCGCTGGCGGGCCTGCGCGGGCTCAGCATCATCGACACGCCGCCGGCCCGCCGCCGGCCGGTGCGCACCGCCGTGACCCCGCGCGATCCCACAACCGCCCGCGCCGCCCTGTTGCGCGAACTCGGCCGCGGCGGACAGGCCTTTTGCGTCACCCCGCGCATCGCCGACCTGGGCGACCTGGAGGAGTGGATCCGGGAGCTGGTGCCGGCCGCGCGCATCGCCGTGGCGCATGGCCGGCTGGGGGCGGCGGCGCTGGACGATGCGGTGATGGGCTTCGTCGACGGCGAGAGCGACATCCTGCTGTCGACGCCGATCATCGAATCCGGCATCGACATCCCGCGCGCCAACACGCTGCTGCTGTTCCGACCCGACCTGTTCGGGCTGGGCCAGCTTCACCCGCTGCGCGGCCGGGTGGGGCGCGGGGCGGTGCTGGGCTACGCCTATCTGCTGACCGAACCCGACCGCCCGCTGGTGGCGCGGGCGGCCCGCCGGCTCGGCTCGCTGGAGGTGATCGAGAGCCTGGGCGGCGGCTTCGTGCTGAGCATGCTCGACCTCGACCAGCGCGGGGCGGGCGACCTGTTGGGCGAGGACCAGACCGGCCATCTGCGCGCGGTGGGAACGGAGCTGTACCAGCGCATCCTGGCCGACGCCCTGCGGTCGCTGCGCCGTCAGCCGGACGAACGCTGGGACCCGGAGGTGACGGTCGCGGTTCCCCACTGCATCCCCGCCACCTACATCCCGGAGGAGGAGCTGCGCATCGGCCTGCACCGCCGCATCGCCCGCACCCGCGAGGCCGGCGAGCTGGAGTCCCTGCGCGAGGAGATGGAGGACCGCTTCGGCCCGCTGCCCGACCCGGTGGAGCGCCTGCTGGCCATCGCATCCCTGCGCTGCCGCTGCCGGTCGCTGGGGATCGCCTCGCTCGGCTGCGGTCCGGCCGGCGTGGCGGCGACCCTGCGCGGGGACCGAGCCGAAAAGCGGGCGGCGACGCTGGCGAAGCGCTCCAAGGGCCTGCTGCGCGCCCAAGGCGACCGGCTGACCGCCGCGCTGGATGCCTCCAACGCCGACCGGCGGCTCGCCAACGCCGACCGCGTTCTGGATTGCATCGAGGCGATCGTTCGCAAGGCAAAGCGGAGAAAGAAGGAAAGCGCAATTCGATAGCAAGCGGCGGAGTGCGCTCGGCCCTCCGCCGCTCCACACTGCCCCCTCAACGCGCCACCAAGCCTGTATGGTTCGGGGAGGGAGAAGGACCAATGACCGTCGCACTCGATACCGCCGCACCCGCTATTGCCGACACCGACGCCGCCCGTTGGGACGCCCTGCGCCGCCGCGATCCGGCTGCCGACGGGCGGTTCGTCTATGCGGTCCGCAGCACCGGCGTCTATTGCCGTCCCAGCTGTGCCGCGCGCCCGGCCCGGCCCGAGAACGTCGTGTTCTACGACACCAACGCCGAGGCCGAGCGGGCGGGCTTCCGCCCCTGCAAGCGCTGCCGCCCGGACGGCCAGAGCCAGACCGAGCGCCGGGCGGACGCCGTCGCCCGCGCCTGCCGCCTGATCGACGAGGTGGAGGAGGTGCCGCCGCTGGACCGGCTCGCCGCCGCCGCCGGGCTCAGCCCGCACCATTTCCACCGCATCTTCAAGCAGGCGACCGGCGTCACCCCGCGCGCCTATGCCGAGGCCCGCCGCGCCGCCCGTGTCGCCGGCAGCCTGCAGGGGTCGGGGAGTGTGACCGAGGCGATCTACGAGGCCGGCTATGGCTCTTCCGGCCGCTTCTACGAGACGGCGGGCGCGAGGCTGGGCATGACGCCCACCGCCTACCGTCGCGGCGGGGCGGGGGAGGCGATCCGCTTCGCGGTCGGTGCCTGCTCGCTCGGCTCCATCCTGGTGGCGGCGACGGAACGCGGGGTCTGCGCCATCCTGCTGGGCGACGATCCGGAGGCATTGCTGCGCGACCTGCAGGACCGCTTCCCCAAGGCAGAGCTGATCGGCGGCGACGCGGGCTTCGAGGCGACCGTGGCGCAGGTGGTGGGGTTGGTCGAGGCGCCGGGAACCGGGCTTGCCCTGCCGCTGGACATCGGCGGCACCGCCTTCCAGCAGCGGGTCTGGCAGGCCTTGCGGGCGATCCCCGCCGGGCGGACCGCCAGCTACGCAGAGATCGCCAGGGCCATCGGCGAGCCGGCGGCGGTGCGGGCGGTGGCGCGGGCCTGCGGCGCCAACCCGCTGGCGGTCGCCATCCCCTGCCACCGGGTGGTGCGCTCCGACGGCGGCCTGTCCGGCTACCGTTGGGGTGTGGAGCGCAAGCGCGACCTGTTGGAGAGGGAGCGGGCGGAAGACCGCAAGGAGTTGGCGCGGTGACGGCGGTGGACGATCTGGACTGGGGCCGCATCGGGGCGGACCTCGACGCCGGCGGGCATGCCCTGACCGGGCCGCTTCTGGATGCAGGGGCCTGTGCGGCGCTGACCGGTCTCTATCCGCAGGACGCGCCGTTCCGCAGCCGGGTGGTGATGGAACGGCACGGCTTCGGCAAGGGGGAGTACAAATACTTCACCCACCCGCTGCCGGACCCGATCACTGCCCTGCGGGCGCCGCTCTACCGCCGGCTGGCGCCGGTCGCCAACCGCTGGGCCGCGGCGATGGGGCTCGACACCCGCTATCCGGCGGAGCATGCGGAGTTCCTGGAGCGCTGCCATGCCGCGGGGCAGACGCGCCCGACGCCGCTTCTGCTGAAATACGGCCCCGGCGACTACAACTGCCTGCATCAGGACCTCTATGGCGAGACGGTGTTCCCGCTGCAGATCGCCATCCTGCTGTCGGAGCCCGGCAGCGGCTTCACCGGCGGCGAATTCGTGCTGACCGAACAGCGCCCCCGCATGCAGTCGCGCGCCACCGTCGTGCCGCTGGGGCTGGGGGAGGGTGTGATCTTCGCCGTGGACCAGCGCCCGGTTCAGGGCAGCCGCGGCCCCTACCGGGTCCGCCACCGCCATGGCGTCAGCCCGGTCAGATCGGGCGAGCGCTTCACGCTGGGCATCATCTTCCACGACGCGGCGTGATGTTTCACCCAGCCGTCGACGGCGCCCGCGATCCCATGCCGCGGGCGGGGGAGTAGCCGCGCACCGCCAGCGCCGCGAACAGCAGGGTGGCGCCGGCGACGACGGCAAGCGCCAGCCCATCCACCTGCCCGTACAGCGCGAAGCGGATCAGCTCCACCCCATGGGTGAAGGGGTTCAGGCTGCACAGCCACCACAGCAGCGGCCCGGCCTCCTCCATGCGGTAGAGCGGATAGAGGGCTGAGGACAGGAAGAACAGGGGGAAGACGACGAAATTCATCACCCCGGCGAAATTCTCCAACTGCCGGATGGTGGAGGCCAGCACCATGCCGAGCGCGCCCAGCATCAGCCCATTCAGCAGCAGGGCCGGCAGCACGGTCAGCGGCGCCCAGGCCGGCAGGTGGATGCCGTAGAGCCGGACGATCAGCAGGAAGGCCGCCACCTGCAGCACCGACACCACCACCCCGCCCAACAGCCGTGCCAGCAGCAGGAAGCCGCGCGGCAGCGGGCTGGTCAGCAGGATGCGCATGCTGCCCATCTCGCGGTCGTAGACCATCGACAGCGAACCCTGCATGCCGTTGAACAGCTGGATCATGCCGATCAGCCCCGGCACGATGTAGGTCTCGTAGGGGATGTAGGTCTCGTAGGGCGGGATGATGGCGATGCCGAGCGCCGCGCGGAAACCCGCCGCGAAGACGAACAGCCAGACCAGCGGCCGGACCAGGGCGCCCAGGAAGCGCTCGCGCTGGTGGACGAAGCGCAGGACCTCGCGCGCCACGATCCCCTGGAAAGCGATCCACCATCCGCTCATGCCGCGGCCTCCGCATTCGCGCCCACATCGGCGCTCGGGTCGGCGACCGGTTTGGCGGCGGTCAACCGGTCGAAACTCTCCGCCACCGTGGCGCAGCCGGTCTCGGCATTCACCGCGGCGACCGGGCCGCTGGCCCGCACCCGGCCACGGTGCAGGACCACCACATGGTCGGTGGCCGGGTCGATCTCGTCGATCAGGTGGGTGGCCCACAGAACGGCGATGCCCTCTCCCTCGCACAGAGCATGGAGATGGCGGATCAGCGTGCGGCGGGCGGGGATGTCCAGCCCGACCGTCGGTTCGTCCAGCAAAAGCAGGGATGGGCGGTGCAGCAGGGCGCGGGCGATCTCCACCCGCCGGCGATGCCCGCCGTTCAGGGCGCGGACCTTCTCGCCCCGCCGCTCGAACAGGGACAGGCGGGTCAGCTCCGTCTCGATCCGCCGGTCGGCCTCGCGCCGGCCGATGCCGTGCAGGGCCGCGAAGTAACGCAGGTTCTGCACCACCGTCAGGTCGAGGTCGAGGGTTGGCTGCTGGAACACCACGCCCAGCCGGGCCAGCGCCTCGCCGGGCGCCTGCGCCATGTCGTGGCCGTAGATGCGCACCCGGCCCGAGGTTGACCGAAGCAGCCCGGTGGCCAGCGCGAACAGCGTGCTCTTTCCTGCCCCGTTGGGGCCTAGCAGGCAGGTGAAGGCGCCCGGCATCACCCGGAACCCGACATCCTCCAGCGCATGGCGCTCCCCGCCATAGCTGTGGCGCAGCCCCTCCACCTCCAGTGCCGGCACCGTCATCCTGCTGCTCCCTCTTCCCATCAGCCCTTGACGACGACGCCCCAGGGATAGCGGCCGACCTTGATCGACTTCGTCACCTTCAGGCTGTCGACATCGATCACAGACACGTCGCTGCTGACCCCGTTGGTGGTGTAGAGCGTCTTCTGGTCGGGCGTCAGCGCCAGATGCCAGACGCGGCGGCCGACCAGCAGGTAATCCTTCACCTCGAAGGTCTTGGCGTCCACCACCGCGACATGGTTGGCCGGACCCAGCGCCACGAAGGCATGGCGGCCATCGTCGGTCAGCTTGACGCCCACCGGCTGGATGCGGTCCTTGGCGACACCCTTGATGCGGAAGTCGATGGTCTTCGTGACCTGCCGCGTGGCGGTGTCGATGACGCTGACGGTGCCGCCGATCTCCGACGACACCCACAGCTGCGCGCCGTCCTTGGTGAACTCGGCATGGCGCGGGCGGGGGCCGACCAGGGTGTTGTCGGTGACCTGCCGTTTCTCCACGTCGATCCAGTGGACCATGCTGGTGGTCTCCGACGTGTTGACGGCCCAGCGTCCGTCGGGGCTGACGTCCATCCCCTCCGGTTCCACCCCGACATCGACCTGGAAGGCCACCTTGCGCGCGGGCACGTCGACCACGGTGACGACGTTGCTGTCCTCGTTGGCGATGAACAGGCTCTTGCCGTCGGGGCTCAGCGCGAACTGTTCCGGATCCTCGCCTGAGGGCAGGTTGTGCACCACCTTCTTGGTGGCGAGGTCGAGAACCTGCACCGCATGGTCGTCGCTGGCGCAGATGAACAGCTGGGTGCCGTCCTTCGACAGGGTGATGCCGCGCGGGCGCTTGCCCACCTTGATGGTGTCGACCACCGCCAGCGTCTTGCCGTCGATCACCGACAGGCTGTTGTCCTTCTCGTTCGACACATAGATGGTCTGGGCCGACGCGGCGGACGCCAGGACGGCGGTCAGCAGGGAAGCCGTAAGCAGGGAAGCGGCTACGGGTAACCGGGGCAGGCGGGCGGATGTCATGGCGTCTTCTTCCCTCGCGTCTTGCAGAGTGTTTCAGGTTGGTCGTAGCCCAGGCTGTCCAGTTCGGTCCGCGGGTGCAGGAAGCCCTCCTGCGGCGACACCGACACGACCGAGCGGTCGGCGGCGAGCAGCACCGGTTGGCGCAGCTGCCCGTCCCACGGACGCAGGGTCAGCGGCGCGCCGCGGAAGGCGGACATGGTGAAGTCGGGCGATTGGATGAAGGCGATCAGCCGGTCCGGGTCGGCGGTGCGGGCACGGGCTGCCGCCTCCCCCACCACGCGGACGGCGGTCCAGCCATTGTGGTCGCGGGCGGTCATCGTGCGCTTGGCCGCCGACTTGAAGCGGGATTGCAGCTGCGCCGCCCCCCATTGTTCGTGGGTGCGGTGCCAGACCGTGGGCACCAGCCCCTGGGTGCCGGCCACCGGGCGCGGATCGGCGGTGCGGTAGGACAGGTAATCGCCGAACTCTCCGACCTCGTCGGCGACGATCAGCACGTCGTAGGATTTGGCCTGGGTGAAGACGGGGATTTCCGCCTCCGCCGTGCGGTTCACGTCGCTTTCAGCGGTCCAGTCCTTCTCCGCCACGATCTGGGCGCCGACGCGCTTGGCGGTGCGGCGGACGGCGTCGGCATAGAGCTTGTCCTCCGGCCGGCGGCCGGTGACGAGGAACCAGCGTGGCCAGCGCTTCTTCACCAGATATTGCCCCAGCGCATCGGCCAGCATCGCGCGGCTGGGCGCCACATGCAGCAGGTTGGGCGCGCAGCCGCCGCCGCGCAGTGAATCGTCCGGTGCGTTGGCATTCAAAATCAGCAGGTTGCGCGCTTCCGGCAGCTTCGACAGCGCTTCCACCGTCGCACCCGGCGCGTCGACGACGATGAAGCGCCCGCCACGTCCCGCCAACTCGCGCAGGGCCGCAGCGGCATCGCCGTCCGGCGGAACCTCGACGCTGTCCAGCAGGAAGGACTGCTTGAGGAACTTGCCGGTGGTGTTGTTGTCGGCGATGGCCAGCGCGGCGCCGGCCAGCCCGTCGTCGGACGGCGGCTCGTCCGGGTTGGCGACGGAGGGCGGCGGTTCCGGCGTCTGCGACAGGAAGCCGATACGGATCTCGCCGGTATCCGCCCCGGCATCCTGCTGGGCGGCAGCGGGCATTCCGGCGAGCAGAACGGCGCCGAGTGTGGCCAGCGACAGGCTGAGGAGCAGGCGGGTCTTCGTCATCGCATCCGTCGGAACGCAAACAGTTTGGAGTGCAGCCTATCCGGCGAATCCCGGCTTCGGAATGCGACTATGGGAGGATGGACAGGGGCCGGAAGGGGCGCGGCGCCCGCAAAGCGGTCACCGCAACGCCGCATCTTGTACGAAAGTCCAATTATTGGCATTGCGGACCAATCGCTATCCTGGCTTCCGTTCGATCAGGAAACCACTGCCGGAACCTCCGATGGCGCCCGTCACCCGTCGCCGCTTTCTCTCCGGACTTGCCGCAACCGGTGCCGCCATCGGGGCGTCGGTCGGGTCGGCTGTCCCACGGAACGCTGCCGCCCGTCCGCTCGACGAGGTGATGGAGCGCGGCCGGCTGCGGGTCGCCGTCTACCGCGATTTCCGGCCCTTCTCCTTCCAGCAGGACGGAACCCTGGTCGGCATCGACGTGGATCTTGCCAGGGCGATCGCGGGAAAGCTGGGCGTGAAGGCCGATATCGTGGAGCAGATCGCCGGGGAAACCGTGTCCGACGATCTGCGCGTTGCGGTCTGGCGCGGCAGCCTGTTCGGCGGCGAGCTGGCCGACATCATGATGCACATCCCCTACGACAAGCAGTTCGGCCTGATGAACCCGGAGGCGGTGCTGTTCGCCCCCTATCATCACGAGGTGTTCGCGCTGGCCCGCAATCCGCAGCGGGTGCGTTCCGCCATGCTGGCGACCCTGCCGGACGAGCCGATCGCGGTGGAGATCGACAGCATCCCCGACTTCTTCCTGCTGGGCCTGCAGGGAGGCCGGCTGCGCAGCCGCATCATCCATTGCCCGACGCCCGAGGCCGCCATCGAGAAGCTGACCTCCGGCGAGGCCGCCGCGGTGCTGGCGCCGCTCAGCCAGGTTCAGGCGGCATTGGGCGGACGGGCGGAGCAGTTCCCGATCACGACGGTGACCCTGCCGGGGATGATGACGTCGAGCTGGAACGTCGGCATGGCGACCAAGGAGAATTCCCGCGATCTCGTCTATGCCATCGGCGACGCGGTGACCGCACTGACCGAGGACGGGACGATGGCGAAGATCTTCGCCAGCTACGGCGCCACCCACACCCCGCCCCCGCTGGTGGAGTGAGGGGGCGATGGGGAGGAGTTGCATGCGACACGCCTTGCTCGGAAGCCACCTGACCGCGGCGCTGCTGATGGCAGCCGCCCCCGCATACGCCGCGGCCTCTCCGTCCGACCCGCTGAACTCCGTCATGTGGGAGGCGTTGCGCGAGCAGTATTTCGCCGGCGCGCCGGTGGTGTTCGACAGCGCGGTGAAGGTCACGGCCCCCGCCTCGGCGGAAGACACGCGCGCCGTGCCGCTGTCCGTCGACGCCACGGCCCTGGGGCAGGTGGTGGAGATGCTGGCGATCGCCGACCTCAACCCCTTCCCGCTGATCCTGCGCTATCACCCCGGCACCGCCGCGCCCTACATCGCCACCCGCATCAAGATCCAGCAGGCGACCGCCGTGCGCGGCGCGGCGCGGACCGCCGATGGCGTCTGGCATGTGTCGGGCGTCCTGGTCGATGCGGCGGGCGGCGGCTGCAGCGCCCCGCCGGTGTCCTACGCGCAGAAGGATTGGGCCGACCATGTCGGCGAGGTGCAGGCCCGGCTGTGGCCGGCGGACGCGGACGGGGTGGCGCGGCTGCGGCTGCGCATCCGCCATCCCAACGACACCGGCCTCGTCGACGGCATCCCCGCCTTTTTCGTCGAGACGCTGACGGTGCAGGCGCAGACCCCCGGCGGTCCGTCCGAACTGGCGCGGATCGACAGCCTGGAGCCGGTGTCGGAAAACCCGGTCTATTCGCTGGACCTCCGTCCGCCGCCGGATGCCAGGGCGCTTGTGCTGCGCGGCCGCGACAACCAGGGCGGCGAGATCGACGCGATCATCCCGATGCCGCCGCCCGGCGCCCGGCCGGCAATGACGCTGCGCCCGGCCGACCCGCTGCGGAGCCTCGGACAATGACGACGAAGCTTCTGCGCCGGCTGGCGCTCGCCGCCGCTTTCGCCGCCGGTCTCACAACCGCCGCACTGGCCGCCGGCCCGCTGACCTACGACCTGAAACCGACGCGCATCGCCGCCGACACCTATGTGTTCGAGGGATCGACCAAGCATTTCACCCGCGCCAACGGCGGCAACATCCTCAATTCCGGTTTCATCGTCACCGACGACGGGGTGATCGTCATCCAGACCGGTCCGTCCCGCCGCTATGGCGAGGAGATGCGCGCCGCCATCCGCAAGGTCACCGACAAGCCGGTCCGCAAGGTCTTCGTCAGCAACCTGCACCCCGATTACTGGCTGGGCTCCCAGGCCTTCGCCGACGTGCCGGTCGCGGCGCTGCCCGGCACCATCGCCGGCATCCAGGAGGAGGGGAACGGCATCGCCGACAACATGTACCGGCTGGTCGGCGACTGGATGCGCGGGACCGAGGTGACGGTGCCGACCGAGCCGGTCTATGGCTCCACCGTCAAATTCGGCGACCACCGGCTGCGGCTGATCCCGCTCGCCGGCCATACCGCCGCCGATCTGATGATCCTGGACGAGACGACCGGCGTGCTGTTCGCCGGCGGCGTCGTCTTCTGCAACCGCACCCCCACCACGCCCCATGCCACCATCGTCGACTGGCTGAAGGAGCTGGACGCGGTGGATGCGCTGGACATCCGGCTGCTGGTGCCCAACCACGGCAACATCCGTCCCGACAAGGCCTGCGTCGCCCAGACCCGCGACTGGCTGACCTGGCTGGACGGCACGCTGCGCCATGCGGTGGAGTCCGGAATGGACATGGCGGAAGCGCTGGAGCTGCCGATTCCGGAACGGTTCGCAGTGCTCGACGTGCTGCGCGAAGAGTATCGCCGCTCCGTCGCCCATCTCTGGCCGAAGATCGAGCAGGAGAGCCTTCCCAAAGTCAATTGACGCTTGCGCCTGCTACTATCCGACAATTTACCCAACCGATCATCCGTCTACACTGCCGATATCGTGAAGCGACGCGGCCCTTGCGGCCGCCAACATCCTGATTGCCGCCCCGATCCCGCCCAGCACCGCCGGACCCGCCCGTCCTGCGGCAACGGTCGGACCTTGCCCGGGCGGTGCCGTCATCATCAGTATTGGGAGGCAACCGCACATGAAGCGTCTGGTTATAAGTCTCGCCCTGGCAGCCTCGCTGACCGCGTTCAGCGCCACCGGCGTTCTCGCCGCCGAAGGCCCATCCAACGACGATCTGCTGAAGAGCGCCACCAACACCGAAGCGGTCCTGACCTATGGCATGGGTCCGCAGGCCCAGCGCTTCAGCCCGCTGACCGACCTGAACGCCGACACCGTCAAGAAGCTGGTCCCGGTCTGGTCCTTCTCCTTCGGCGGCGAGAAGCAGCGCGGGCAGGAAGCCCAGCCCATCGTCTATGACGGCACCATCTACGTCACCGGTTCCTATTCCCGCCTCTATGCGGTCGATGCCCGCACCGGCCAGAAGAAGTGGGAATACAACCACCGCCTGCCCGACGGCATCATGCCCTGCTGCGACGTGGTGAACCGCGGTGCTGCGATCTACAAGGACAAGATCTACTTCGCCACGCTGGACGCCCGCCTCGTCGCGCTGAACCGCGAGACCGGCAAGGTCGTCTGGAACAAGAAGCTGCAGGACTACAAGGAAGGCTATTCCAACACCGCCGCCCCGATGATCGTCGACGGCAAGATCATCACCGGAAATTCCGGTGGCGAGTTCGGCGTCATCGGCATGGTCGAGGCCCGCGATGCCGAGACGGGAGAGCTGGTCTGGCAGCGCCCGACCATCGAAGGCAACATGGGCATGCTGAACGGCAAGGAGTCGACCGTCACCGGCAAGACCAACGCCAGCTGGCCGGGCGACATGTACAAGACCGGCGGCGGCGCCACTTGGCTGGGCGGCACCTACGATCCTGAGACCAAGAGCCTGTTCTTCGGCACCGGCAACCCGGCGCCGTGGAATTCGCACCTGCGCCCCGGCGACAATCTCTACACCTCCTCCACGCTCGCCATCAATCCGGACAACGGCGAGATCAAGTGGCACTACCAGACCACGCCGCATGACGGCTGGGACTTCGACGGCGTGAACGAGTTCGTGTCCTTCGACCTGAAGAAGGACGGCAAGGTGATCAAGGCCGGCGGCAAGGCCGACCGCAACGGCTTCTTCTATGTCATCGACCGCAACACCGGGAAGCTGATCAACGCCACGCCCTTCGTCACCAAGATCACCTGGGCCAAGGGCATAGACATCGAGACCGGCCGGCCGATCTACATCGACGACAACCGTCCGGGCGCCCCGGCCCAGGGCAGCGGCGACGCCAAGGGCAAGTCGGTCTTCGCGGCCCCCGCCTTCCTCGGCGCCAAGAACTGGATGCCGATGGCCTACAACCCGCAGACCGAGCTGTTCTATGTCCCGGCCAACGAGTGGGGCATGGACATCTGGAACGAACCGATCACCTACAAGAAGGGTGCTGCCTATCTCGGTGCCGGCTTCACCATCAAGCCGCTGTACGACGATTACATCGGCGCGCTACGCGCGGTCGATCCGAAGACCGGCAAGATCGTCTGGGAATACAAGAACCCGGCCCCGCTGTGGGGCGGCGTCCTGACCACCGCCGGCAACCTCGTCTTCACCGGCACGCCGGAAGGCTTCCTGAAGGCCTTCGACGCCAAGTCCGGCAACGAGGTCTGGAAGTTCCAGACCGGCTCCGGCGTGGTCGGCAGCCCGGTCACCTGGAAGATGGATGGCGAGCAGTATGTCGCCGTCGTTTCCGGCTGGGGCGGTGCCGTGCCGCTGTGGGGCGGCGATGTCGCCAAGCTGGTGAAGGACATCAACCAGGGCGGCTCGCTCTGGGTCTTCAAGCTGCCCAAGGCCTGATCGTCCCCGACCGGCTTGAAAGGCCGGCAGGGAAGGGGCGGACCGGAGCGATCCGGTCCGCTCATTTCCATGCGTAAAGTCCGGCCATTTGAATCCTTCTCCAGTTCAGTTGTGTCCTACCATAGTCCAATTATTCGCCTGCCCCACTGCTGATAACGTCCGCCCATGTGAAGCAGAAGCCGCAGGGCGGCGAGAAACAGAGGGAACGTCTTACCCATGAATGCACGGATTCTTCGGATTGCAGCCGTGGTTGGTCTGGTCGGTGCTGTGGCGCTTCCGGGCCTTGTCTACGCCCATGGCGATGTGGTGCCGCAGGCGGTCGACATCACCGGGTTGGAAAAGCTGGGCGACAAGTGGCGCGACAGCAACCCCTACCGCAGCAACCAGCGCGCCATCGAGATCGGCTCCTCCGCCTTCAACCAGAACTGCGCGCGCTGCCACGGGCTGGGCGCCGTGTCCGGCGGCATCGCTCCCGACCTGCGCTATCTGGAGAAGGGCGATGCCGGAGACGAGTGGTTCAAGGAGCGCGTCATCAACGGCTCGATCCGCAATGGCGTCACCTACATGCCGGCCTTCGGCGAGGCGCTGGGGCAGGAAGCGCTGTGGTCGATCCGCTCCTGGCTGGAAACCGTGCACGAGGATTGAGCCCCTGCACCCCATTGCCAGCCACTGGCTTTCCGCTCCCGTTTTACTTCCCTGAAGGTGGTCATCCATGATCCGCAGAACCATTCGCAGAACCGCTTCCCTGGCCGCTGTCGCCGCCGCCCTGCTGGCCGCACCGGCCGCCGTTTCGTTCGCCGCCGACCGCGCCACCCCCGAACAGGCCAAGTCGCTGGTCGCCGACGCCGTCGCCTATCTGAAGGCCAAGGGGCCGGAGGAAGCCACCAAGGCGTTCCAGGACCCGAAGGGCAGCTTCCGCCGTGGCGAACTGTATGTCTTCGTCTTCGACACCAATGGCCGTTACGTGGCCTCCGGTGCCAATCCGCGCCTTGCCGGTTCCGAGGCGGCCGATCTGAAGGACGCCGAAGGCAAGCCCATCGTCCAGGCGATGATCACCGAGACCAAGGAGAAGCCGAGCGCCGTCATCGACTATGTCTGGCTGAACCGCCAGAGCAACAAGGTCGAGCACAAGCATTCCTACGTCACCCGCGACGGCAACTACATCATCGGGGCGGGCACCTACGATCAGTGACGGCGCTGGGGGCGGGGCGGGGGAGTCGAAGGCCGGCACCTCCGCATATTCCGCCCCATCCTCCTATCGTTGAATGTACGAACCATCCGCAATACCCCTAGACTGAGGGTTCAACCAGACGCCGGGGACCGGACCATGTCGGCAGGCTGTACGAGACGGGCGACGCTGCTGGCTGCCGGCGCGCTGGCCACTGGCGCGCTGGTCGCCTCGGCCACGGTCCGGCCCGGCTTCGCCGCCGAGCGGCCGGTCGTCCGCGCCGGGGTGCTGAAGTTCGGCACGGTCAGCTGGGAACTCGACACCGTCCGCGCCAACCGCTTCGACGAGCAGGCGGGGATCGACCTGCGGCTGGTGGAACTGGCCGGCAATCCGGCCACGCAGGTCGCACTGCAGGCGGGCGGGGTGGAGGTCATCGTCTCCGACTGGCTGTGGGTGTCGCGAATGCGCACGAAGGGGGAGGTCCTGTCCTTCATCCCCTATTCGACCGCCGTCGGTGCGCTGGTGGTGCCGGCCGGCTCCGCAATCTCCGGGATCGCCGACCTGCGCGGCAAGCGCATCGGCGTTGCCGGCAGCCCGCTGGACAAGAGCTGGCTCCTGCTGAAGGCGCTGGCCGGCGACCGGCACGGCCTTGCGCTCGACCGCGACGCCCAGCCCTTCTTCGGCGCGCCGCCGCTGCTGAACAGCAAGGTCGCTGACGGCGACCTGGATGCCGTGCTGACCCATTGGCCCTTCGCCGCCCGGCTGGAGGCGCGGGGGATGCGCGTGCTGGTCACGGTGTCGGACATGCTCACGGCTCTGGGCCAGCCGGCCTCCGTCCCGTCCATCGGCTATGTCTTCCGCGAGGAATGGGCGCGCGCCAACCCGGCCGCCCTTGCCGGATTCCAGGCGGCCACCGGCAAGGCGAAGGCGCTGCTGGCGCAATCGGATGCCGCCTGGGACCGGCTGGCCCCGCTGATGCAGGCGGAGGACGACGCCACCTTCCGCACCCTGCGCGACCGCTACCGCGAGGGCATCCCCAGCCGCTGGACCGCGGAGGAACAGGCCGGTGCCGCGCAGCTCTATGCGCTGCTGGCCCGGCTCGGCGGGCGGGATCTCGTCGGCGACGCGGCGACCATCGCGCCCGGCACCTTCTGGACCGGCGGGGCATAGCCGGTGCGCCGCGCCCTGATGCCGCTGCTGTCGATCCTGCTCCTGCTAGCCGTATGGCAGGCGGCGGCGATGCTGGTCGGCGGTCGCCTGCTGCCGGGACCGCTGCCGGTCGCCCAATCCCTGCTGCGCGAGGCGGAGAGCGGCGCGTTGTTCCATCATCTCGGCGTCACGCTGCTGTGGGTGCTGGGCGCCTTCGCGCTGGCCATGTCCATCGGCGTCGCGCTGGGGGTGCCGATGGGCCGCTCGCTCTTGATCGACCGGCTGTTCGGGCCGTGGCTGGTCTTTTTCCTGAACCTGCCGGCTCTGGTGGTGATCGTGCTGGCCTATGTCTGGTTCGGCCTGACCGAGGTTGCGGCCATCGGTGCCGTGGCTGTCAACAAGATCCCGAACACGGTCGTCCTGGTGCGTGCCGGCGCGCGCGCCATCGACGAGGGGCTGATCGACATGGCCCGCGTCTATCGCATGTCGCCCGCCGACCGGCTGCGCCATGTGCTGCTGCCGCAACTCACCCCCACCATCGCCGCTGCCGCGCGGTCGGGACTGGCGCTGATCTGGAAGATCGTGCTGGTGGTCGAACTGCTGGGCCGCAGCGACGGTGTCGGATTCCAGATCAACCTCCTTTTCCAGACGTTCGATGTCGCAGGAATCCTGGCTTACACCGTCGCGTTCGTGGCCGTGGTCCAGCTTTTGGAATACGGCGTCCTCCAACCGGTCGAGCGGCGCTGCCAGCGCTGGCGGCGCTTGCCCGCTGACGCTTGACATCCGTTCCAAGCGCTTCGGCGCGGTGGAGGCCGTGCGCGGCCTGTCGCTGTCCGCGGCGGCGGGGGAGGTCGTGGCCCTGGTCGGCCCCAGCGGCTGCGGCAAGACGACGGCGCTCGGCATCGTCGCCGGGCTGGACCGCGCCTTCGAGGGGGAGGTCGGCATCGGCACGCGCCCCGATGGCGAACCGGCTCGGCTCGGCTATGTGTTCCAGGAACCGCGGCTGTTGCCCTGGCGCACCGTGCGGCAGAACCTGGCGCTGGTCCTGCCGCGGGCGCAGCGCAAGGGGCCGGCGGTCGACGCCATGCTTGACGCGCTGGAGTTGACGCCCTTCGCCGACCGCTTCCCGACCCAGCTGTCTCTGGGCATGGCGCGGCGGGTGGCGCTGGCCCGCGCCTTCGTGGTGGAACCCGACCTGCTGCTGATGGACGAGCCCTTCGTTTCGCTGGACGAGCCCACCGCGCTGCGGCTGCGTGCGCTGCTGGCGGGATTGCTGGACCGGCGGCCGACCACCGTCCTGCTGGTGACCCACAATCTGCGCGAGGCGCTGGCGCTCGCCGACCGGCTGCTGTTGCTGGCACCATCGCCGGGGCGGGTGGTGGCCGAGGTGCCGGTGCCCATCCCCCGCGCGGCCCGCGGCGATGCCACCATCGAAGCGTTGCGCCGCGACCTGCTGTCCCGCCCGGAGCCGGCCTTCCGCCTGCTGGCGTGAGACCTGCCGGATGCCGGTGCATTTGCCCCTCGTCCGGTCGGACCGGGTGCGTTATGGTGCCTTCGGTGCCGGCTTGGTCCGGCGGTGTCGAAAGGCGGCGGAGCCGGATGGCGTTCGGTCGGTGCACGGTGCGGCGGGTGCGGAGGCTCGGCCTGTTGGCCGGGATGGCCGCGCTGTTGCTGCAGGTCATCGCCTGGGGCTGGATGCCCGTCGCAATGGCCGCCCGGACTGGAGAGACGACACCCCTGCAGATCTGTTCGGCCGGCGGCTTCGCGACGATCGATGTCGATCCTGCGGAGTACGGTTTCAGCGCAATCGGCACGGATCGGGACGCCGGCGACAGCCATGGCGGCACCTCCGACCCGACACCCTTCGGCAGCGGCCATTGCCCGCTCTGCCCGCTGGTTAGCGGACTTTCCCTGCCGCCCCCGCCGCTGACGGTCGAGCCGGCCATGGCCGTCGCCTCCGACTCTCGCCTGCTGCCGGGCGAACGCGTTGCCGCGGGCTGGTTCCTGTCGACGCTCCAGGCCCGCGCGCCCCCGTCGCACGCCTGATCTTCCTATTCAGCCATCCATTGCCGCTGTGCACTGCGTGCCCCGATCCCAGAGGGATTCGAGCCGGCCGCATGCCATGCCCACATCCCTCTCCAGGAGAACACCTCAATGAAGCGCATTCTCGGCATCGCCACCGCTCTCGCATTGTTCGGCGCCGGTGCCGCACTGGCCCACAGCTACAAGGCCGGTCCCATCGACATCGGCCATCCCTGGGCGCGCGCCACCGCGCCGTCGGCGCCCAACGGCGGCGCCTATCTGTCGCTGACCAACACCGGTTCGGCGGAAGACCGGCTGGTCGCCGCCTCCACCCCCGCCGCGGAAAAGGCTGAACTGCACACCCATCTGAACGAGAATGGCGTGATGAAGATGCGGGAGGTCTCCTTCATCGCCGTCGCTCCCGGTGAATCGGTCAAGCTGGCGCCGGGCGGGCTGCACGTCATGCTGCTCGGTCTCAAGAAGCCGCTCGTGAAGGGCGAGCGCGTGCCGCTGACCCTGCGCTTCGAGAAGGCCGGCACCGTCGAGGTCGAACTCGCCGTCGAGGCTGCAGGCCAGAGCGGCTCCGACCACGGCCATAACCACATGGGCGCCGCGGCCGGCGCCGCTCATGGCCAGCCCCAGAAGCAGTAACGGAAAAGCCCGCCGGCAGGTCATCCCCTTCCAGCGGGCTTCATCGAAGATCCCGGCGGACCCGGTCAGTGCGGCCGGTGGCGGGCCAGCGCGTCGGTGATGTCGATGTCCCGAAAGGGCTTGCCGATCACCGGACGCGTGCGGTGGGCGTCGGGCAGCCCCTCCGCCCCATGGCCGGTGGTGAAGATGAAGGGGATGCCGGCGACGGCCAGACGGTCGGCCACCGCATCGACCCGCTCGCCGCGCAGGTTGACGTCGAGCAGGGCGATGTCGAAGCTGCCCGCCTCGATCATCTCCAGCGCCGCCGCCACCGAGCCGGCCGGGCCGAGGCAGGTCACACCCTGGTCGAGCAGGGCATCCTCCAGGCTCATGGCGATCAGCGGCTCGTCCTCGACGATCAGGACGGTCAGGTCGGAAATCTTCGCGTCGGTCACTGCGGGCTCACTCGCGACGACAGGGGGATCACCAGCCGGCATCGCACGCCTGCGGGGTCGAAAGCAAGGGCAACGTCGCCCTCCAACTCATGCGCAAGGCCGCGTTCGATCAGGCGCGACCCGAATCCGCGGCGGGTCGGCGTCACCACCGGCGGCCCGCCGCACTCGCGCCATCGCAGAATCAGCGCGCCGGCGTGACCGTCCTTGCCGGCGCGCAGCGGCGGCTGGGCGGGGGGCTTCGCGATCTCCCAATCCAGTTCCACCCGCCCGTTCTCCGCGGACAGGGCGCCATATTTGGCGGCATTGGTGGCAAGCTCGTGGAAGGCGAGGTGAAGGGACACCGCGACCCCGGTCGTCAGGTTGACCGGCGGCCCGCCGACCTTGACGCGGCCGGCATGGACATGGGGTTCCAGCGTCAGGGCTGCGATCTCGCTCAGCGAGGCGCCCTGCCACTGGCGGCGGGTCAACAGGTCATGGGCCTGTGCCAGCGCGCGCAGACGGGACTGGAAGGCATCCGGAAAAGCTTCCAGCGACGGCGCGGCGCGCAAGGTCTGCTTGGCGATGGACTGCACCATCGCCAGGGTGTTCTTCACCCGGTGGTTCAGCTCTTCCAGCAGCAGGAGCTGACGGTCCTCCGCCTTCTTGCGGTCGGTGATGTTCAGCGAGACGCCGGCCAGCCCCGTCGGCATGCCATCCCGGTCGTAGACGGCGCGGCCGCGCACCTGCACCCAATGGACGCTGCCGTCGGGCCAGACGGTGCGGTATTCCATTTCCAGCGGGGAGCCGCTGGTCACCGCCTGCTGCACCATCGCCTGCTGGTACTCGCGGTCCTCGGGATGGACATAGGTCAGAAACCGGTCATAGCTGGCGAGTTCGTCCGGGTCGGACAGGCCCAGGTTGGCGGCGCAGATCGAGGACACGCGCAGCCGGTTGTCCGCCAGCGTCAATTCCCACGAGCCGAGCCGCCCGGCTTCCAGCGCGAAGCGCAGCCGCGCCTCGCTTTCCGCCAGGGCCTGGCGCTTGTCGGCCAGTTCGTTGCGGTCGCGCGTTTCCACCAGGGCGCGGCGGACCACGACCTGCAGGCGCTCCATCCGCAGCTTGACCACGTAATCGGTGGCGCCCTTCTTCAGCGCCTCGATGGCGTTCTCTTCGCCGAGCATGCCGGACACGAAGATGAAGGGCACCCGCGGCAGCCGCTCGCGGGCGATGGCCAGCGCCGACATGCCGTCGAAATCCGGCAGATCGAAGTCCGACAGGATCACGTCGTACGGGCCGCCATTCGTGACCGCGTCGATGAAAGATTGCCGGGTATCGACCCGTTGGACATCGAAATCATGGTCGTCGATCATCAGCAGGTGCTCGCGCACCAGATCGGCGTCCATGCCGTTGTCTTCCAGCAGCAGGAGACGGCAGGAAATCGGCAGCCCCGGATCGGCGGGCGTGCCGTCCGACGCAGGGGTTCCCACGGGCGGGTCGAGCAGCTTGGTCATCAGGTGCCGCGCGGACGTCGGGGATGGCAGCCGGGCGGCGGCTCGTTCAGGATCGCCCAGAAGCTGCCAATGTCGCGGATGGCATCGAAGAACTCCTTGAAGCCGACCGGCTTGACGACGAAGGCGTTCACCCCCAGCCGGTAGCTGCGGACCAGATCCTGCTCCTCCTTGGAGGAGGTCAGCATGACCACGGGGATGGCGCGGGTGCTGTCGTTGGCCTTGATCCGCTGCAGCACCTCGATCCCGTCCACCTTCGGCAGCTTGATGTCGAGGATGATGACGGCCGGATATTTCGGGTCGGTCGGCTTGGACACCGCCTGCCCATCCTCGTGGAACAGGTAGGACAGCGCTTCCGCCCCGTCGCGGGCGACGACGATGTCGTTGGCGAGCTGCGCCTCGGCGAATGCCTCCAGCGTCAGCTCCAGGTCCTTCGGGTTGTCCTCGACCAGCAGGATCGGTTTCAGCTTGGCCATTGGGCTACCTCGATTCGGCGGTTGCGGACCGCGGCAGGGAGAAATGGAAGGTCGCACCGTGGTCGAGCCTGCTTTCCGCCCACACCCTGCCACCGTGGCGCTCCACGATGCGGCGGACATTGGCAAGACCGATGCCGATGCCTTCGAACTCTTCTTCGCGGTGCAGGCGCTGGAAAACGCCGAAGAGTTTACCGGCATAGGCCATATCGAATCCACGCCCATTATCGCGCACATAGAACTCGTACGCCTCGGCCGTGCTGCGGCAGCCGACCTCGATTTCCGTTTCGGCGCGGTCGCGGGAATATTTCAGGGCGTTGGACAGCAGGTTCTGCACCACCAGCCGCAGCATGGTCGGATCGCCGGTGACGGTGGGCAGTGGAAGCACGGTCCAATGGACGTCGCGGCCCTGCAGGTCGGGCTGCAGCAGGTTGCGGACCTCCTCCACCAGCCGGGCCACGTCGACCTCCATCCGCGCCAGCGTGGCGCGGCCGAGCTGCGAGAAGTGCAGAAGCCCGTCGACCAGTGTGCCGGCTGAACTCGCCGCCTCGATGATGCTGTCCAGATAGTGGCGCTCCCGGTCGTTCAGCTTGTCGGCGGCGCGGGAGCGCAGAAGCTCGGCATAGCTGGAGACGTGGCGGAAGGGGGCCCGCAGATCGTGCGAGACGGAGTAGGAGAAGGCGGCAAGCTCGCCGTTGCTGCGGCGAAGCTCCTGGTTCAGCGCCGCCATTTCCTCGGCCTTGCGCAGCACGATGCTGACGATGGCGTTGCGGAAGTCTCCGGCCGCCTCGATCTCGCCATGGCGCCAGGGCAGCGACTGGCCGCGCACCGTCTCCTTCCAGGCCTCGAAGGAGTTGCGCGGCGAGAGCCTGCCGCCGTCGTCGACGGGCTTCGTGGGATCGCCGGCCCACTCGATGGAGCGCACGATCTCCGGCCGGAACCATAGCAGGTAGCTGGGATGCAACTGCGAGATGGAGATCGCCAGCAGACCGCTGGCGCTCGAATCCATCCCGGCGGCTGCTTCCATCTCCACGGGCAGCTGGTGGCTGGCGAACAGGTCCTTGATGCCCTGACCTGCCAGGTCCGCGCCGATGGCCTCCACCACCGCCTGCGGCGGAGTGTGGCCGATCAGGCGGCAATCGCCGTCGAACAGGATGGCGGCTCCGTCGGCATTCACCAGCGACAGCAGATCCTCGCCGTCATCCGCCAGCCCGTCGATGAAGCGTTCCGCCGCGGCCATATGGGCGAGCAGCCGGGCCTGGATGCTCTTGGAGCGGATGCGGTGGTCGGCATCCTCCGCCCGCTCAAGCGCGATCATCTGGCTGGACAGCACCTGTCCCAGCAGGTCGCAGGCGGTGCGGACGGCGAAGGACACCTGCCGTGGTTCGGCATGATGGCAGGAGATCAGGCCCCACAGCCGCTCGCCGTCCATCACGGAGATCGACATGGAGGCCGGCGTGCCCATGTTGCGCATGTATTCCAGATGTGCGGGCGACACGCTGCGCAGGACGGAAAAGCTGAGGTCGAGCGGCTCCGGATGCCGGTCCACTGCGAGGATGGGGACCGGCCGGTATCGGGCATCGGCGATCAGCCGCAGGCGGTTCAGCGCATAGAGGCGCCGCGCCTGCTCCGGAATGTCGGAGGCGGGAAAGCGCAGGCCGCGGTAGGAGGGCAGACGGCCGTTGCCGTCCTCGGCGATGACGGTGCCGTTCCACTGTTCGTCGAAGCGGTAGATCAGGACGCGGTCGAAACCGGTCAGCGACCGCACCTCCGCCGCCGTGCAGGTCAGCAGCGTCTCGAATTCATGGGACGCCTGCATCCGCCGGATGCCTTCGCGCATCTGGGGATAGAGCGCCTCCAGCGTGCCGATGCCGGTGGAGGCGAGGTCCTCCAGCTCCAGGATCACCAGCCCGGAGGACCGGTGGGCGATGGCCTGGTGATCGCTGCCGCCGCGCAGGTGCAGGATGTCGAGCTGTACCGGTTCGGCCGGAGCGGCGCGCAGCCGGCGGACGAGCGGCGGCATGCCGTCGGCATCGATCAGCCGGTCGATCGGCAGGCCGAAGGCCTCCTCGAGGGGGCGGTTGAGCACAGCCCCGGCCTCCGCACTCGCCCGGACAAGGCGCAGGCCGTCGGGTTCCAGCGCCAGGAGATGCCCGTGGGGCTGGATGCTGCCGGGGATGTGAATCGGTTCGCGCGCACAGGCGTCGAGGTCAAGGCTGCCCGCCATGGTCTGGGGCCACGGTTCCGGTCCGGTTGCAGGCGTCACGATCGTCCTTTGCTCGTCTCGGTCACAATCCGGCGGGTACCTTCGAATCAGGCCCTTGTCACCAAAGTCCGCCGGATTCCCGTCGAGAGTTCAACGGCAGTCTGAGCAGTCCACGATGCAAAACCCGGCTCCAGCCGCACACGTCGCGTTGCGGCGACCGGCACGGCAGGATATTCATCAGACCCTATACTTTCATTATCATAGGGTAAGTTTTCAGCCGGTTCCCAGATTTTTGTCTGATTTGCGCTTTAATCATAGATCGAAGATCATATTCCGTTTTGTCTTATGGATCAGTTTATAAGTACGGGTACTCCCATTGTGCCGCATTGCAGGCCGGGAGCCGTGGACAGGCGGCAACGATAAAGGCTGCGAACGGGGAGGAGTTGACGGCATGAAGACCGAGGTGACGCGCCTGCTGGGCATCGACTGCCCGATCGTGCAGGGCGGGATGCAGTGGGTCGGGCTGGCGGAACTGGCATCGGCGGTTTCCAACGCCGGCGGGCTCGGCATCCTGACGGCGCTGACCCAGCCGACGCCGGAGGCTCTGGCGCGGGAAATCCAACGCTGCCGCGGCATGACCGACCGGCCCTTCGGCGTGAACCTGACCATGCTGCCCGCGGTGACGCCGCCGCCCTACGAGCGCTATCTGGATGTCATCGTCGACAGCGGCATCACCATCGTCGAGACGGCCGGCAACAGCCCGCGCGCCTTCGTCGAGCGCATGAAGGCGCACGGCATCCGCATCCTGCACAAATGCACGAGCGTCCGCCATGCGCTGAGCGCCGAGCGGGCCGGGGTGGACATCATCAGCATCGACGGCTTCGAATGCGCCGGCCATCCGGG
>JBKHVJ010000350.1:0-3342 GCA_046570145.1 Alphaproteobacteria bacterium
AGCGCTGACATGCGCCTGCCGATGCCACTGCGGTGCCGGACCATCCCGACCGCAACATCCTGAACCTGGTGGATGGGGTCGACCTGCTGCTCTACGATTCGACCTATACGGACGAGGAGTGGGCGCAACGCGTCGGCTGGGGCCATTCCACCTGGATGGAGGCGGTCCGGATCGCCCGCGCCGCCCATGTGAAGACGCTGGGCCTGTTCCACCACGATCCCGACCACGACGACGCCACCATGGAACGGATCGAAGCCGCGGCGAAAGTGGAGTTCCCCAACTGCTTCGCCGCGCGCGAGGGCACGACGATCTCCCTGGATTGATATCCCTGGATCGATCCGCCTGATCCGATCTTCCCGGACTGAATGCTTCCCATAGAATGACGGCCACAATCCTGATCCTGTTCGGCGCCACCTATCTGGGCATGGCGCTGGGCCGCTTTCCCGGTCTCAGCATCGACCGCACCGGCATCGCGCTCGTCGCCGCCATCCTGCTGCTGGCGACCGGGGCGCTCGACACCGGCCAGCTGGTGGCGGCGGTCGATTTCCCGACGATCTTCATCCTGCTGGGGCTGATGATCCTGTCGGCGCAATATGCCGGCAGCGGCTTCTACGACTGGTGCGCGCTGAAGGTGGCGCAGGCGGCGCGGTCGCCGGCGCGGCTGCTGGCGGTGATCGTGCTGGTTGCCGGCGGGCTGTCGGCGGTGCTGGCGAACGACGTGGTCGTCTTCGCCATGACGCCGATGCTGTGCCTGGGCCTGCTGGCGCGCAAACTTGACCCGCGGCCCTACCTGATCGCGCTGGCGGGCGCCGCCAATGCCGGCTCGGCGGCGACGGTGATCGGCAATCCGCAGAACATCCTGATCGGGCAAGTCGGGCATCTCGACTTCTGGCACTTCCTGGCGGTGTGCGGCGGTCCGGCGCTGGCCGCCATGCTCATCGTCTACGTCACCGTCTGGCTGGTCTGGCGCGGCCGCTTCGGCGAGCCCGAGGGAGTGGCAGTGGGAGCAGGGGCGGGAGCAGGGGCGGGAGCAGGAGCGGCTGGGGCCGGGCCGGTGGCGCCTGTGCCGCTCGACCGCTGGCAGCTGGGCAAGGCGGTGGCGGCGACCCTGGCGCTGCTGGTGCTGTTCACCCGCGACATCCCGCAGGAACATTCGGTGCTGCTGGTGGCCGGCGTGATGATGGTCAGCCGGCGCATGGCCAGCCGCGACATGCTGGGCATGGTGGACTGGCATTTGCTGGTCCTGTTCGCGGCGCTTTTCGCCATCAACCATGCGCTTGGCCTGACCGGCATCCCGGCGGCGCTGGTCGGCGACCTGCAGGCGGCGGGATGGCTGCCCGACCGGCTGACGGTGATGGTCCCGCTGGCGCTTGCCGGCAGCAACAGCATCGGCAACGTGCCGGCGGTGATCCTGCTGCTGGCCGCCTGGCCGGACCCGCCGGAAGGGGCGCTGTACGGGCTGGCGCTGCTGTCGACGCTGGCCGGCAACCTGCTGCTGCCGGGAAGCCTCGCCAACATCATCGTGGCGGAACGGGCGGCGGCGTCCGGCGTCCGGCTGGGCTTCGTCGAGCATGCCCGCTGCGGCGTGCCGATGGCGCTGCTGTCGATGGCTGTTGCGGCGGTCTGGCTGTGGGCCGGCGGCTGGATGGCCCTGTGAAGGAAGGCTGCGATCCACGGACTGCATACCGGAAACGCGTTGCAATTTTGTAAAGTGCAAGACTCTTTTTCGAACTGCGACAAATGGAGTAATCTCTTCGCGCATCGGGGGAGGCGCGCTGTGAGTTTGGTCGTCCAGTTCATGGAGTTCATCGAGAGCGCGCCGAACCAGTCGCTTCGCGCGCTGAGCGACCGCGTGCTGCGCAAATGCCGTGAGGTGACGGGGGCGGAGGCCGGGACGGTCTTCATGCTGCGCGGACAGGGGCGAAGCCGCCATCTGGAGGCGGTCAGCGCCCAGAACGACGTGATCCGCACAAAATCGGCCCTGTTCACGGTGCCGGTGAACCAGACCTCCATCGTCGGATATGTCGCGGCCACCGGCGAGACGCTGCTGCTGGACGACGCCTACGAAATTCCGGAGGAGCGGCCCTACCGCTTCAATCCCGCCTTCGACCAGCGCACCGGCTTCCGCACCCGCTCGATCATGGCCTTCGCGTTGAAGGGGGCCCGCGGCCGACCGATCGGGGTGGTGCAGCTGATCAATCGCCGGCCCATGCCGGGCGAGGCGGGGGAACCGACCTTCCTGCCCGACCACGAGCAGATGATCGCCCCGGTCAACCATATCGTCGGCCGCGCCCTGGAGCGTGCCGCGACGCTGGAGCGCCTGACCGAGCGCAACCGCGCCCTGACCAGGGAGCGCCGCCGCGTCGCCGAACTCCAGGCGGAGACGGAGCGCGCCTTCATGGTGTCGGTCAACCTGCTGGCCCGCGCCGCCGAGGTGCATGACGAAGACACCGGCAACCATATCCTGCGCGTCAACGAATATTCATACGCGCTGGCCGGCTGGGCCGGCTGCAGCCGCGCCTTCTGCACGGAGATCCGCTTTTCCGCCGCCCTGCACGACGTCGGGAAGATGAGCGTCGATCAGGCGGTTCTGCACAAGAAGGGCCGGCTGGACGAGCGCGAGTTGGCGGAGATGAAGCGCCATCCCGTCTACGGCCACGACATCCTGATCGCGTCCGACCGGCTGAAGATGGCCGCGGACATTGCGCTGTGCCATCACGAGCAGTGGGCCGGCACCGGCTATCCCCATGGGCTGAAGGGCGAGGAAATCCCGCTTGCCGCCCGCATCGTCGCCATCGCCGACTGCTACGACGCCCTGCGCAGCGCCCGTCCCTACAAGCCGTCCTTCAGCCATGAGAAGACGGTGGACATCCTGCTGAACGGCGACGACCGGCTGGATCCCAAGGTGCATTTCGATCCCCATCTGCTCTCGCTGTTCGCTGCGCGCCATGCGGAGTTCGATGCGATCTGGGTCGCGCTGAAGGACCAGGAGAAGGTCGAGGCCTGAAGGGAGCCGGTGGGAAACGGCCCTTGGGAATGGACGCTTCCCCAGGCACTCCTCCAAGCACTCTCCTTGATCCGTATCAACGCGAACGATCGGTGTTGCGGGTGAAATGGCGGGGCAGAGGGAGCGACCATGAAGTATGTCGAAGAGTTCCGTGATCCGGTCCTTGCCCGCAACGTCGCCGCCGCCATCGCGCGGGAGGTGCGGGCCGACCGCTCCTATCATCTGATGGAGTTCTGCGGCGGGCATACCCATGCCATCTCCCGCTACGGCATCCCCGATCTTCTGCCCGCCAATGTGCGCATGATCCATGGGCCGGGCTGCCCGGTCTGCGTGCT
>JBKHVJ010000351.1:0-27995 GCA_046570145.1 Alphaproteobacteria bacterium
TCGGTGCCGTCCAGGTCGATCATGGCGAGGTCGATGGCGCGCTGGTCGTCGGCGTCCAGGCCGGCGAGCGCGTCGTAAATCTCACCGTTGACGGATTCGACCGCCTTCAGCACGCCCTTGCCGCCGAAGCGGCCCTTGTCGCCGTCGCGCAGTTCGACCGCCTCATGGGCACCGGTGGAGGCGCCCGACGGCACCGCGGCGCGGCCGAAGGCGCCGCTGTCCAGCGCAACGTCCACTTCCACGGTCGGGTTGCCGCGGCTGTCCAGGATTTCGCGGGCGTGAATCTCGGTGATGACGCTCATGATCGGTCGATCCTTCGAGGAATGGCAGCCGCGTTGTCTCGCAGGCCGCGTTTTAAGGCGCGCAGGCTTGATAGCCCCGACGTCCGGGCGATGCAATATCTGCTTCGGCTTACAACCCCGCGCGAATGCGGGAGTCCGGACCGGAAATCAGAGGAATCCCTCGACCAACGCCGCGAATTCGGCCGGGCGTTCGGCATGCAGCCAATGACCGACCCCTTCGATCATGCGGATTTCCGCCTTGGGGAAATGGCGGCGGATGGCGTCGTGATGCTCCGGCCGGATGTAGTCGGACGCACCGCCGCCGATGAACAGGGTCGGGCCTTCATAGCGTGCGCCGCCGAAATCGGGGAAGCCGATCAGTCCCGCCATGTTCGCCCCGATGGAGTCGAGATTGATCCGCCAGGAAAAGACGCCGTTCTCCAGCACCAGATTCTGCATCAGGAAGGAGCGCAGCGGCGCCTCCGGCACGGCGTCGGCCAACTGCGCCTCCACCTCCGGCCGGCGGGTGACGCCCTCCAGCTTCGCGGCCTTCATGGCGGCGACATAGGGGGCGTGGGTGTGGGTGTAGGCGACGGGGGCGATGTCGGCCACCACCAGCCGCTCCACCCGGTCGGGATGGGCAAGGGCCAGCGCCATGGCGGTCTTGCCGCCCATGGAATGGCCGACCACGGTGGCGCGGGAGAAGCCGCGGTCGTCGAGGAAGCGCAGCACGTCGGCCGCCATCTCCGCATAGCTCATGCCGTCGGCCCAGGGTGCGCCGCCGTGGTTGCGAAGGTCCAGCGCATAGACCCGGCGCGATTCGCCGAAGCGGCGGGCCAGCGTCTGCCAGTTGCGCGCCGACCCGAACAGGCCGTGCAGGACCAGCATCGGCGTGCCGCCATTGGCTTCGCCGGCTTCCAGATAGGTCAGGGGGAGGGCTTGCTGCGGCATGTCGGGGCCTTCGACCTGTGATGTCGGGAGATGGGTTCTGGACGAACGCGGGCGGCGATCCTATGACGAACGCGGCTGCACCGCTAGGATGCCGCCGGGCATCATCCGCATCACAGAAGCGACCCTGCCATCGTGTTCCGTCATATCCTGTCCGTCGGCGGCCTGACCCTGGCCAGCCGGGTGTTCGGTTTCCTGCGCGACGTGCTGACCGCGGCGCTGCTGGGGGCCGGGCCGGTGGCCGACGCCTTCTTCGTCGCCTTCCGGCTGCCGAACCATTTCCGCGCCCTGTTCGCGGAGGGCGCCTTCAACTCCGCCTTCGTGCCGCTGTTCTCCGGCAAGCTGGTGCAGGACGGCGCCGCCGCCGCCCGCCGCTTCGCCGACGAGGTGATGACCCTGCTGGTCATCGTGCAGTTGCTGCTTCTGCTGGCGGTGCTGGCCTTCATGCCGCAGTTCATGACGGTCTTCGCTCCTGGATTCGCCGACGAGCCGGAGAAGTTCCGGCTGGCCGTTCTGTTCACCAGCATCACCTTCCCCTATCTGCTGCTGATCTCGCTGGTGTCGCTCTATGGCGGCGTGCTGAACAGCATGAGCCGCTTCGGCGCGGCTGCCGCCGCCCCCATCCTGATGAACCTCTGCCTGATCGCGGCCCTGGTGGTCGGCACGCCGTTGATGCCCAGCGCCGGCCATGCGCTGTCCTGGGGCGTTCTGGCCGCCGGTGTGGCGCAATATCTCTATCTGGCCTGGGACGCGCGGCGGGTGGGCATGACCTTGCGTCCGGTGATGCCGCGCCTGTCGCCCGACGTGAAGCGGTTCCTGACGGTGCTGGGTCCGGCGGCCTTGGGATCGGGCCTGACGCAGATCAGCCTGTTCGCCGACACGCTGATCGCGTCGGCCTTGCCGACGGGGGCGGTGTCCTACCTCTATTATGCCGACCGGCTGAACCAACTGCCGCTGGGGGTGATCGGCATCGCAGTCGGGACCGTTCTGCTTCCGGAAATGTCCAAGCGGATCAAGAGCGGCGACGAGGCCGGCGCCGTAGACAGCCAGAATCGCGCCATCGAGCTGTCGCTGGTGCTGACCCTGCCGGCGGCCATCGCCTTCCTGGTGGCGGGTACGCCGATCCTGTCGGTGTTGTTCCAGCGCGGCGCATTCGGCCCGTCGGACGCCGCGGCCTCCGCCCTCACCCTGCAGGCCTATGCGCTGGGCCTGCCGGCCTTCGTGGTGATCCGCAGCCTGGTCAACGGCTTCTACGCCCGGCAGGACACGGCGACGCCGGTGCGGGTGGCGCTGGTGGCGGTCGGCATCAATGTGGCGCTGAAGCTGGCGCTGATGGGGCCGCTGGCCCAGGTCGGGCTGGCGGTCGCCACCTCCGTCGGCGCCTGGGCGAATGCCGGTCTGCTGGCGCTGCTGCTGCACCGGCGCGGCCTGTTCCGGGCCGATGCGCGCCTGACCCGCAACCTGCCGCGCATGGTGTTCGCGGCATCCGCGATGGCCGGAGCCCTGTGGGTGGCGACCGAACGGCTGGCGCCTTGGCTGGGCGCCACCGGGCTGTTCGAGCGGATGGGGGGGCTGCTGGTGCTGGCGGTGGTCGGACTGGCGGTGTACGCCATCGCGGCCGTGCTGCTGGGGCTGGTGCGGCGCAGCGACCTCAGCCGCCTGCGCCGCCGCCGGGCCAAGAAGTAACTCACCCCTCCGTCTGCAATGGGCGTTCGGGGTCGGCGCTCCATTCCGACATGGAGCCGTCATAGAGCCGCACGCCCGGCACGCCGGCGATCTCGCTCAGCACGAACCAGGACACCGATGCGAGGTGGCCGGTGTTGCAGAAGGTGATGGGCTGGTCCTGCAGCGGCAGTCCGGCCTGACCGGCCATCGCCTTCACCGTCTCGGCCGAGGCGAAGCGATGGTCCGCCGCGGAGAAGAGCGGGGCGACGTCCAGGTTGACGGCGCCGGGGACAGTGCCGGCGGCACGGGCCTGAGGGCTTTTGGCCTTGCCGGCGAACTGCTCGGCGGAGCGGGCGTCGTGCAGGGGTGCGGCGCCGGATTTCGACGCCGCCTCGACCTCCTCCAGGGTGGCGCGCAGGTCTTCGCGGGGACGGGCGGAGAAGCCGGTCGGACTGCGCACCGCCGGTTGCGGAACCACCGGTTCGCCGGCCGCGGTCCAGGCAGCGAAGCCGCCGTCCAGCACCGACACCGCATCATGGCCCAGCACCTTGAAGGTCCAGTAGACGCGGGTGGCGTTGCCCATGTCCGACGCGTTGGCGCCGGCCGCCACCAGCACCACATGGATGCCGTTGCCGATGCCGATACCGCCGATCAGCCCCTCCAGCACCGCCGGTTCCGGCAGCATTCCGGCCCCGCCGCCGATCACCGTCCGCCAGCCGGCCGTTGCGTAATCGGAATGAACCGCTCCCGGAATGAAGCCGCCGTTTGGCGGGGTTCGCACGTCCAAGACGACGATGCCGGGGCTGTCGAGCCGGCTTTTCAGCCAGGAAACGTCCACGAGCGGGGAATTGCTGCTGTCTGTCATCGCGGTGCACCCGGTTCCGGTTGGTCGGTGCCATTGCCCTGCAGTCGTCGTTACCCAATCGTAACGAATGATCCGGCAGGATGGCGGATGCCCGCCGCGGCGGGCGGGCCGACAGTGTGGGCGAAGCGCCGGGGCTGGGGAAGCCCAATCTTGTCGCAAAGTCCGCCGGTTGGTGGCGTTGCCCCCCTGCCCGGTCGGGGTGTAGAGTAAGCCGTTCGTGTAATTGGCGCCCCTTCGCGGCGTGGGAGCTTGGACATCCATGGCCAACATCGACGACCTGCTCGGCGCGCCCGATCCCAACGACGGCGACGCTTCGTCCTTCGCCATCGGCGACGCCCCGGTGGAAATCAAGGTCGTCATCGGCACCGCCATGCTGCGCGTCCGCGACCTGCTGAAACTGGGCCGCGGCGCCGTCGTCGAACTCGACCGCCATCTGAAGGATCCGACCGACGTCTATGTCGAAGGCGTTCTTGTCGCCCGCGGCGAGGTGGCGATCATCGACGACAAGATCGGCGTCACCCTGACCGATTTCATCAAGTCCAGCCGCGAATGGAAGCGCTGACCGCAGTGCTCCTTCCTTGCCGCCGTATGTTCTGTCGATGCTTCATTCGGTAGCAGCCGTGCCCACGCTGGAGTCTTGACGGCGGGCGATGGCATCTGGTCTCGTTGTGCGCGGTCGCGGGATTTGCCGTCGCGGACGACGGCGCTCACCGGCCGGCCCGGAGAGCCAAGCCATGCCCCATCGAGCGGTCTCCCCATCCTCCTGCCTGCCGCGCCTCCATTCGAACCCGCAAGCCGACCATGAACGGAGCTACGGCCCGTCCGAACGCGCGATCCTGAGCCGCGCCGCTTTCGAAGAGGCGATGGCGGAGATCGGCGCCTGGCCCGGCTATGCCCCGACGCCGTTGCGCTCCCTGCCGGGCTTGGCGCGGGAGGCGGGGATCGACCGGCTTTGGTACAAGGATGAAAGCGCCCGCTTCGCCATGGGCAGCTTCAAGGCGCTGGGCGGGGCGTATGCCGTGCTGCGGTTGCTGGCGCGGGAAGTGACGGCGCGTGTGCCGGGCGTGCCGGTGACGGCACTGGATCTCGTCGTCGGACGCTATGCCCGGGTGACGCGTACGCTGACCGTGACCACCGCGACCGACGGCAACCACGGCCGTTCGGTGGCCTGGGGGGCGCAGGTGTTCGGCTGCAACTGCGTGGTGTACGTGCCGGCCGCCTGCTCGCCCGGGCGCCGTGCGGCCATCGAGGCGTACGGGGCCCGGGTGGTGGTGGTCGACGGGTCGTACGACGACGCGGTGCGCCTGGCCGCCGCCGATGCGGCGGAACGGGGCTGGTTCGTCGTCTCCGACACCTCCTACACCGGCTACATGGATGTCCCGCGCGACGTGATGCAGGGCTACACCGTCATGGTGGAGGAGGCGATCTCCCAGCTTCCCGCCAGCGAACGGCCGACCCACGTCTTCGTCCAGGGCGGTGTCGGTGGCCTGCCCGCGGCGGTATGCGGCCATCTGTGGGAAAGCTGGGGCCGGCAGCGCCCGCGCTTCGTGGTGGTGGAACCGCATAAAGCCGACTGTCTCTACCAGAGTGCCGTCGCCGGCCGTCCGGCCCGGTCGGAGGGCGACCTGGACACGGTCATGGCCGGGCTGGCCTGCGGCGAGGTCTCGTTGCTGGCCTGGGCGATCCTGGAACGCGGCGCCGACGATTTCCTGACCATCCCCGACGAGGGTGCGGTCACCGCCATGCGCAAGCTGGCGGAAGGCAAGCATGGCGGCCGGCCGATCGTCGCGGGCGAGTCGGGCGTGGCCGGGCTGGCCGGGCTGCTCTGCGCCGCGGCACATGAGGAGGTGCGGCTCGCGCTCGGCCTCGCGCCCGATGCGCGTGTGCTGGTGTTCGGGACCGAGGGGGCGACCGACCCCGAGGTTTACGAGCGGATCGTCGGCCGGTCGCCGGAGACGGTGGCCGAAGACCCGGTCAACGCAGCAGGTCGGTGACGATGTTGGCGCCGTCGGCGGTCAGGCGGTCGGCGGTCTCGCGATAGTCGCGGGCACCGGAGAAGCCGCCCGCCGCCGTCACGCGCTGGATCCAGGCCGGGGAGGCGCCCAGCGTCACCAGCCGCTGCACCATGGCCTGGGTGGACCGCATGGTCATCCGGCCGCTCTCCGCCATGCGCGGGGCATGCACCATGAACTCCGCAAGAGGGGCCGCATAGCGGGGATAGCCGGCCAGATAGAGGCCGACGCACATGCTTTCGCAGGAGTCGCCGTCGCGCACCCGGGTGGCGACCGGACGGCCGCCCTGGCGCTCGGCCAGCACCGCGTCGATCATGCGGTATCCCGCCGCCGTGAAGCCGCCGGGGCTCGACAGTTCGACCACCACCGGACGGCGGGCGGGAAGGGCGTGCAGGGCGTCCAGGAAGCGGCGCTCCGCTCCCGGCGTGATGATCCCGTCCAGACGCAGCACCGTGGCATCGCCCTGGTCGTTGCGCGACAGTGTGGCGTCGGGAAATTCGACGGAGGCCGGAGCCGCGGGGGCCGGGTTGACGGTTACCGGGGTGAGCGACACGCTGGCCTGGCGGGTGGCGGCCGGCTGGGTGGCGGCATGGCTGAACGCGGCGCCCGCCACCAGCAGCCCGCCCAGGACCGCACCGAACCCGATCTTCCGCAACAGCGCTTGCGCCGACATCCCGACCTCCCCGCTCACCCGTTCAGCGTGGCGGCCAAAGCTTGCCCGAGTGTTAACGGCGTGTCTGTGGCGGACCGCACAATGGGGGTAGAAAGGACGCGGCGCGATAAAGCGTGCGCGCGGGCGCAAAGGGCGTTAGAAGAAACAGGATTCCAAGGGTATGGCCGGGGCGCCCGTTTTCGCGGCGGTCCATGGCCCGTCCCGTGCCGTGAACGTCGAAGAGCGGAACGATGTCGTACATCCAGGGTGAAACGGGCGATTGGGAAGTCGTGATCGGGCTTGAGGTCCATGCCCAGGTGATTTCGAACGCGAAGCTGTTTTCCGGCTCCGCCACCGAATTCGGGGCCGCGCCGAACAGCCAGGTCAGCTTCGTCGACGCCGCGTTCCCCGGCATGCTGCCCGTCATCAACGAATATTGCGTCGAACAGGCGGTCCGCACGGGCCTGGGACTGAAGGCGCAGATCAACCTGAACTCGGTCTTCGACCGCAAGAACTACTTCTACGCCGACCTGCCGCAGGGCTACCAGATCAGCCAGTTCCTGCAGCCGATCGTCGGCAAGGGCGAGATCGTGCTGGACCTGCCGGACGGCACCAGCCGCACCGTCGGCGTCACGCGCCTGCACCTGGAGCAGGACGCCGGCAAGTCGCTGCACGATCAGCACCCGTCCAAGACCTACATCGACCTGAACCGGTCGGGGGTGGCGCTGATGGAGATCGTGTCGGAACCCGACATGCGGTCCTCGGAGGAGGCGGGCGCCTACGTGCGCAAGTTGCGGTCGATCCTGCGCTATCTCGGCACCTGCGACGGCAACATGGAGGAAGGCTCCATGCGCTGCGACGTCAACGTGTCGGTGCGCAAGCCGGGCGACGCCTTCGGCACCCGCTGCGAGATCAAGAACGTCAACTCGATCCGCTTCGTCATGCAGGCGATCGAGTATGAGGCGCGCCGCCAGATCGAGATCATCGAGGACGGCGGCAAGATCGACCAGGAGACCCGGCTGTGGGACACGACCAAGTTCGTGACCCGCTCCATGCGGTCGAAGGAAGAGGCGCACGACTACCGCTATTTCCCCGACCCCGACCTGCTTCCGCTGGAACTCGACGCGGCGTGGGTGGAGGACATCAAGAAGACGCTGCCCGAACTGCCGGACGACAAGAAGGCCCGCTTCATCGAGGACTACAAGCTGTCGGTCTATGACGCCGGCGTGCTGGTCTCGGAGAAGTCGAAGGCCGACTATTTCGAGGCGGTTGCCAAGGGCCGCGATCCCAAGCTGGCCTCCAACTGGGTCACCGGCGAACTGTTCGGCTATCTGAACAAGGCCGGCAAGGAGATCGAGGAGAGCCCGGTGTCGGCCGAGAATCTCGGCGGCCTGATCGACCTGATCGCCGACAACACGATCTCCGGCCGCATCGCCAAGGAAGTCTTCGAGACGATGTTCGAGACCGGTGAGAAGGCCGCCGACATCGTCGAGAAGAAGGGGCTGCGGCAGGTCACCGACACCAGCGCCATCGAAGGGTCTATCGAAGCCGTCCTGGCTGCCAACCCCGACAAGGTGGCGGAGTTCCGCAGCGGCAAGGACAAGCTGTTCGGCTTCTTCGTCGGTCAGGTGATGAAGGCGACGCAGGGCAAGGCCAACCCGGCCATGGTCAACGAAATCCTGACCAAGAAGCTGAAGGGGTAAGCGCCCGCCCCCCTTTGGCAGTGCGCATCCGCCATACTGTCCGAAAGAAAGCCTCTCCCCCGCGGGAGAGGCTTTTTTCTTGGGTTCCGCGCGGCAATGCGGCAAAGCCCCAGTTGAATTTTCCCGGTTACTATCGCCACAGTGCTGAAAACGGTGGAGGTTCCATGGCGGCAGAACCGGAGATGGTGGCGCTGGCGGGTGTTGCCGCCGGTGGTCTGCTGGGGGTGCTGCTGGGCCTGTATGCCGGGCGCCGTGCCGCCCGCCGGACCCCCGCGCCGAAGCCGGCCATCCATGAACCGGAAATCGGCGAGCGGCTGGAGATGGCCCTGGAGGCGACCGGGGCCGCCGTGTGGGATGCCGATCTGGTGGCCGGCACCTGCTGGTGGTCGGACACCTTCCCGCGCATATTGGGGTATCGCGCCCGGCCGCCGATGCTTCCGGACTTCTGGGAGAAGCGGCTGCACGCGGACGATCGTGAGCGGGTGCTGGCCCATATCGCCTCGCATCTGGCGGGGGAGACCACCAGCTACGCCTATTCCTACCGCCTGCGGCACGAAGGGGGCGGCTGGGTGTGGATCGCCGCCAAGGGCCGCGCCTTTCGCGACGGGAGTGGCCGGGCGGTGCGCTATGCCGGCATCATGACCGACATCACCGAAGCCCGCCGGCAGGAGGAGCGGCTGCGCGCCAGCGAGGAACGGCTGCTGAAGATCATGGAGGCGGCGCCGATCGCGGTCAACGTCACCACCCGCGACGGGCGCTGGCTGTTCTGCAATGCCCAGTCCGTGCGGCTGATGGGGCGCAGCCGGTCCGAGTTGATGCGCACGCCGGTGTGCGATCTGTATGCCGATCCAGCCGACCGCGAAGCGCTGATCGCCCGATTCGACCGCGAAGGTCCCTTCCGCAACGCCGAAATCCGGTTCCGCCGGCCCGACGGCAGCGTCGTGTGGGTCCTGTCGTCCTGGAACAGCATCGAGTTGGACGGGGAAGCGGCCCTGCTGACGTGGCTCTATGACATCACCGACCGCAAGGCCGCCGAGTCGGCGATGGTCCAGGCGCGGGAGGAGGCGGAGCAGGCGCTGGCCGACCTGCGGGAGGCGCAGGAAAGCCTGATCCAGGCGGAGACGATGGCCTCGCTCGGCCAATTGGTGGCAGGTGTCGCGCATGAGATCAACACGCCCATCGGCATCGGCCTGACGGCGGCCAGCCACATCGGCGAACAGGCGCAGATCCTGCGCGACCGCTTCACCGGCAATACGCTGCGCCGGTCGGAATTCCTTGAGTTCCTGGACGGGTTGAGCGAGAGCAGCCGCCTGCTGATGGCCAACATCGACCGCGCCGCCTCGCTGGTTCAGAGCTTCAAGCAGGTGGCGGTCGACCAGTCCTCCGGCGACCGGCGGGTGTTCGAGCTGGGCAGCTATATCCGCGAGCTGCTGTTCTCGCTCCGGCCGCGGCTGAAGCGCACCAACCTGAAGGTGGCCGTGGAGTGCGACGACGAGTTGACGATGGACAGCTTCCCCGGCGCCCTGGGCCAGGTGCTGACCAATCTGTTGATCAATGCCGTCGTCCACGCCTATGGCGACGGCGACCGGACGGGTGACAAGCCGGCCGGCACGATCCGGATCACCGCGCAGCCGGATGGGATCGAGCGGGTGCGAATCGACTTCATCGACGACGGTGCCGGCATCGCACCGGAGCATCTGTCGAAGGTGTTCGACCCCTTCTTCACCACCAAGCGGGGGCAGGGCGGTTCGGGCCTTGGCCTGCACATCGTGTTCAACACGGTCACCGGCCCGCTGGGCGGAACGGTGTCCGTCCAGTCCTGGCCGGGGCAGGGGACCCGCTTCACCATCCTGCTCCCCCGCGAGGCACCGGCGATTCAGCCGATGCCGGCCGGGGAACCGGCACTGACCTGATGCGGCAGAAAGAGGCCGGCGGTCGGCAGGGGAGACGGATCAGGCGACGTGCAGTTCGTGGAACTGGAGATGCTTGGGCCGGCGGCCGCGGCGCTTGGGAGCCGCGAAGTTGGCAAGCGCCCCGTTCTCGCCGCGCAGTTCGGCATTCAGTTCCTGAACGCAACGCTGCAGCAGTTCCTTTTCCCGCTGGTCCTCGCGGTCGGTGATCTCCAGGCAGCTCAGCTTGATCTCGACAAGGTCGATCAGCGTTTCGGCGCAACGGCGTGACAGGGTCATCGAATCCTCCACGGCATCGGGGTGCGGCGTCACTGTCCGGTGGGGCGGGCCTTTCGGAATCGACCTCGCACGACCGAGTTGAGCGTTACCCCGGGCTTCCTGTTGGGCGTTTTGTTGCTCATGGTTGCATCATAACCAACGACCGTTAAAAAGTGCCTAAAATTTTATACAGATTTGTCTCTTACTTATGTTTTTCAGGAAAAGCGGATTTCGGCCTCCGTAAGCGTTGACAAGGGTACGGCTGGCCATTAGAAACCTCCCCACGCCAGCGGTGCCCCACGGGACGCCGCACTGGCTGGAGGGGTGGCCGAGTGGCTGAAGGCAACGGTTTGCTAAACCGTCATAGGGTTTAAAGCCCTATCGTGGGTTCGAATCCCATCCCCTCCGCCACCGCAAGGTTTTCACAAGAAATTCAATACCTTAGCCGGTAGCCTTCGCGTTCGTCGGGAGCTGCAACTCCTGGCGAACCGTTATATCTGTGCCGGTTTTTGTGCCGTCCCTGTTTGGCACGTACCCCAGATAAATCTCCGTCGTCTTCACGCTGCTGTGCCCCAGATGCTTGGACAGCGCGTAGATGTCCCAGCCGTTCTGAAGCGCCCGCACTGCAAAGCCGTGCCGCAAATCGTGGCACCGAAAGGGCCGGAAAGCCGTGCCAGCTTTCTGTGCCGACTCCTGTGCCGACTTCACCATCTGAGCAAACCGGGCGCTGACGTTCAGATACCGGCTGCCCTCGTCGTGCCAGAACACAAACTCCGATCCCAGGAAGCGGGGCAGGGCGTCCAGCATCTGCACCAGCGGCTGGTCCAGCCGAATCGTGCGCGGCCGGCTGGTCTTCGTCTTGGTGAAGGTGACGGTGCCAGCCTTCAGGTTGACCTGAGACCACGTCAGCCCGGCCGCCTCCTCCTGGCGGCAACCCGTGCCGTCGAGGAAGCGGACCATATGCGCGAATCGGCCCGGGCAGCGGGCAATGACCGCTTCCACGTCCATCCGCTCCGGCGGGTTGATCGGGTCACGGCGCTCCCGCGTCATGCGACGGTTGAAGTCACGAGCGGGGTTCGATTCGCACGCTCCCCACTCCAGGGCCGCGCCGACGACAGCCGACACCGCGGTCAGATCGCGGTTGATCGTCGCGTTGGAGGCGCCGGCCTTCCGCCGGGCGCTCACCAAGTCGCCGATCGTCTTCCGGGTGATCTGGTCGATGTAAAGCCCTTCCAGGTGCGGACCGCACTGGTTCAGGCTGACGGTGTAGCGTTTCAGCGTTCCTGACTTCACCGCGTGCGGCCCGACCTCCGTCAGGTACCGCACGACGGCAGCCTTCCAGCTCAGCCGCGACTCGCCGAAGTGGACGGCTGCGGTGAGTTCCGTCTTGAACTGCGCGAAGCGCCGCTCGGCTTCCTTCCGATCAGCCGTTCGTAAACTTCGTCGATGCTCGGTCCCACCGGCTTGAATGCGGCACCACCAGACGGTGCCACGTTTGTAGAGATTGGACGGCATGTTGCTTTCACCTCTTGGTCTTTGATCCAGCGCCGGAGCTGATCGGGGTCGAACGTCCAGCGCCCGCCGAGCATGGCGGCGCCAGGGACCTTTCCGCCAGAGGCCAGATACTGGACGGTGCGAATCGATAGGCCGGTGATCTCTGCGGCGCGGGCTGACTGGATCCGCTCGGGGTCGGCCATGCCTCACCTCACCAGTTGGGGCTGCGCCAGTTCGTCGGCTTCGATTGCGTCGATGTTGGAGCGGACGACGCGGAAGGTCAGGGCGACCACCCACGGGTTGACGTCCCAGGCACCGGTACCGTGGAGGCTATCCCAGAGATCGCGGTACCAGCCGCGCGCCTCCATGCCGGCAAGCTCCTCGTCCGTCTGGGCCGGACAACCTTCGGCGATGGCGTCTTCCTCGCTGATGTCCTGCAACCGCTCGACCTTCACGCCCTCCACCACCAGCGTCAGGCGGGACGCCCAGCGGGGCATGTGAATGGATGGGACGGCAGACCTTTCCCACATCCAATCGCGCTGCACCCCGATGTTCTCGCCGATGGTTGTCCCGTCGGCGCGGTATCCGACAAGCCCAGCGTGGCGCTCGATGCTCTCCCGCACCCACAGCCGATCCCTGGGCTGGAAACGTTGCGTGATGTCGAAGCTGCCGCAAAGATGTCCAGCCGGACGGTTCTGGAAGAGAGGGCCGGTCCAGGCTTCGAAGTGGCGGCGCACCGGGGTCCGCTCCTCAACGGGCAACCACGACTCCTCGCCGAGCATGTAGTTGATCCCGCACTCGGCCGGCGGCTGCGGGACCAGGCGCCGCGTCTGGGTCTTCCGGCCGGCCAGCAGCGCCAGGATCATCGGCGCGCTGAAGATGATGGGGCGATCAGCCACGGCTGCTCTCCTTCGGCCAGATCGTCACGGCATGGTCGGCGAACTGCCGGGAGTCGACCTCGACGGAATCGATGCGGATGTCGTGCTCGTTCTCCAGCCCCAGCAGGATGGCTCGGATGGCGCGCTCGGCGTTGCGGATCAGGGTGTCTTGGGTGGTGTCGCTGCTCGGCATCGTTCACTCCGCGGCCTGGGTGGGAATCGGCTTGGCGCTGGACCGGCACCGGACCTCCTTCGCCGCATGCTTCAGCTTCGCCACCGCCATGATCGTGGGCCTCACCTCCGGCTCGGCATCGTCGTACTGCATACCGTAGCGGCCGCTCAGGCGCGGGAGGAGCTTGCGCGGGATGAGTTCCCAGTTCGCCGGGTCGGTGTTGAGCCGGTTGCCATCCAGTGACTTGAGGCAGTGGCCCTCAGGAATCGGTCCGTTGACGGCTTCCCACTCGATCAGGTGGACGGCTCTCCAACGCGACTGCAGCGGCATCCCGTCATGGATCTTGCGCTCCAGGTAGCCGTCCTTGCTCATCCGCTCGGTGCCGATGGGCTTATAGACCTTCGCGGCCACACCGCTGCGCGCCTGTCCCTTGCGGAACTGGGTCTTGCGGGCATTCGGATGCCGGCCGCCAACGCCCTCGGCGCAGGCCTTACCCTTGTTGTGCGGTTCCAAGCCCTTGGCGAAGTGGCCAGTTCGCCCCGTCTTCCACCCCTTGCGTTTGCGAAGGGCGTGGAGGTTTGCCGCCGGCACCTCCCGCCCGAAGGCCGAGTTGAACCCGGCCTGGTACTCGCTGATCGGCAGGGTGCGGTTCGCCTCCAGCCACGCCATTTCCTCGGCGCTGTATTGGATCGGGCGCCCCTTCATTCCGCCTTCCCCTCCAGCATGGGAAGGAGCTTGCCGACGTGGGCGCCGTGCTCGGCCACCAGCTTCGCGCCCTTGAGGGCCAGATCGGCGTTCTGGACGATCTGCTGGCTGACGGCGACGATGGCCTCTGTCCGCTTCACCTCCGTCTCGATCTGCTCGGGGGTCAGGTCCTCTTCGCTCAGCCGCTCCAGCTGGGCGAAGAGGTGATTGTTGAGGTCGGAAAGCCGGTTCTTCATGGCGTTGCGTTCCTATTGTTCAGGCGCCCGTTCCGGCGCGGCAAGCATCGGCATCCATGCGGCGCAGAGCCATGTCGAGCGACGGAAGGCGGGGACCTTCCTCCATCACCGGCTCATCGAAGGTGGTCCGGGCAATCAGGCCAGACGCCTTCACGCTGAGGGTGGCGCGCCGCTCCTGGCGGCGCTGGTAGCTGCGGCTACGGCGGGCCATTTACGCGGCCTCCTTACGGTTCTTCGCGGCCATCACCTCGCCCAGCGGCCGGGCGATGCCGCCGTCGATCCAGTAGGCCTGGCCCATGCCACGCGCCTCCAGGTCCGGCACGACGTCGGGAGCGCTGAAGGTCATGCCGATCAGCGCGACCATGCCGGTGCCCCGCAGCATCTTCAGCAGCCCGCCACGGCCCTTCTGGTCGAGCACGTCGGCGCCGTCGAGGATCACCAGCGCACAGCCCTGCACCTGGGCGAGGGCAACCTGCAGCGTGGCGTAGACCCGGAACTGGTCGGAGGACAGCTGCGGCCCCAGCCCGGACAGTTGCTCGTTGGGCCGGCCGCCATAGGTGACGCCCATGTCCGGCTCGATGCGGACATCGCCCCAGCCCGCAGCCTCGCACAGGCTGCGCAGCGGCCCGCCGTTGAAGGTGTCCAGCACCTTCACCAGCTTCGCCTGTCGCAAGCCACCCGGCGCCATGATCGCCTGCATGGCGAGGTTCACCGCCAGCAGGTTGGTGACCCGGTCGGCGTCCTCCTTCGCCTTCAGCGCGTGGTGGCGGGCCTCGGCGGTGACGACGCGGGCACGGAGGGTCTCGACGTCGTCGCCCGGCTGACCACCGGATGCCTTCTTCCGCAACTCCGCCAGCTGCCGCTCCGCCTGCTGCGCCGCCTGATAGGCCCGCTGCGCCTCGGTGGCGAGCCGCTCGGCGGTGTCCCGCTCGCCCTTCAGCCGGGACAGCGTGCCGTCGGCTGCGGCGATGGCGTCACGACGCTTCTTCAGTTCGTCGTCGCCGATCTGTTCGGCCTGCACCAGCTTCTGGTCGGCGCCCATGTTGTGGGACAGCTGGAGGGCGGCGTTGCAGCAGGGGCAGGTGAGGCCCTTCGCCTGGGCGGCCGGTGGCAGGGCGTCCCGCTCCCGCTGAGCGGTGCCATAGGCGGAGGTCGCCCTGGTTGCGACCATCTGCGCCTCGATGGAGCGCTCCTTCAACTCGTCGATCTCGGCACAGGCGGCGGTCAGCCGATCCAACTCCGCCTGGCCGACGGCCGCAGCGGCGACGGCACGCTCCAGCTCCTGCTGCGCCTCGCCCATCTCGGCCTGCAGGTCGTCCAGCGACGCGCTGTCGAGGTCGTCGGTCCAGCCATCCGGCCGCCACGTCCGGGCCTTCTCGGTCCCGAATCGCTGCCCGGTGACCTGCTCCCACTGCCCCTTCAGCCGGGCCCCCTTGTCGGCGACCTCGGCCGCTTTCGCATCCCAGCCCTTGCCCTCGATGTCGCTCCAGACTTGGGCGGCGATGGCCTCGCTGATCGAGGCGTCGGCGCAGGCGGCGACGAAGTCGGCGCGGTCGGGCGCCGTCTTCAGCAGGTCGGCCAGCAGCTTCGCCCGATCCTTGGCGGACAGGTCGAGCAGGCTGGTCAGGCCGGCGGCGATGGGCGTCACCTTCGGCGGCTGGCCGGTGGTGCTGGCCTCGCATTTCGGCCAGGCCGCACCAGCGGTCCAGTCGGTGCCCTGCGCCGCCGCGGTGGCGGTGCTGGCGCCGGCCCGCACCAGCGCCTTGGCGTCCTTCTTCGGCAGGCCGAACTGCAACTGGCCGGTCAGCGCGGCGGCGGTCGCCTTCAGCACGCTGGACTTGCCCTGGGCGTTCTTGCCGGTGACCAGCACCAGCCCGCCGGCGAGGAGGTCGGCGCGCTCGACCACCTGGAAATCACGGATCCTGATCTGCATGGGGAAATCCTTCGATGGGCTGGTGGTCAGGTGGCGGCGAACAGGTCTTCATCGTCATCCGGCGCGCTGTTGGCGCGGGCGTCGGGATCCTCGTCATGCACCTCGCCGGTCTCCGGATCGTGCGGGGTGGGGGCGGGCGCCGGCTTCGGCTCGGGCTTGGGCTCCGCCTTCTGTTTGGTGGGCTGCTTCGGCTCGGCCTTGCCCTTGGGCGCAGCGGGAGGCGGCGGGGGCGGAGCCTCGTCGCCCTCGGCGGCCAGCAGTCCCAGCCCCTTGCAGGCGTTGACGAAGCCCGGCAGGCCGCTCTCGCGCGCCACCTCGGACAGGCCGCTGATCTGGCTCCAGTCGAGCGCCGCGATGGCTTCGCGTGTGATCGGCAAGCCGTTCCGGGCAGCGAAGGTCATGATGCCGTTGCGCTTCACGTCGATGGCGCCCTCGGTCATGTCCTTGTTGCCGCCGAGCCGCAGACACTCCTCCTTGAATTTCGCCTGGACATCCTGCGGCACCAGCGCCAGCACAGCGTTCCGGTAGGCCTTGGACTGGGCGATGATGTCGTAGTGGGGCCGCTGGTAGGTCGTGCCGTTCTGGCGCTTCTCCGTGCGGGATTCGGTCTTTTCCGCCTGGAAGCTGTTGCCGGTCTTGATGCAGGAAATCTCGACGATGGCGGTGAAGTAGTCGTCTTCCTCGCGCAACTCCGGCAGCACCGAAGTCGTCACCTGCATCGGCCGGTCGCCGTCGGGGTAGGACCGGAAGATGTGGAGCGCGCCGCGCTTCTCGACGCTGGCGATCAGCTTGTGCTTCAGGCCGCCGTACTGGCGCGCCAGGTGCTTGGCGCCGACGACCGAAATGCCAGCGGTGGTCTTGCCGCTGATCTGGAAGCTGTAGACGAAGGCGCCGGACATGGTGCCGTGCAGAATCTCGTCCGACACCAGCTTGTCGTCGGCACTGTCCATCACATGGATCAGGTCGATGTCGATCCCGCCGCGCTGTACGGTGGCGGCGACGACGTCATCCAGGATGCTCTTGCCGGGCACGCGGGCGGCGGCGAGCTGCGGGCGGTTCATGCTGGCGCCCAGGGCTGCGGTAGACATGGTCTGGTTCACTCCTCGATGGCGGCGTGTTCGCGGCAGAAGGCGGTCCCGTGGGCCGGGCACCATTTCGCCGAGCAGAGTTTGGAAGAGGGGTTGGCGACGAACGCCCAGGGGTCGCCCGGCAGCAGGTGCCGCTCCGGATCGCCGTGGCGGAAGGTGGTCAGGTCGCCCTCGATGTGGCGCAGCACGTTCACCGCGGCGGTCTCGGCGGTGGCGACGTCGTAGCGGTGGACCGCGGCGTCGGGCTGCGGCTTCTTCAGCGGCACTCGCTGAATCCAGTCGACGCAGGCCTCCGTCACCTCGATCCCATTGGAGCGGGCGAGCAGGCTGTAGGAACCGATCTGCGGCGCGTGGCAACCCATCGTCTTGCCGCCCTTCAGGTCACGGATGCGGCCGGGCTCACGGGCGATGACGTCGGACTGGCCGGACAGGATGATGTCGGGCGTGACCTGCGCCTCCAGCCGTTCCTCCACGATCAGGGGCTGGACGTCCGGGGCGATCTGGTGCCGGTAGACCAGCACCATCCGCTTGGCCTGCTGCTCGGCCTCGTTCAGCGCCGGGGTCTCGCGGTCATAGGTGATGCCCGGCTCGGCGGCGCGGCGCAGCTCCTCGATGGCGGCATCGGTGGCGACGTCGACCGGTGGCAGGCTGCCGGTGGCGGCCTTCTCCTTCAGGATCAGCGCCGCGGCGGCATGGACCCCGGTACCGACGGCGGCGCCGACGTTCGATGGCAGGTCGCGCAGGTCGAAGCCGGCGGCCTCGATCTCGCCGACGAACAGCTTGGCGGCGGCGCGGCGCGGGCAATCGGGATAGCCGGACAGCGAGGAGGAGCGGACGACGGTGGGGGCGCGGGAGGGGGCGTTCATCCTGAAAATCTCCAGGCGTTGAGTTGGCGCCGGGCGTGGTTCGCCTGGGCATTGGTAAGATCGATCGGGCGGGATTTGGCGAAGCGGACGAACAGCCAGCGGCTGAGGTCCGCCGGGAAGCTGCGGGGCTTGCACAACATCAGCTGGGCATAGGCCACCATCAGCTTGAACTGCGGGCGGGTCACACCGCCTCCGACAGGTCGGCAGTGGCCCGGGCCTGAGCCGACGGCGCGTTGCGCTCCTGGATGGCGAACCACACCGCCTTGACGCCCATGACGTCGATCATCGCGTTGTGGGCGCCGGACAGCGGCTTGCCGGTGAAGAACTCGTAGGCCTCGCGGAGGTTGGCGCTCTTGTGGTGGTTCCGGCCGGCGGCGATCATCCGCTCGGTCGGCGGCAGCTTCAGGATGGGCGTGGACAGCACCTGGGTGCATTTCGCCGGGCCGTCCTTCCACTCGTCCGGATCGCAGATGCCGGCGAAGCGCTTGAAGCCGATCCGCAGGATGCGGGCGTCGAAGCTCTCGTTGTGGGCGATGCGGAGGGTGGCGCGGCGCCACAGGGCCTCGAAGGCGGACAAGGCTACCAACTCCGGCACGCCGCCGGCCTCGGCCCGCTCCATGGTGATGCCGGTCAGCTGCTGAAGCTCCACCGGGATAGTCCAGCCGTCGGGGCGGACCAGCAGGTCGAGGCTGGCGAGCTTGTTGCCGGCCTCGTCGGTCAGCAGGGCGGCGATCTGGGTGATGTGCGGCTGATGCGCGGCGTCGGAGGGCGCCTTGAAGTCCGGCAGGCCGGTGGTCTCCGTGTCATAGAACAGCAGCGTCTTCATGGTGCGGGCGTCTCCTGGGTCCAGCGCGTCTCATGCGCGCCGACGATGGCGTCGAGTTCGGCCTGCTCGGCCGGGGTGAGGCGCTCCAGCACGCCGACCATCAGCTCGGCGAGGCGGTTGTGCTGGGCGGCGGAATCGGAGGAGAGGCCGGTGATCAGCAGCACGCGGCCATGCAGGTGGATCAGCGTGCCGTATGCGGTCTCGTCCGACGGGGTGATGGTGTAGGGGCCGGCCATGTCAGGCCGCCCGCTCGGCTTGCAGGCCCTGGTCGCCACCGCGCCAGAGGCGCTTCGGGTCGTCGGGCGCGCTGATGCCGTGGGACCGCAGGACGGCATGCACCATCGTCTGGTCCTGGCGGGCCAGTCCGTCGCGGTCAGTGAAGCTCCAGTCGATCAGGCTGCGGATCGTGGCGACGGCGCGGATGGGCTGCCCCTCGGTATCGGCGTCGCCGATCATCGCGCCGGTGGGGAGGTGGGTCAGGACCCAGCGGCGGGTGGCCTTGTCGCGATGGACGCCGAACCACAGCCGGACAGAGCCGGTGACGTTCTGCAGGCCCTTATCGGTGCGGATCCCGAAGGTGGCGGTCGACCAGTCGTCCCGGCCGATGACGGTGGCGTTGAGGGCGTTGGCCATGATCACCCCACCACCGGATAGCCGTCGTGCAGCGCGCCGTCGAGGTGGCGGCCGGCGGCCTTCTTGCCGACGCGCATCATCTCGTAAGGGGCCATCGTCACGGCGGGTCTATGCTCATGTCCGGCAAAGCCGATCTCTGCCGACGAAACCCAATCCCCATGCTGCTTGAACAGGAACGGAACCCCAGCCGCCGCGCACTGGTCGCGGAGCGAGCGGAACCAATCGGGATGGCTCGGGCGCGCACCGGGGCCGCTCTCGCCTCCGGTGATGACCCAGTCGATGCGGGGCAACTCGCCCGGGATTTGGGAGGAGACGTTCATGCTGCACTCGCTGGGCGAGCGCGCGAGGTATTGGCCGCGCGTGACGATGCCTGTCAACGCATCGACCCAAGGCTTGCCTTGCGGGTTGTACTGGCGCAGGTGCTTCAGGTCGACAGGCCCAAGCAAGGGTTCCATCGACAGGAAGCGGACAGCGGCTGGCGTTGACAGCAACTCGGGGATCCGCAGGTCCGCCATCTTCTGGTCTTCGACCGTGGTGCCGAGCCAGACGTTCGGGAGCGGCCAATCCTGCCCCTCCTGAAGCAGAAGGAAGCAGTTGCCGTCACGATGGTCGGGGGACGTGATCCTGTCGCCGACAACATAGCGCCCTTCACGTCGGAATGACGTGATGTAGTCCCGTGCCACCTTCGGCCGCTTGGTCAGCAGCAGCCAATCCAGATGCGGCGTCGTCGCGATCAGGGCGAACAGGTCATCCCGCCATTTGTTCGGCACTTCGGTATCGAAGACATCGGCGAGGCTGGCGCAGAACACCCGCATGCGCCGGCCTTCCTTGGCGGCCTTGCGGTTCCAGCGCAGCGGCAGGTGCCAGTTCTGGACGCTGGTCCGGCGGCGCGGCTGCCCCTTGCCCCAGGCGACGCCCAGGCGAGCCTTGCTCAGGGCCTCCGCATAGCAGTGGTCACAGGCCGGGGAGACGGCGGTGCAGCCGATCCACGGGTTGAAGGTCGCATCGGTCCATTCGATCTTGCTGTTCTCGGCCATGGGCCTCACTCCGCAGCGGCCGGCACGCGCCGGCGGGTTTCGAAATCGAGAAGCTCCGACACGGCGGCCTGCCAGGAGGCGAAGGCCTGCGTCAGCGTCCGGAGCTGATAGGGCTGGAGGCTCCCGTCGCGGAGCCGCAGCAGGGCGGCAACGAGCGCCTGGCGGTAGAGGCCGGCCGTCACGTCGCGCCGAACCCGTAGCGTCCGCAGGGCCAGCTCTTCCGGCCCGCGCTCGATGGCGATGACGGCCCGCTTGAACTGCCGGTCGGTCAGCCCGCGGGCGTGCAGGGCGTCCAGCTCGGCTGAGGTGACGTTGCGGCGGGGCATCAGCGCGGCCCCTGGATGGCTGGAGCACCATGGCGCGGAAAGATCAACCGGCGGCCATCAACCAACACGACAGCAATGCCGTCCTTGTTGATCGTCGTTTCAATGGCCAGCGGGTGATCGGCGAGGATATCGGTTGCGCGGTCAAATCCCTCGACACACAGGCGATCCAGCAGCGTCTCAGCGGTGTCGGCGCGCTTCAGTCCGTGGCCGATCATGAGCCGCATCACGTCGGACTCGGACGATCCCCAATAATCGGCGAGTTCCTCGACACGGCGCGCCTGCCACGGCGTGAGCATCACGTTCTTGCGCGGGTTTTTGGTCGCCATCGCCGTCACTCCGCCGCCAGCAGCTGGTGACGCGCCGTCCGGACCATCGCGAGCACCCGGCGGAACCAGTCCTCGGCCTCGGCGTGACCCAGCAGGATCCAGCGGCGGGCGTCGGCCATCATCAGCTTGGCGGCCACGTCGTCGATGTCGGCGGCGCTGTCGAGGCAGGCGCCCCGGTACAGCACCGCGGCGATGCCGTCGCAGATGTCGAGCGTCAGGCCGTCGGCGCCGAGCGGGAGGGACGCGACGGTGATGGGGGGCAGGTAGCCGTCCATGGTCAGCCTCCAATCCCGGCCGGCGTCACCCGGTCGAGCGGCACAGCGCCGGTCACGCCCATGACGAACACGAAGGCCTCGGAGCCGACCATGTGCGCCCTGCTGGCGGTGCGGGTGACGAGCGGACGGCCGATGCCAGGGCGGAAGGTCACGTCGGCGCCAGTGTCGACGCAGAGGTTCCACAGGTCCACGAGGCGGCGGTTGGCGGAGAGCGAGGGGCGGGGCATGGAGGTCTCCATCATCGGGGCGCCTGTGCGCCGAATGGGGTGAGAGGCGCCGGCTTCCATCCTCCGCGCCGGTGCCGGCCACATGCTCGCCACTGGTTCCGCCCTGGGCGGGGTCCCGGCTCGCTGACACGCCGCGGCGCCTCTCTACGGCCTCAAGCCCCACCCATCGCTGGGTAAGGGGCTTGGAGGTTGCGGGCGTCCGCCAAGACCGCCCGCTGTTTCCCACTCCTACTGCCGAGACTTCCTTTCTTCGGTTGGTTGAGGGGTGCCGGACTTCCACCGGCTCCGATCCGCTCGGTCTGCGCCGGTCGCCTTCGACCGGGCCGCTGTCTTCCATCCCGTCATCTCTTCCGCGAGGCGCCCGCGCATCGTTCTGCTTGGGCCGGGTGGAGGGGCAAAAGCGCTCTGCGCAAGCCGCGCGGCTCTCCCCGTGGCATTCGGTTGCTCAAAAAGTCGTGGGCTGGGCGATGCCGCGGATCAGGCTCATGAAGCCCTTCTGCAGGTCGGTCTTGCCGATGGAGACCCAGCGGCCGTCGATGCCGGGAGTGGCGGCGATCTTCTCCACCAGGGCGCCGACCTCTTCGGCCTTGGCCTTGGCCTCGTTCATCAGCGCGATCTCGTCGACTGACAGGTCCCGGTATCCCTTGATGTGCTTGTGCTGGTTGTCCACTGACGTTCTCCAGGGCTTCATGGATGCCGGGCCTCGCACCCGGCTGGGGTTTCTGCGGAACCTCCGGCACTGCCTTAAGCCGGCTGGGGTCACCCATGCCGGCCGGTGTTGGGATTGGCGGGGCGTCACCCCGCCGTCAGGTCCAGGCGCTTGCCGTGCCAGCGGTCGGCGATCTGCCGCCAGAAGCTCGCCTCATGCTCGTCGCCCTCGGTCGCCGCCTGTTCGGCCGACCGCTCCGCGAACCGCTGGTGCTGGTCGACGCCGGCCAGGCCATCGGCGGTCAGGGTGTCGGTGACGATCAGGCGGGAAGGCGTGCTCATGGTCAGACGCTCTCGACGTTGATGCCGACGATCACGGCAAGCGCCTGCAGGATGTCGCCGCCGTAGCAGCTGCCAGAGCCGTAGCCGCCGTCGCCCAGCGCACCGATCAGTTCGCTGCTGGTGACCAACGGGTCAGTGTCCGCGTCTTCGGAGTCGGCGGGGTAGAGCCACCACGCGTCATTGTCGATGACGGCCCGGCAACCAGGATTGTCGCGGATGATCTGGACGAGGTCTTTGGCGTGCATGGATCGCTCCGGGAGAAAGACCGCCGGACCCTGGGGGAGCGCCCGGCGGCGAGGTGGGAGGAACGCCCGGATGGGCAGGGGGACGCGCAGGGCGCGAAACTCAGGCGGCCACCGGATACGCGACCGCCTCGGCCGCACCGATCAGCTCGCCGACCGTGGCGTGCGCCTTGCCATCCAGGCTCCAGCTGGTCGGGCTGGCGTCGTAGGACTGGACGCTCTGGTCGGTGGAGCGGTGCGGGCGGCCGACGTACTGGACCCGGCCCGGACCCAGCGTGCGGACGGCCCACAGCGCCGGCATGTCGACGGGCGTGGCGCGGTCCATGGAGCGGAAGACCGGGGGCGGGCAGTTGAAGGGGTTGGAGGACATTGGCTCAGCCCTCCGCTGCGATCAGCGCGCCGTTGCGGTGGGTGAACAGGTTGGCGGTGCCGGTCTCGGCGATCACTGCATCCAGCGCAGCCTGCTGGCGGGTGTTGCTGGCACGGTGAAGCGCGGAAATGGCACGGGCGAAGCCACCGGGGTTCCCGGCGTTGAGGTGCTGTCGCGCGATGGTGACCGCTTTGAGATTGGGCTTGCTGAGCATGGCGGGCTCCGGCGGGGTGGTGTGGAGCCAATATGGTCGGTATATCGACCATCAGTCAAGAAGTTTTTGGTCGGTATAGCGACCTACTCAGATGACGGTTATCCGGCCATAATTCGGTTGCGCCGAACGGCTGGCGTTCGCGTGATCTTAGAGGGCGCAACAATGGCGGAGCGCGGACCGGGCTGGCTCTATGCGTTGCAGAACCCGTTGCACCCGCCGGACCTGCTCAAGATCGGCCTAACAACGCGCTTGCCTGAGGAGAGGGCTGCGGAACTGAGCGCGGCCACTGGCGTTCCGATGCCCTACGTCGTGGCGCACAAAGCGTATGTTCTCGACTGCGGGCTAGCGGAAGATTGGATGCGCAGCACGCTAAATAAATGTCGTGTAGCAAGAAATCGCGAGTTCTTCAGAATAAATCTGGAAGACTATGCGCGAATGGTCTGCATTATGTTGGAAGCAGATCCTAATCTACTCCCGTCTGTTGCAGAGAAAATTGCTGGAAATGATAATTGTGAGGCTGATTGGCACAGCGCTGTCGTCACTCCCAAGTTAACCGCCCATGAGTTCAAGGGAACGCCAACCTGGGTGACGATTGATTCAAAGCAGCGTCCTGAAGTTGCTCCGCCGGGACGCTCGCGCTCGCACCCGCTGTTATCGGGCCGCCCGTGGGTTCCACCATGGATAAAGCAATAGAAAGATCTGCGAATGATCGGAGAGGGTGTTTGATGCGACATTTATTGCTCATAGCGGTTGCAGTCCTGGCGGGCTGTCAAACGACAACTGCTTCCAGGACGGATCCGGAAGCGGCCATGACCAAACTCCCGGCTGGGTGCCCCATGAGAGTTGATTTCCCCGGCCCTGTAACCATCAAGGACGATGCTGCAGATGACTTGCTGCCGCCAAGCGCAGTCGCTATCCAGATTTCTGCAATGAAGAATGGGGGCGCCTATTCCTTGATGTGCATTTGCACCGAGACCGCCAACTCAGCCCTGCTGACGCCCGATTTCGTCAAGAAGACCCGGGGGAAGGACTTAGCCGACGGGAATTGGTCAATAACTGCCAGCAAGTTTACCGACAGCGGGCCCATCAAAACACTAGAGGATAGGGCGACGTCGACGAACTATGCTGGAACGTTTGTGCGCAAGATGATCGCACATGTTGAAGGGAGGTGTATCAATGCGGCAGAGGCTGCTAGCCGCTCAGAAGACGAGAGAGCGCTTGATGGGTTCCTTGCCACGTTCCGCGACTCGCGCGGCATTACCAAGCGTCCGGAAACCAAAACCGTTCAGTCCCCTCAGGCCTCTACTGCTGAAACTCGTCTCCACGAACTCCAGCGTCTGCGCGATCAAGGCCTGATCACACAGCAGGAGTTTGATGAGAAGCGGCGCGCGATCGTGGGAAGCCTGTGATGACCGCCGACCTCACCGCCCGCGTGGCCGCCCTGGAGCTGCTGGTCGAGCAGCTGATCTACGAGCGCGTGATGATGACCGACAGCCCGCCAGACGCGCTTCGTCAGGCTATGGGCGGAATGACGCAGATTGTCGACCAGCGGCCGGGTGTGCCTGCTGAAGCGGTGGGCGCGATTGCTGACGTCCTGGCGCGGGTGATGAACAGGCTGGGGGAGGGGTGATGGGATTGCTCGGAAGCAGGCCGCCCAATGTCGAGTTGGCAGTTCTGGAACTCACCAAAGCTGTGATCCGCATGGAGACGGTGGTGGGGACTTTGGTCGACAAGGCTTTTCCGGCCGGGTTGTCCGGCGGGCTGTCAGGGACTTTGGGCGAGAGGGGGCAGCAACTGGAAGAGCTTGCCCAGGTCAGGGCGGACATCTTGAGCGCGCTCAATGCAATCACGGGGCAGCAGCATGGCGGCTGAGGTGCCTACGCCCACGAACGTCGTGGACGCGGCGGTATTGAAACGGATCGCCGAGAATGGCGCGAAGGACGCTCTTGCCAAGCATGGTGGTGGCCCCCATGATCCTGGCATGGACGACGCGTGGCGCAACAAGGTCGATGGAAGACTTGACGGTCTGGAAAAGGCTGTCGAGGGGCTGAAGGGCTCCCTCGACGGCCTGAAGATTGCCGCGAGCGCTCTCACGGCCATGGTGGGTGTCGCCGCTGCGGTTCTGGGTGGTTTCGTTTACTTTTCCGCAGCCTCGATGTCTGCCCGCATGGATCGCGTTGAGGCGAAGGTCGACACTCTAGGATCTCGCATCACCGAAGAGTTCCGGTCGCTTCGCACGGACATGGCCGCCGACGCGCGGGCAATGCGGGCCGAGCAGTCCGCTCAGACCAGCGCGATCGCCAACGCCATCACGGCGACGAAGCAGCAAGCCCCGCAGGTGATCCTGGTGCCGGCGCCGCAGGTTCAGCAGCCCGCCACCCCTCAGCAGTGACCAGTCCGCGACACCAACGGCCCGCCGCCCCCCCCGGCCGGCGGGCTTTCTTGTGCCCAGCCCACGCCAGTTACGACGCTGAAACAAAAGCCCCGTTGCTGCTCAACGGTTTAGCGTCTGCTGCATACCGCCTTATGCAATCGCACGTCGCAAGTTGTCACCGAACGGCACTACCTCCGAATGCCCCCATTCGATATAGTGCCTGCGTCCGCCACCAAACGGCGGAGGAGGCCGGTTTGGGAACGGGGGTTCCCGCTGCCAGCCTCCCAGAGCCTCACCTCTGCCAGTCAGCCTTCGCACCTTCGCGACGGGCGTGAATTCGACTGTCCGCCTCCCACCGGGTGGTGCGGCAGTTATTGCACGAGGTGAGCCAATGAACACCCATGAACATCCTGGGGTATGCCCCTATTGCCGGGGACGCAACAAAGACCGCGGAGCGATTCCCGCTGCGACTCTTCCCCTCGCACGCATCTCGACGCTTGACTTTGCAAAAAAGCGTAGCCTGCGCCGTTAGGACGCAACTCAGCGGGTTGCGGAGATGTTTCCTATGTGTTCTCTTTTTGGGGCAAGTGAGATGCTGACGGGGTCGGTAATGCGGCGGGGAGATGGTGAGGTAGATCGGGCGGCTGTCGACGCCTTGTCGTGGTATCTTTCCCAAAAGGGGGAAAGGGGAGCGGCAATCATTCAGAGGTGGCTGCACGCCCGTCGGTCCCGCCTTCAGCGCGATCAATCCGAATCCTGAGGAGCGTCGTGAGACTGGCGATCTCTCCAGAAGTCATCTCTCGCAACATAGCGCGGGCTTCAGCCTTTGTTTGCCAGTCCGGATCGCCATACTCGAGCATCTCGGCGACGGTCATTTCGGCGGCGCTAGCCAGCTTCTGCAGGGTGTCCATGGTGGGGTTCTTGCCAGCGAACGCGTCAAGCGCCGTCGTCTTCGGCAGCCCCGACAGAACGCGCCAATTGTTTTTGCTTTTGAGCAGCGGCTTTCGCGCGTCGAGGACGCGATTGAACGCTGCAACGATGTCGGTTTGAGGCTGGTCGCTCATACCGTCATTATGCGGTTTTTGCGCGACTGCGCGAGGTCGTGTTACCGACTGCAAAGGGCTTGACCATGGTCGGTATACCGACCTATGATCGCCTCCATGCTCTACATCGACCGCTCCCAACATCGCATCATCGCCTTTGCTGCCGCCAATGGGTGGGGCGCCGCCCAGTATGCGCGAGCGGCGGGTATCGCAAAAACCACTGCCTATGAGGTGCTGAAGGGCGGCAACGCCACGAAGGACACTCTCCGGGCCATGGAAAGCATCATTCCTGCCCGGTTTAAGGAGCCGTCGGAGCGTCGCTCCCGCCGCTCCCCTGGCCAGCCCGAAGAGAGGGCCGCCTGATGCCCATGCACCAGTGCGCCCTCTGCCATCTGACCGATGAAACCCGCGCCGTGACCGGCCCGCGTGCGCCCATGCCCTGTGCCTGCAACACCGGGATCGCGCAGCCGGTCCGTGTGTCCGCCCCGGCCACCCGCCGCGGCGCCAACGCCTTCGCCGCCCTGGCGGAAACGCAGGACGCCTACGTGGTCCGCGTTCCCCTCCCGGTCCCCGCCAGAAGCTGATCCCCACACCGCTGGAGCCGTCACATGACAAAGCACGTCACCAGAACGCCCGGTCTGTCGCACGCACGCCTGCGCGAGCTGCTGAACTACGACCCGGAGACGGGCGTGTTTACCTGGAAGGTGACGACCGGCAATCGAGTTCGGGCCGGTGCTCGTGCTGGCTCCGTTACCGACAAAGGGTATCGGCTCATCCAGATCGATGGCGTTCGTTACCAGGAACACCGGTTGGCCTTCCTGTACATGACCGGCGCCGTGCCTGCGCTCGACATCGACCACATCAACCGCATTGGCAGCGACAACCGGTGGGTCAACCTCCGGCCCGCGACAAAGACGCAGAACCAGGGGAACGTTGGGCTTCTGAAAACCAACACCTCTGGCGTTCGCGGCGTGTACTGGGATGCCAAGCGCAGCAAATTCCACGCTCGCATCCGAATCAACGATCGCTCCAAGCACATTGGCTATTTCGGCTCCATCCACGAAGCCGCCGCTGCCTATGCCGCAGCCGCCAAAAAGCACTTTGGCGCGGACTTCGCCCCCACCTCGAAAACCTGACCCCAACCACGACGAAAGCCGGCCGCAAGCACCACCCCGCGAAGCCGGCTTTCGAACAGAGGAGAACCGTAAGTGTTGAGCTCCGATTCCTTGACCCAGAATTACACCAGCGACGCCGTGAGCGTCCATGGTGCGAACGGCCAGCAGGTCGCCTCTACCATTCGGCAGAACGGCGACACCCGTACCACTTCCGCGCTGGTCATCGGCGAGATCGAGCGCTTCGCCCTGATCGACGCCCTGACGCGGGTGGATGGTCAGTGCGGCGTCAAGCTGGCGATGGAAGGTCGCGGCGCCACCGCGGTCGTCACCG
>JBKHVJ010000352.1:0-11352 GCA_046570145.1 Alphaproteobacteria bacterium
TCAGGCCCTTGGCCTGGTCGACCATGGCGTCGATCGAGGTCAGGCCCTTGTCGGCGGCCTGGATGGTGCTGATCGACTGGCCCATCGCGTCCTTCAGCGACGTCAGGTCGCCGGCGCGCTGGTTCAGGCCTTTGGCGGCGAAGAAGGAGGTGGGACCATCCAGAGCCGAGTTGATCTTGTTGCCCGTCGACAGGATGTTCTGCTTCTTGTCGATCTGCGACTGCGTGCTCTGCAGCTGCAGCAGGTTCGTGCGCATCGAGGCGGTCAGGGTCACATTTCCGGCCATGGTCCTAGTCTCCTTCTGAGGCTGTCCCCGCCCTTGGTCATTTGACCGGCGAGGCAACGTGCGTTTTCCTGACACCACTATTTCAAGCGCCGTGCCAACTGCGGTGTCTTGGCATAAGTCATTGATTTTACTATGAAATAAAAATAGGTCGGCAAAAAGGGCAGGGTTCGGCCGGCCCCGGCCGGCGGGAGGTCCGAAAAAGATTCCCGGAATCTTTTGCCGGTGACGGACGGTTCTGCCGATGTGGCCGGCGGTAAGAATCTTCCCACCGCCTTGCCGACGCGGCTATGGTCTGGCTCCAAACCGCGTCCCAAACATCGAACGCATGGCCCCATTCGGGCCACAGCAGGGAAGGGAGAAGCATCATGACCGGTCGGATCGACGCGCGCCTGGCGGAACTGGGCATCGAACTGCCGCAGGCCGCGGCCCCGGTGGCGGCCTATGTGCCCTACACCCGTTCGGGCAACACTCTTTACATCTCGGGCCAGGTCACGGTCTGGAACGGCGAGCGCAAGTTCGTCGGCAAGGTCGGCCAGGACTTCACGGTGGAGCAGGGCAAGGAAGCCGCACGCCTGTGCGCGCTGAACATCCTGGCCCAGGCCAGGGCCGCGCTGGGCGGCGACCTGGACCGCGTCACCCGCGTGCTGCGGCTGGGCGGCTTCGTCAACTCCGGTCCGGACTTCCACGATCATCCGCTGGTGATCAACGGCGCGTCGGAACTGATGCGCGACGTCTTCGGTGAGGCCGGCCAGCATGCCCGCGCCGCGGTCGGCGCCCCGTCGCTGCCCGGCAACGTCGCGGTCGAGGTCGATGCCATCCTGGAAGTGGCCTGACCCGCGAGACGGTGATCGCGGCTTCACCGGGCGCCGACGGCGCCTTGCCGCAACGCGGGATCGGGCTTACCTCCTTGTCATCGGTTCAGGGAGACGCATGAATGCCCGACGGCAACGACGCGATCACCGTCAAGGTTCTGACCGGGATCGGCGAGGCGGACCAGCAGGGCTGGGACGCCTGCGCCGGACCCGGCAACCCGTTCCTGTCCCACGCCTTCCTCCTGGCGCTGGAGGAATCGGGGTCGGCGACCGGGAAGTCCGGCTGGCAGCCCAGCCATCTCGCCGCCTATGACGGCTCCGGCCGGATGGTGGGCGCGGTGCCCGCCTATCTGAAAAGCCATTCCTACGGCGAATACGTCTTCGACCATGCCTGGGCCAACGCCTATGAGCGGGCGGGCGGCAACTATTACCCCAAGCTGCAGGTGGCGGTGCCCTTCACGCCGGTGCCTGGCCCCCGGCTGCTGGTGGCGCCGGGGCGGCAGGCCGATGCGGTCGCCGATGCGCTGGTCGCGGCGCTGGAGCAGGTGTCGGAGCGTTACGGCGTATCCTCCGCCCACGTCACCTTTCCGGAGCGTGCGGATTGGGACCGGCTGGGCAAGGCCGGCTGGCTTCAGCGGACCGGCGTTCAGTACCATTGGCACAACCGCGGCTATGGCAGCTTCGACGAGTTCATCGAGGCGCTGAACTCCCGCAAGCGCAAGGCGATCCGCAAGGAGCGGCGCGAAGTCGCCGACAGCAGCGTCCGCCTGCACACCCTGACCGGCGGCGATCTGAAGCCGGAGCATTGGGACGCCTTCCACCGCTTCTACCTGGACACCACCGACCGTAAATGGGGCGGCGGCTATCTCAACCGCCGCTTCTTCCAACTGCTGGGCGAGACGATGGCGGAGCGGGTGGTTCTGGTTATGTGCGAGGATGGCGGGGAGTGGGTGGCGGGGGCGCTGAACCTGCTGGGCGACGATGCGCTGTACGGCCGCAACTGGGGCTCTGACGGGCGCTACCGCTTCCTGCATTTCGAGGCGTGCTATTACCGCGCACTGGACTTCGCCATCGAACGCGGACTGGCACGGGTCGAGGCTGGCGCCCAGGGCGAGCACAAGATCCAGCGCGGATATCTGCCGGTGCCGACCTACAGCGCCCATTGGATCGCCGACCCCGGCTTCCGCCGCGCCGTGGAGCGCTATCTGGCACAGGAACGCCCGGCGGTGGAGGCGGAGATCGAAGCGCTGGGCGACGAGCTGTCGCCCTACCGGCGGGAGGGCTGAACGCTACACCCAGCCGGCCAGCACCGCGGCGGCATCGCTTTCCCGCAAGGGCGCGCGCTCCGGCGGCGGGGCGCCGTCGACGCGCAGGCCCATCAACGTCTCCACCAGCGGTTCCGGTCCGTCCGTGACCCGGACCTGTCCGCGTGCGGCGACGTGAGGGTGGGCGTGGACTTCCGCCAGTTCCGGCAACGCCTCGAAGCAGCAGTCGACGGGATCGAGCACGACCTTCCACTCCGCCAGCGTCCGGCTGGCGAACAGCGCCTCCAACTCCGCCGTCAGGGCGGTCTGCGGCAGCGGATCCTCCTGCCGGGCGATCCAGTCGGGACGGCCGACCGCCTCGCAGAAGCCTTGCCAGAACTTGGCCTCCAGCGCCGACAGGGTGGCGAAACGTCCGTCGGCGGTGCGGTAGATGCGGTAGCAGGCGGCGCCGCCCGACAGCAGTGCCTCGGCGCGCTTCGGCATGGTGCCGCGCGCCGCCGCGGTCAGGTTGAGCCCCTGCCAGCCCAGCACCGATTCCATGATCGACAGGTCTAGGAAGCAGCCCTGTCCCGACCGTTCCCGCCCGAACAGCGCGCCGGCCACCGCCAGCGCCGTCTGTTGGGCCGAGGCGAAATCGGCCACCGGCAGGTAGCTGATGACCGGCCGGTCCGGCAGCCCGGAGGCATCGAGCCCGCCGCCGACCGCCATGTAGTTCAGGTCGTGTCCCGCCCGCGTGGCATAGGGGCCGTCATAACCCCAGCCCGACAGGCTGGCATGCACCAGCCGCGGATTGAGCTGCCGCAGCCGCTCGCGCCCCAGTCCCAGCTTGTCCATCACGCCCGGCCGGTAGCTCTCGATCAGCGCATCGGCCTTCGCCAGCAGGTCTTCGAGCGCCTTGCGCCCATCGGCCGACTTCAGGTCCAGGCGGATGACGGTCTTGCCGGCGTTCAGCAGCTTGTAGGCGGCGGTGGTCCCGTCGCTGTCCGTGGGACCCAGCCGGCGCAGCGGATCGCCCGCCGGAGGCTCCACCTTCACCACCGTGGCACCCAGGTCGCCCAGCAGCTGGGCCGCGTGCGGTCCCGGCAGATACTGGCCGAGGTCGATGACGCGCAGGCCGGTCAGGAAGGGCAGGGGCATGGCGGTGCTCGCTCTTGGTTGGTGATTTTTGGGCCGGGTGGTAAGTTTCGCCCCCTCCCTAACCCTCCATAGGCGCTAACGTGGCCTAAGTAAACTCACCCCCCCGTCACGCTCATATGCCGCCCGACCGCCGGACCCTGGTGGCGGCGGTCGATGATGAAGTCGTGGCCCTTGGGCTTGCGGGTGATGGCTTCGCGCACCGCGTCGACCAGCGGGCCGTCCTCGTCGCTGACGCGCAGCGGCGTGCGCAGGTCGGCCGCGTCCTCCTGGCCCAGGCACATGTAGAGCGTGCCGGTGCAGGTCAGCCGCACGCGGTTGCAGCTTTCGCAGAAATTGTGGGTCAGCGGCGTGATGAAGCCGACGCGCTGGCCCGTCTCCTCCACCCGGACATAGCGGGCGGGGCCGCCGGTGCGGTGGTCGCTCTCGGTCAGGGTCCAGCGCTTCTGCAACTCCGCCTTCAGCATGGTCAGCGGCCAATACTGGTCCATGCGGGCGCCCTCGCCGATGTCGCCCATCGGCATGACCTCGATGAAGGTCAGGTCGAAGCCCTGCTCGCCGCACCACGCCACCATGCGGTGGACTTCGTCGTCGTTGACGCCCTTCAGCGCCACCGTGTTGATCTTGATCTTCAGCCCGGCGTCCTTGGCCGCCTGGATGCCGCCCAGGATCTTGTCCAGCTTGCCCCAGCGGGTGATGGCCTGGAACTTGTGCGGGTCCAGCGTGTCGAGCGACACGTTGATCCGGCGCACCCCCGCCTCGTAAAGCCCCGCGGCATGCTTGAACAGCATGGTGCCGTTGGTGGTCAGCGTCAGCTCGTCCAGGTCGCCCGACTCGATGTGCCGGCCGAGCGAGCGGATCAGCCGCATCACGTCGCGCCGCACCAGCGGCTCGCCGCCGGTCAGTCGCAGCTTGCGCGTGCCCAGCTTGACGAAGGCGCTGCACAGCCGGTCCAGCTCCTCCAGCGTCAGCACCTCCGCCTTGGGCAGGAAGCTCATGTCCTCCGCCATGCAATAGACGCAGCGAAGGTCGCAGCGGTCGGTCACCGACACGCGCAGATACTCCACCTTCCGGCCGAACGGGTCGATCAGCGGAGCGGTGACGGCTGGCGATTGGGCTTCGGACACTGGATCGATCATCGGTGGACTCCAGGGGCGGCCGCTGGCGGGCCGCCACAGTATATGTTCGCTACACATACGATGTGCAACGATCGCGGGAGCGTATTCCACATCACGGTATGCCGACTTTGACGGCGATCAAGTGTTCGCGGCGTCATATCAGCTTTTGTCGCACCGCCGCCAGTTGTGTTTCCCTCTGGGCCTCTTCGCGTTCGCGCAGGTCGTCGTCGGTGGTGCGGGGCACCGGCGGACGGCCCATGGCGAAGGGCTCGTCGCTGCGCTCGAACTGGTCGCGGACGCGGCAGTCCTCGCACATGCGGATGCGGTTGGCGGCCTCCGGCGTCGCGAACATCGAGTGCTTGCCCGCCAGCACCGTCACGATCTTCTCGATCGCCGACTTGGTGGCGAAGGGCTTGCCGCAGGACACGCAGCAGAAGGGCTCCTCCTCCTTGATCACCGTCGCACCGCGCGCCTGATCGCGGAAGTCGATCTCCGGCACCAGCGTGATGACCTTCTCCGGACAGGTGGTCTTGCATAGTCCGCACTGCACACAGGCATCCTGGGCGAAGGACAGCATCGGCTTGTCGGGGTTGTCGAGCAGCGCGCCCGTGGGGCAGGCGCCGACGCAGGACAGACAGAGCGTGCAGCCCTCCACATTCACCGACACCCGGCCGAAGGGGGCCCCCGGCGGCAGCGGCAGGACCTCCACGGGGGCGGGGGCGACCTTGTGCAGGTGGCGCAGCGCCAGCATGGTCACCGTGCGCTTCGGCCCCATCGGCAGGAACATCCCGGCCTCGACCGGGTCGGCCGGCAGGGCCCACAGCTCGTCCGCCACCGCGTCGGGGTCGGCGGCGTCGATCACCGCCACCCGGCCGGACCCGTAGCCGAGCCCGCTGAAGGCGGCCTCCGCCAGCCCGACCTGCGAGGCCAGCCCGGCGGTCTCCCCCTCGTTCTCCGGCCCGGTCAGGACGCGGACATGGGTGCAGCCATAGGCCAGCGCCAGCGCGAACAGGTCGAAGCCGACCTGCGTCACCTCGTGCAGGGCGAAGGGCAGCACGCGGGCCGGCAGGCCGCGGCCGTGCCGCGACATCATGCCGACCAGCTCGTCGCCATGGCGCGGGTCGTGGATCAGCAGTGCGGGGGCGGTTCCGCCCGCCTTCCGGAAAGTGGTCAGCAGCGTGCGCAGCCGCTCATACACGGTGGCCGCCGGCGGCAGGGCATAGGTGGCGGCTCCGGTCGGGCAGACCGCGGCGCAGGACCCGCAACCGGCGCAGACATGCGGGTCGATGGCCACATGGTCGCCGTTCGGCGTGACCGCGCCCGTCGGGCAGACGTCCAGGCAGCGGGTGCAGCCGGTCTTGCGGCTGCGCGAATGGGCGCAGAGATCGGCCTTGAAGTCGACGAAGCGCGGCTTCTCGAACTCGCCGACCAGATCGGCGATCTCCAGCAGCGCCTTCGCCACCTCGACCGGGCTGTCGGGGTCGGGGCGGATGTAGCCGTCGCGGCGCTTGTGGTCCGGGAACAGCGGCGTGCCGCCGGTCAGGTCGAGGATCAGGTCGCAACGGGCCGACGCCCCCTGCCGCACCGGCTCGAACCCCAGCGTTCCGCGCGAGGAGGGCAATGCCGGGGCATAGTCGTCCACCACGATCTCGAAGGCGCCGACCCAGCCGCGCCCGCTGCGGATGCGGCCGCGGAAGATCGCGACGTCCATCATCTGCGGCGGCGCGATGTCCTTGGGGTTGGTCAGCAGGACGGTGACGTCCAGGTGCTTCGCCAATTGCCGCCCGGCATCGATGGCGCGCTCGTCGGTGCCGTAGACCAGGCAGGTGCCCTGCGAGGTCAGGGTCAGCGCGCCGGTGGGCGGGATCGGCAACGCCGCTTCGGCCAGCAGCGCCGCGATCTTCGGAAGCGCCTGGGCTCCCTCGTCCGACCAGCCGGCGCGCTCGCGGATGTTGGTGAAGGTCAGCGCGCTGTCCGGCGCCACCTCCGCCGCGATCTCGCTGAACAGCGGCGATTCCTGTGTGCAGGCGACCAGCAGCGGCTGGCCGTTCGCGACCGCCTTCTCGAAGCGGTCCAGCTGCGCCCGGCACAGCTGGGTGTGCACGGTGACGGCGCTGCCGTCGCCGCATACCTTGCCCAGCGCCGCACCGTCCAGCGCGATGCTGTGCGCACAGTCGCAGACGAGCACCGTCCGATCGCCGATCTTCATCGTCCCCAAAACTCCTGTCGCTTGGGGCTGACGCCCCTGGCCTGCCGACACTCATATGGGGGAATGCGGGGCGATGGGAACGGGAATCTTGTCGGGATCGATCCGGATGAACGCTGGCTGGACCGTTCTTGCGACCCTTCCGGATCGGCAGGGTCGCAAGAAACCTATGGTCCTTACGCCCCCGGTTCGTTGGCGTTGGGGAAGAACAGTTGCTCGCCGTTGATGGTGTAGTCGGCGATGGCCTTCTGACCCTCGGCCGAGACCAGCCAATCGACGAAGGCCTGCCCGTCGGCCGCCTTGACATGGGCGAACTTGGCCGGGTTGACCGGCATCGCGCCATACTGGTTGAACAGGCGCTTGTCTCCCTCCACCAGCACCGTCAGCGGGCCGCGGTTCTTGAAGTTCAGCCAGGTGCCGCGGTCGGTCAGGGTGTAGCCGTTCATCGCGGCGGCGGTGTTCAGCGTCGGGCCCATGCCCTGGCCGATGGAGCGGTACCAGCTCTCCTTGGGCTCCGCCTTGGCCGGGTCGAGGCTGGCGGTCTTCCACAGCGCGAGTTCGGCCTTGTGGGTGCCGCTGTCGTCGCCGCGCGACACGAAGGGAGCCTTGGCGGTGGCGATCTTGGACAGGGCGGCGGCGACATCCTTGCCGCCCTTGATGCCGGCAGGGTCGGCGGCCGGGCCGACGATGACGAAGTCGTTGTACATCACCGGCTTGCGCAGGGTGGAGAAGCCTTCGGCGACGAACTTCTCTTCCGACGGCTTGTGGTGGACGAACAGCACGTCGGCATCGCCGCGCTTGGCGAGGTCGATGGCCTGACCGGTTCCCTTGGCGACGACCCGCACCTCGATCCCCGTCTTGGCGGTGAATTTCGGCAGGATGGAGCCGAACAGGCCCGAATCCTCGGTCGAGGTGGTGGAGGCCACCGTGATGAAACGGTCGGCGGCCGATGCGGCCGACGGGACGGCGGTCTGGATCAGGCCGGTCAGGGCCGCGGCGGCGGCGACCCCCAGCACGAACGAACGGCGCAGCATCGCGTCACTCCTCCCACAGGCGTTGTTGCCTGAACGGCATAGCGCAGACCGGCCGTCCTTGCAAAGGCTTGCCAAGCTTCCGTCGATTTTGCCGCATACCGGAAAAAGCCGGTTCGGGTCAGGCGCGCTCGCCCGTCTCCTTCAGCAGGGATGCGGCGAGGTTGACGGCCAGCGACAGGGTCATCAGGACGAGGCCGAGCGCCAGCGCCATCGGCAGGTCCCCCTTGCTGGTCTCCAGCGCGATGGCGGTGGTCATGACGCGGGTCACATGCTCGATGTTGCCGCCGACGATCATCACCGCCCCGACCTCCGCCGACGCACGGCCGAAGCCGGCCAGCACGGTGGTGACGAGGCTCCAGCGCGCTTCCGACAGCAGGGTCGCCAGCCGCCGGAACGGCCCGGCGCCGGTGACGCGCAGCAGGTCGTCATATTCGACCAGCAGATCCTCCACCGTCTGGCGGGAGAGGGAGGCGACGATCGGTACGATCATTACCGTCTGGGCCACGATCATCGCCATGGGCGTGAACAGCAGCCCCAGCACTCCGAACGGTCCGGAGCGCGACAGCAGCAGATAGACCACCAGCCCGACCACCACCGGCGGCAGCCCCATCAGCGTGTTCAGCAGGATGGCGACGGCACGCCGTCCGGGAAAGCTCAGCGCGGCGACGGCGGCACCCAGCGGCAGGCCGATCAGCGTGGCGGCGGCGACTGCGGTCAGGCTGACCCGCAGAGACAGCCCGACGATCTGCATCAGCCCGTGGTCCAGCGTGGCGATCATGGTGACGGCCAGCGCCATGGCCTGGGAAAAATCCTGCATCGGGTCCGGATCAAAAATGAAATTGCTTGGGCCGGGGACTTGTCCGAAGACCGGCGCTCGCCCACACTCGCGCGCATGAGCCCTATCATGAGTCTTAAGACCTTCACCATAGCGCCGGACCCGGCCGATCCCAAGCTGACGGAGCGCGTCCGCGGCCTGGACCAGGACGGCCGCGAGATCGAAACCGCCGTGACGGTGGAACGGCCGCTGACCCTGTACCTGAACGGGCAGGAGATCGTCACCATGATGACGATCGGCGACTATCCCGACTGTCTGGCCGTCGGCTATCTGCTGAACCAGAACATGCTGCGGCGCGACGACCGCATCACCGGCATCGACGTGGACGAGGAGACGGACACCGTCGTCGTCCGCACCGAACGCGCGACCGATTATGAGGCCAAGCTGAAGAAGAAGACGCTGACCTCCGGCTGCGCCCAGGGCACCGCCTTCGGCGACGTGATGGAGACCTTCGAGTCCGTCAGCCTGCCGACCGATTTGCGGCTCCACACCTCGTGGATCTACGCGCTGTCCAAGCAGATCAACCTGCAGCCCAGCCTGTATCTGGAGGCCGGGGCCATCCATGGCTGCGTGCTGTGCCAGGAGGACCGGCCGCTGGTCTACATGGAGGATGTCGGCCGCCACAACGCGGTGGACAAGGTCGCCGGCTACATGCACCTGAACGGCATTCCGGCCGGGGACAAGATTTTCTACACCACCGGGCGGCTGACTTCCGAGATGGTGATCAAGACGGTGCAGATGGGCATTCCGATCCTGGTCTCGCGCTCCGGCTTCACCGCCTGGGGCGTGCAGCTGGCGCGGCAGGCCAACCTGACGCTGGTCGGCCGGGCCAAGGGCAAGCGCTTCATCGCGCTGGCCGGCACCGACCGGCTGGTCTTCGATACCGATCCTGCCGGGGCGGCCGACGAGGACCGCCGGCATGGACGCAAGGGAAGCCGCGATGACGACTGAAACGCAGCATCGGGATATTGGCCACCCCGATATCGGCGGCGTCCTGCTGGCCGGCGGCCTGTCGCGCCGGATGGGCGGCGGCGACAAGTGCCTGCGCCCGCTTGGCGGCCAAACCATCCTGGAGCGGATCGTCGCCACCGTCCGGCCGCAGGTCGGCCCTCTGGTGCTCAACGCCAACGGCGATCCAGCCCGCTTCGCCCATCTCCATCTGCCGGTCGCCGCGGATGTGGTGGAGGGCTATGCCGGTCCGCTCGCCGGCGTGCTCACCGGCATGGAGTGGATGCGCGGCACCGCCCCCGGCGTCGCCTGGGTCGCCAGCTTCGCCACCGATGCGCCCTTCGTCCCGCGCGACCTCGTCACCCGCATGGTGGCGGCGCTGGAGCGGGAGGGCGCCGACCTTGCCTGTGCCCGTTCCGGCGGGCAGGAGCATCCGGTCTTCGGCCTGTGGCCGATCCGGTTGGCCGGCGATCTGCGCCGGGCGATGGTGGAGGAGGGCATCCGCAAGGTCGATGCCTGGACCGCCCGCTACCGTCTGGCCGTTGCCGACTTCGACGTCGAGCCGGTCGACCCCTTCTTCAACACCAACCGGCCGGAGGATCTGGCCGAGGCGGAACGCCTGCTGGCGTCGGGACGCGTGTGATGACGGAACCGCTTGGCAGCCAATCGCTGGAGCGCATCGAGACCATGCCGCTGGGGATCGTGGTGGAGCGCCGCCGCGGCGTCACCGCCTGGGCCGAGTGGAGTTGGCGCCCGGTGTCGGTCATCCCCGGCGCCGGCCCGGTCGATCCGCCCGGCCGCGTCCTGATGGAGGGCGAGGGCTGGACCCACAGCCACGCCGTCACCCTGACGCTGGAACTGTTCCGCACGGACACAGAAGGCTACCGCCTGAACCTGTCGCAGGACCCGCCGCGCCTGTGGGTGGTGATGCGCCCCGGTCCGGATGGCGAGGATCTGGTGCCCTTCACGGTCACGGCCTCCGCCCATGAAGGGGAGGGCTATCAGGTCGGCGCCGACGTGGTGGAAACCGTGCCGATGCCGGCGGAGGTGATCGCGCTGGTTCGTGATTTCGTCGAGCAGCACCATGTCGACGTTCCCTTCCACAAGCGCGAGCGCAAGCGCCATTTCGAGAAGGATGAGCGGCGGCGATGAGCGGCGAAGCCTTCCTGTCGCGCTGGTCGCGCCTGAAACGCACCGCCGTCAAGCCGGAGCCGGAAGCCGTCGACGTTGCGCCGCCCGTCGAGGCGACCGCGGCACTTCCCGTCGCCGTCGCCGACGAGATGCCGACCGATCCTGCCCAGCCGGATGCACCGGTGGACGCAGACGGCGAAGCCAACGACTCGCTGAAGGATCTGCCGCCGGTCGAGGAACTGACCAGCGAGTCGGACTTCACACCCTTCCTGCGCGCCGAGGTGCCGGAGGATCTGCACCGTCAGGCCCTGCGCAAGCTGTGGACCTCCGACCCGATCTACGCCAATGACGACGGGCTGAAGGACTACGCCGACGACTATGCCAGCCTGTTCACCGGCAACGTCCCGGTGAAGACCCTCTACCGTGTCGGCGAGGGGTTCCTGAACATGCTGGACGAAGTGGCGGAGGGGGCGGAGTCCGCACCTGTTTCAAACGCTGATGCCGACATCGCTGAAACCGACATTGTCATGACGGCCGACACCCCCTCGCCCCAGCCGTCAATCCCCTCTCCCCCCCGGGGAGA
>JBKHVJ010000353.1:0-10935 GCA_046570145.1 Alphaproteobacteria bacterium
ATCGCCTGCAGCGGGGTGAGGCGGCGGACCTGCTGTGCACCGACGTTGTGATGCCCGGCAGCGTGAACGGGGTGGAGCTTGCGCGCAGGGCGCAACGGCTGCGCCCCACATTGCCGGTCGTGCTGACCACCGGCTATACGGAGGATGTCGGCGGAATGGACGGCTTCCATGTGCTGGCGAAACCTTACCGCATCGAGGATTTGGCGGGCGCCATCGAGCAGGAGCTTGCGGCGGTCCGGCAGCGCCGCACCGGAAGGGATCAGGCGTAACGGGCGATCAGGCGGGCCAGAGGCGGTCCGGACAGCACCACCACGAACAGCCGCAATGTCTGCAGCGCCAGGACCAGGGGCAGATCCACCCCGGTGCCGAGCGCTATCACCACCACCGAGTCGAGCCCGCCGGGACTGGTGGCGAGGAAGGCGGTCAGCGGGTCGGTCGGCAGCAGCGTGACCAGCATCCAGGCCGACAGGCTGCACAGCGCGATCATCAGTGCGGTCGACAGCAGCATCTGCGGCACCGCACGGAATGCGTGGCCCAGCACTTCGCGGGTGAAGCGCAGCCCGATGCTCCAGCCGATCACGGCGTAGGTGACGGTCAGCAGCGTATGCGGCAACTGAAGCGATATCCCGGCGCCGGTCTGGACCAGCGCCCCCAACACCATCGGGACCAGAAGGGCGCCCGACGGGATGCGGAACCGGTGCCCGATCCAGCCGCCGACCAGGGCGACCAGCAGGGTCGCCGCCAACCCCGCCGGGTCCAGCGCCTCGACCGGGGCGGCCGACGGCATCGCACCCTGCGGGCCGGCGGTGAGCGCATGGGTGACCAGTGAGGCGCTGAGCACCACAAGAACCACGCGCAGATACTGCATCACCGCGACCAGCCGGGCGTCCGCGCCATGCTGGCCCGCCATCGCGACCATGGCCGCCGCGGCTCCCGGCGACACGCCCCAGGCGGCGGTGGTGCCGGGCAGGCTGCCGTAGCGGACGAAGAGCCAGCCGACGATGCCGCTGACCATCACCGTCAGCCCGACCGTTCCCAGCATCAGCGGCCAGTTGCGGGCGATGGACAGCAGGATCGACGAGGTGACGGCATGGGCGACGAGACAGCCGATGATCGCCTGGGCCATGGTGAAGCCGGACGGCGGCACCCGGATGGAGGCGCCGCCGACGCCGAACGCGATCGCACCGATCATCGGCCCGATCAGCCAGGCGGCCGGCAGCCCGATCCAGTCCAAACCCAGCGTGATCGCCCCGGACAGCGCCAGCAGGCCCCCCCATTGCGCCAGCTTGCAGGCCCAGCCCTTCGACCGCTCGGCTCCCGCCCGATCCCCCGCACCCGCCACGGATTCATACCTGTACGAATAGTTTGCGATCACAGCATGCTGCCTGCCGCGGGACCTTTCCGTCCAGCGGCAGGGCGGGCGCGGCAGCCATGCATCCTGGGGCGGCGCGGCCGGGAAGGATCAATTGGCGGAGCGGATGCGGCTGAGGAAGTCGCCGACCCCCCGGTTCAGCGCATCCGCCTGACGGTGCAGCAGACCAGCCGCCGACAGCACCTCCTGTGCGATGCCGCCTGTTTCGGCCGAGGCTTGGGTAACCTGCCCGATGGACCCGGTGACGCGGCGGGCCCCGACGGCCACCTCCTGCACGTTGCGGGTGATCTCCTGGGTGGCGGCGGTCTGTTCCTCCACCGTGGCGGCGACGGTCGTGACGATCTCGTTGATATGGGTGATGGTGCGGCCCACCGCATGGATCGCCTCGGCGGCATTGCCCGCGGCACTCTGCATGCCGGCAATCTGGGTGGAGATGTCTTCCGTCGCCTTGGCGGTCTGATTGGCCAGATGCTTCACCTCGTTGGCGACGACGGCGAAGCCTTTGCCGGCTTCGCCAGCGCGGGCGGCCTCGATGGTGGCGTTCAGGGCCAGCAGATTGGTCTGGCTGGCGATGTTGTTGATCAGGTTGACCACGTCGCCGATGCGCTGCGCCGCCTCGACCAGGCCGCTGACGGTCCCCTTCGTCCGTTCCGCCTCGTCGACGGCGGAGGACGAGATGCGCGAGGACTCGTTGACATGGCGGCTGATGTCGGAGATGGAGGCGGAAAGCTGCTCGGTCGCGGCGGCGACCGTCTGCATGCTGGACGACGCGATTTCCGTCTCGGAGGCGACGTCGGTGGAGCGGCGGCTGGTGGCGGTCGCGATCTCCGACATGCGCCGGGCATGCGCCTGCATCTGGTCGGACGCGGCGACCGTGCCCTCCACGATGCTCTTCACGCTGTCCTCGAAATCGCCGGCCAGCCGGGCGAGCGTGGCGCGCTTGCTGTCCTCTTCGGCCGCCTTGTAGGTCTCCAGCAGCAGTTCCATGTCGAACCATGCGATCTTGGTCAACGCTTCCAGCTGGGCGGCGCGGGTGCGGCGGACACCGGCACCGAACAGGCCGGCCATCACGCCGTCGTCGCCGCCACCGGTCAGTCTCAGTTCGCGGGCGATGTTCGTGCTGACGATGTAGTGGCAGATCGATACCGCATAGGCCGGAACGCCGTTGCTGTAGAACAACGTGGCCAGCCGCCGGGCGGACTCGCCGAAGCCCTCGTCGAGCCGTCCGGACGCAGCCCTGGACCAATGGTCGACGCGGGCCGCATGCACCTCCGGCAGTTTCAGCGCCGACTGGATCTCCGGCCACGCATCGAAATGCCGGTGCCACTGTTCAAGGAGGCCGGGAAGCCTGCGTTCGGCAAAATCCCGGTTTTCCTGCAGAATAGCAAGATCATCCTCGGTAATGGCAAAGGCGGCAAGACGCTTGGCATGTCCATTAGACAGCGCGACACTCATGATCGGACGACCCTTCATTCCGAAATTCTTGGTGCGGCTGCCGCTGCCGCCGGCCATTGGCCCGCTTCACGGATGGATTGTTACACCCAACAATCGCTTCATACCGCGGTATGGTGCCTGACAATTAAGCACGAACGTGGCGCATGAATGAAGTGTAATCTTTTAGATAAATATTTCGTTCGTGAGAAGACAACGGATTAAAACGTTCGGTGTGGAATATTTTACTTACCTGCACGGTCGGTCTGTCTGACTTTGGTCATGGGCGCATCAAACAAATCTAAATCATTGGTCTTGCATATACCTAAGTGTAAAGGGGAGGACCGGGAGCGATTTTCTGGCTTTCGCAAAGCAGCCATGCCCACCGGCGTCGTGACGACGCACTCCAAATTTCGGTCTGGCAAGCGTTGCCGACCGGAGCCGCACCTGCCTCATCCTATCCTTCACGGTGGAGACGAGGAAAGGGGCAAAAGCACCCGCATATTCCCCCTCGTGTTTTTCATTGAACGACCAATCAAAATAAAACGGGACGCCAAGTGCGGCGAAATGAGCAACGGCCTCATCAAAATGCAAATTCCCCGAACGCGGCTATCGACCGCGCCCCTCATCTCGGGGCAATCTACGGCCCGATTGCCATCATCCCGTTCTGTTGCGTTCCGGAAGCCTTGCCATGTCCATGAACCTGCCCACGCCCACCGGCTCGTCTTCGACGGGGACGGGTGAGGTGCGCCTGACGGTTCGCGGCCTGCGCAAGGTCTTCGCCGACGACCCTCGTCCGGCGCTGGAGATGCTGCGCCGCGGCGCGACGAAGGCGGAGGTGCTGCGGACGTTGAACGTCAATGTCGGCGTGGCGGAGGCCAGCTTCGACATTCGCGCCGGCGAGATCTTCGTCATCATGGGCCTGTCCGGGTCCGGCAAATCGACCATCGTCCGTCTGCTGAATCGGCTGATCGAACCGTCGGACGGGGAGATCCGGCTGGACGGCCGAGACCTGACACGCCTGTCGCACGGCGATCTGGTCGAGGTGCTGCGGCGGGACATGAGCATGGTCTTCCAGTCCTTCGCCCTGCTGCCCAACCGCACAGCCCTGGAGAATGCCGCCTTCGGGCTTGAGGTCGCCGGTGTCCCGCGCGGACAGCGGCGCAAGGCGGCCATGGCGGCGCTGGAACGGGTGGGGCTGGGCGCCTATGCCGACCGCTACCCGCAGGAGCTATCGGGCGGCATGCAGCAGCGGGTCGGGCTCGCCCGCGCGCTCGCCAAGAACCCGACGATCATGCTGATGGACGAGGCGTTCTCCGCGCTCGACCCGCTGATCCGCAGCGACATGCAGGACGAGCTTCTGCGGCTTCAGCGCGAGGATGCCCGTACCATCGTCTTCATCTCCCACGATGCGGAGGAGGCGATGCGGATCGCCGACCGCATCGCGGTGATGGAGGACGGGCGCATCGCCCAGATCGGCACCCCCGCCGAGATTCTGCGCGCGCCGGCCGACGACTATGTCCGCGCCTTCTTCCGCGGCGTCCATTGCTCCCGCGTCCTGCGCGCCCGCGACCTCGCCCGCCCGCCGACACCGGCAGACTCCATAGGGGAGGGGGAGGGTGCGCGTTTCCGCTACCGCACCGACGCCGCCGGCCATTTCCGCGGCGTGCTGGCCGGCGACGGCAGCTCGGCCCTGTTCGGGCTGGAACCGGTGGCGGCGGACACGCCGCTGCACGCGCTGCTGGGCCGGGTGGCCTCTGCGCCCTGCCCGCTGCCGGTGGTGGAGGCGGACGGACGCTTCGTCGGCGTGATCTCCCGCGCGGCACTGCTAGCCGCTCTGGACCGGGGCGAGAGCGCCGGGCGCGAGGTACGGCATGGCTGAGGCGGCATTCCTCGACATGGAATGGCTGAGCGAGACCATCGGCGGCGGCATCGCCCGCGGCTCCGAATGGCTGGTGACGACGATCCTCGACCATGGGCAGCCGGCGCTGGACGCCATCGCCGGGGTGGTCGATGGGCTGGGCGGCGCGCTGGATGGGATGCTGTTGGGCGTGCCGCCCTGGATGCTGGCACTGGTGCTTGCCGCAATCGCATTGTGGCGGGTCGGCCGCGGCTTCGCCCTGTTCACCCTGCTGGCCTTCGGCGGCATTTTCGTGATGGGGCTGTGGGAACCGACGATCTCGACCCTCGGTCTCGTGCTCGCTTCCACAACGCTCAGCCTGATCGCCGGGGTGCCGCTCGGCATCTGGATGGCGCGCAGCAAGGTCGCCGACGGGATTGGCAAGACGCTGCTCGACCTGATGCAGACCATGCCGGCCTTCGTCTACCTGATCCCGGCGGTGATGTTCTTCGGGCTGGGGCGGGTGCCGGGCATCATCGCCACCGTGGTGTTCGCCATGCCGCCGGCGGTGCGGCTGACCGCGCTCGGGATCCGGCAAGTGCCGGAAGAACTGGTGGAGGCCGGTCGCGCCTTCGGTTGCCGCAGCCACCAGCTGCTGTTCAAGGTCCAACTGCCCAACGCCCTGCCGTCGATCATGGCCGGCGTCAACCAGACGATGATGATGGCGCTGTCGATGATCGTCGTCGCCTCGATGATCGGCGCCGGCGGGCTGGGCAACGTGGTGCTGCAGGGCATCCAGCGCCTTGACATCGGCCTCGGCGTGCAGAGCGGGTTGAGCGTCGTGCTGCTCGCCGTCGTGCTCGACCGCATCACCCAAAGTTTTGGCCGGGGTTTTGGCCGCCCGGCGGCAGCCGGAACGGCCAAGCGGCGCTGGCGGCGGCGGTGATGTCAGGCGTTCAGTTCGGAATCGAGGTAGCCCAGCGCCACGGCCCGTGCGGCGCTGCCGTCGATGGCGCCGGTCAGGGCGAAGCGCAGCCACAGCCCGTCGATCATCGCCGCCAGCCCGACGGCCACCCGCTCCGCCCGTTCCGCCGGCAGCAGGGCGCGCAGGGCGTGCAGCAGGTTGGAGTGCAGGCGGCGGGCGTTGATCCGTTGCAGACGCGCCAGCGCCGGGTTGTGCGGGGCCTGCGCCCAGAAGCCCAGCCATGCGGCGACCACCCGCGGCTCGAACTGGCCGGGGGCGAAGTTGCAGTCGACGATCGCCTCCAGCCGCGCGCGCGGCGAATCGGCGGTCGCCAGCCGCTGGGTCGCGTCGTCGCGCAGTTGTTGCAGCATGCTGCGCATGGTTGCGGACAGCAGTTCGTCCTTGCCGCCGAAATAGTGATGGATGATGCCGGGCGACACGCCGGCCCCGCGGCTGATCGTCTGGACCGTGGTATCGGCCAGTCCATGCTCGCCCATCGAGGTGATGGTCGCGTCGATCAACTGACGGCGGCGGATCGGTTCCATTCCGACTTTGGGCATGGGGCGAGCGGTCTCCTGTCCAACTCCGCCATGGCCGGCCGCAACCGGAACCTTGGCTTGCGTCGCAACAAATGCGCCATTTTCGCCGCCCCGTCGATGACGAAAACGGCAGGGCAGACGAACCGGAACCACAGGAAAGAGGAGTTTAGGACATGAACGGATGGATGGCTGTGGCCAAGGGGATCGCGGGCGTCGGCGTCGCGGCGGCGGTGGCGCTGGGTGCCGGCGGGGCCCTGGCTGCCGATCCGGCTTCCTGCAAGGCGGTGCGCTTCGGCGACGTCGGCTGGACCGACATCGCGGCGACGACCGCGCTCGCCTCCGTCACGCTGGACGCGTTGGGCTACAAGCCGACCACCACCATGTCGTCGGTGCCGCTGGTCTATACCGGGCTGAAGACCAAGTCGCTCGACGTCTTCCTCGGCAATTGGATGCCGACGATGGAGCCCTTCCTGAAGCCGGTGCTGGAAGACGGCTCGGTCGAGGTGACGCGCGTCAATCTGGAAGGCGCCAAATACACGCTGGCCGTTCCGAAATACGCCGCCGACGCCGGACTGAAGACCTTCGCCGACATCGCGAAGTTCAAGGACAGGCTGGGCGGCAAGATCTACGGCATTGAGGCCGGCAATGACGGCAACCTTATCATCGACAAGATGCTGAAGTCCGACGCCTTCGGCCTGAAGGACTTCAAGCTGGTGGAATCCAGCGAGGCCGGCATGCTGGCCGAGGTGAAGCGGGCCGCCCGCAACAAGGGCTGGGTCGTGTTCCTGGGCTGGGAGCCGCACCCCATGAACAAGAGCTTCGAACTGACCTATCTGGAGGGCGGCGACGACTGGTTCGGCCCCAACCTGGGCGGCGCCACCGTCGCCACCAACGTCCGCAAGGGCTACGCCGCCGAATGCCCGAATGTCGGCAAGCTGCTGTCCAACCTGTCCTTCACCCTGGACATGGAGAATGCGGTGATGGACGACATCATGAACAGCAACAAGAAGCCCGATGCCGCCGCGAAGGCTTGGTTGAAGAAGAACCCCGACGTGCTGAAGAGCTGGCTGGACGGCGTCACCACCATCGACGGCAAGGACGGTCTGGCAGCCGTGCAGGCCAAGCTGGGCGTGGCGGCGAAGTCGTGATCTGACGGGGGCTCCGGACGGCGGTCGCGCCTGCCGAAGGGGGCAACCCGGCCATTGCCCGGTGATGGTCCGGTCGCCATATCGGTGGACATTCCCTCGTGCCCGTCCGGAGCCCCCATGTTTTTCGGTCCGCTTCCCCTGTCCGACGCAGAAGGCGCGATCCTCGCCCATTCCCTCCGCCTGGGGACGCTTGCCTTCAAGAAGGGCCGGCGTCTGTCGGCCGGGGATGTTGCTGCTCTGCGGGAAGCCGGAATCGGCGAGGTGATCGCCGCCAAGCTGTCGGAGGTCGATATTGCGGAGGATACGGCCGCCACCCGCATCGCCGCCGCGGTTGCGGGCGGCGGCGTGCAGGCCGCCGCCGCCTTCACCGGCCGCGTCAACCTGTTCGCCGAGGCGCGCGGCCTGCTCCGCCTCGACCCGGCGCGCCTCGACGCGATCAACGTGATCGACGAGAGCGTCACCATCGCCACCCTGCCGGATTTCGCCCCGGTCGAGCCGGGCCAGATGCTGGCGACCGTCAAGATCATCCCCTTCGCCGCCCCCGCCGCCGCGGTGGAGCAGGCGGAGCGTCTGGCGGCCGACGGTGCGCCGCCGCTGGCCGTTCTCCCCTACCGTCCGCTGACGGCGGCTCTGATCCAGACCCGACTGCCGGGGGTGAAGGACAGCGTTCTCGACAAGACCGTGGCGGTGACGCGGGAGCGGGTGGAGGCACTCGGCGGCACGCTGGTCCATGAAGCGCGTTGCGTCCATGAGGAGGAGGCGCTGGCGGACCTGATCGCCGCAATGCCGGTCGTGGATTTGCTGCTGATCGCCGGCGCCTCCGCCATCACCGACCGCCGCGACGTGCTGCCGGCGGCCATCGTGCGGGCGGGCGGCATCGTGGAGCATTTCGGCATGCCAGTGGATCCCGGCAACCTTCTGCTGCTGGCCCGGCGCGGGGACAAGCCGGTGCTGGGACTGCCGGGCTGCGCGCGCTCGCCCAAGCTGAACGGCTTCGACTGGGTGTTGCAGCGCATCGCGGCGGGCGTGCCGCCGGGCAGGGCGGAGATGATGCGGATGGGCGTCGGCGGGCTGCTGGCGGAAATTCCGACGCGCCCCCTTCCGCGGGCCGGCGTGGCCGCGGAGACGCCGCGGGCGCCGCGCGTCACCGCGCTGGTGCTGGCGGCCGGCCGCTCCAGCCGGATGGGGCCCACCAACAAGCTGCTGGCGGAAGTAAACGGTGCGCCGCTGGTCGCCCGAGCGGTCGATGCAGCCCTGGCATCCCAAGCCGCCAACGTCATCGTCGTCACCGGCCACCAGGGGGAAAACGTGGCGCTGGCGCTGGCCGACCGTCCGGTGACCTTCGTCCACAACCCCACTTTCGCCGAGGGGCTGAGCAGTTCGCTGCGCGCCGGGCTGGCGGCGGTTCCCAGCGAGTCGGACGCGGTGGTGGTGTGCCTGGGCGACATGCCGCGGGTGGCGTCCGCCGTGATCGACCGTTTGATCGCCGCCTATAGCCCGTTGGAAGGCCGCGCCATCTGCGTGCCGACCACCCATGGCAAGCAGGGCAACCCCGTGCTGTGGGGCCGCGCCTTCTTCACCGAGATGGCGGCGCTGACCGGCGATGCCGGGGCGAAGCGGCTGATCGGCCAGCATGCCGACCGGTTGTGCGAGGTGCCGGTGGAGGATGCCGGCATCCTCTATGATGTCGACACCCCCGACCTGCTGGCGCGCTTCACCGAGACTGTCACCGCGCCAGATCCAGCCAACGCCGGGTCATAGCGCGGGTGAATTGCTCCGCCACCGGCAGGTGGGTGGCGATGGAGTCCTCCAGCCCGTGCAGCATGCCGGCGTTGCTTTCCCTCGCTTCCACCCGGATGCGCGACGCCCAGCCGCGCAGGATTTCGCCGGTCGCCTCCGGGTGGAACTGGAAGGCGTAGGTGGCGCGGCCGAGCCGGAAAGCCTGGCGGTCGCAAGCCTCGCTATAAGCCAGCGGCACGGCGCCGTCGGGAAACTCGAAGGTGTCGTAATGCCATTGGGCGAGGTTCAACTCCGGACCGAAGCCGCCCAGCAGCGGGTCCTCCTGCGCGCCATCGGTCAGGCTGACGCGGTGGATGCCCAGCTCCGGCGTGGTATGGCGGTAGACCCTGGCGCCATAGGCGCGGGCGGCGAGCTGCGCGCCCAGGCAGATGCCCATCACCGGCCGGTCGGCGTCGGTGAAGTCGCGGATCACGTCCATCACCCGGCCGAAATGCGGGCCCTTCGCGTCGTCCCAGGCGTCCTGCGGACCGCCCAGCACCACGAGGCCGGCATAGCCGTCCTTATCGGGGATCGACTCCCCCTCGTTGGCGGCGATGGTGTGGAGGGTGGCGCCGTTGTCGGTCAGCGCGTCGCCCACCAGACCGATGGGAGCGGTGCGGCTGTTCTGAACGACCAGGATGCGCATGGGTCTGCTCGGCTCGCGTCGTTGGCACGGGTGTCATCATGTTGTGAGACCGTCGCGGGCGGAGTTCAAGCCGCAGGCGCTCCGGATCCCATGCTCCGCCCCGCAAAGCCGCTATGCGCGGCGCCGGGCCGCTGGTCTAGAGTGCCCGTCAACCATCCTGTCCCGCGCCGCGCCGGAGGTCCGCCCAATGCCGTCCCGCATCCGTCTTCTCGCCGCTCCGCTGTTCGCCGCCATCCTCGGCATGTCGATGCCGGTATCCTTCCCCGCTTGGGCGCAAAACGGCTCGCTGACCTTCCTGCACATCAATGACGTGTACGAGATCGAACCGGTGAAGGGGCAGGGCGGGTTCGGGCCGCTGATGACCCTGCTGAAACGCGAACGCGCCTCCGCCCCCGATGCCTTCACCACCGTCGGCGGGGATTTCCTGTCGCCGTCGCTGCTGTCGGGCACGACCCAGGGCGAGCAGATGATCACCTTGTTCAATGCCATCGGCGTCGATGCGGTGACCTTCGGCAACCATGAATTCGACTTCGGTCCCGACGCGCTGAAGAAGCGGATGGCCGAATCGAAGTTCCCCTGGATCGGCACCAATGTACTCTCCGCCGACGGCTCCACCTTCGCGACGACGGTACCGAGCTGGATCCGGACGGTCGACGGCATTACCGTCGGCTTCATCGGCCTGATCACCCCCGACACCGCCCGCCTGTCGAGCGCCGGACCGAGCCTCAGCTTCCCGCCGGTGCTGGAGACGGCCGCCGCCGCGGTGAAGGACCTGCGCGCCAAGGGGGCGGCGGTCGTGGTGGCGCTGACCCACCTGACCATCGAGGAGGACCGGCAGCTTGCCTCCAAGGTCAAGGGCATCGACCTGATCCTGGGCGGGCACGACCATGACCCGATCAGCTTCTATGAGGGCTCCACCCTGATCCTGAAGGCCGGGCAGGACGCGCGATATCTCGGCGTCGTCAAGCTGGCGGTCGAAACCAGGGACGCCGGCAAGGGACCGGAGACCACCACCCTGCCGACCGAATGGCGCTTCATCACCACCGCCGGCGTCGCCCCGGACCCGGAGGTGGAGGCGGTGGTGGAGGGCTACACCAGGCGGCTCGACGCCGATCTCGCCGCGGTGATCGGCACCACCGCGGCCGAACTGGACAGCCGCAAGGACGTGGTGCGCAGCCGGGAAGCCAGCATGGGCAACCTGATCGCCGACGCCCTG
>JBKHVJ010000354.1:0-31353 GCA_046570145.1 Alphaproteobacteria bacterium
GGCGATGTCCCCTACCGGGCTGAGATCGGGAAGGTCGCCAGCTTCGAGGGCCGCGAGCTGATGGTCGCAATGAGCGGAACCACCGTCGAGCTGCGCCTCCCGGAAGAGGTCGCGAAGGAGGTGGGCTTCTCCCGGCCGATCGTCGTGTGGCGTGGGGCCGTCGGCATGCGGCGCTCTGTCCAGGTAGGTCCCGGTAGCGATGGTGCTGGGGCAGCGAACGCTCACACCGCGAATCCCCAACAAGCTTCTCAGGCTGGACGGCCGCGGTGAGGAGTGCGATGGCGATCACACCGGTCGACGATGGCGCGCTGACGCATGCTTCCGCCGAGGAGATCGGGCGGGCACTTCTCGAACGCCATGTGATCGATCCCGATCAGCTCGCCTATGCTCTGGCGTTTCACCGCGCCATGGTGGCGCGGGGCAGTTCGACGACGCTGCCCGATCTGCTTGTGCGGTACAATTTCGCGTCGCCCAGGATCCTGCAGACCGCTTTGGAGGACTGCGGCATCCGGATGAACTTCTCCGGCGCCGAGGCTGACCTCCAACGCGCGCTTGCGACCGTCCGTCTGACCGGCAACACGGTGCGCTTCGTATCGTTCAAGGCCGGGGTCCTTTCGGTCACGTCCACACAGCCCTTGCCGGAAAGCTCAATCCAGCTGTTGCTCGACGGTGCGCGGGATGCCGGGATCGCGGTAAAGCAGATCGAGCGGCTGGGCTCCGACGTGTCCGAGACGCTGGAGCTGGCGCGCAACAGCGGAGCCGGTGCCGGCGACATCGACATGCGCTTGCGTCAGATGCAGCGCGATACGACCGGGGTGGAGCAGGCGGCGGTATCGCAACTCGTCTCGGACCTGTTCTTCGACGCCCTGGAACGGCGCGCGACGGATATTCATCTGAACTGTGCGGAAACCGAAGCTGAGGCACGCATCGAGTACCGGGTCGACCGCGATCTGGTGCTGTCCTTCCCGGTCACGCCCGCATTTCTCCACCGGATTTGTGCGGTGGTGCGCGAGCGCGCGAACATCGACACGGAGGACGTGCGCTCGAATTTCGACGGGCGTCTCACCTTCCAATTTCAGGGCCGGCAGATCGAAGCCCGCTTGTCCGCCGCGCCGCAACTGGGCGGTCAGATCATCGTCATGCGTCTCAACGACCCGACGAACATGCGGACCACCCGGGAGGTCTATGGGGCTTATCCTCAGATCCTCGCGGAAGCCGAGAACTTCTGCCATGACGCGGGGCGGCAAGGCCAGATCGGAGTCCTTTCGGGCGCGGTCAATACCGGAAAATCGACTGCCCTGCGGGCCATGCTGATGCACATGCCGCGGCACCGCCGCCGCATCACCGCGATCGAGGATCCGGTCGAGCAGCGCATTCCCTTCGTCGTCCATAAGCAGGTGGATACCCGCCCTGGCGGGCTCGGCTATGTGGACCATCTGCGGCAGACGCTGCGCGAGGACGTCGACGTCGTCGCCGTCGGTGAAATCCGCGATGGTGAGAGCCTGTCTTATGCTTTGCGTGTGCCTGATGCCGGCAACACGCTGATCACCACTGTCCATGCAGACGACGCGCCGTCGACGCTTCGGCGTTTGATGCTGCTCGCGGCTCAGGGGGCCGCAAGGCAGGAAGCGGCGAACGTCCTCGGGCTTCACATGCGACTGGTGGTAAACCAGGCTCTCACGACGACGGTCTGCGAATATTGCGGCACGCGGGTGCAGGTTCGCGCACTGCCGTCCCACCAGCAGGACGTCCTGCAACGCTATGGACTCAGCGCTACGATGGAGATCGCGCATCCGCGCGAAGGTGGATGCACCCGGTGCGAACACCGCGGATATCGCGGGCGTGTTCTGTTGCCTGACGCCTTGGTGGTGGCGCCCGAAGCCCGGGCGACACTGGCCGAATCCCTGGCGGACCTGTCGCTTTTCGCCCGTCTGCAGCAGGGGGAACTGATCGAGGGCATGATCTGGCACCGGCGCCCCGACTTCGTGGCGCAGATGGTGCGTGAGCGACGTCTCGATGCGGCCACCGCGGTTCCGTTGCTCAGCCAAGCCCTGGAGAGCGTTCAGCCTCGAAGCATGGTGATATCATGAGAGCCGGCGGATTGACCCAGCGGCAGGGCGTCGGGTTCTTCATCGTGCGCTTTTCCGTTCCGGCGCGGCAGGGCCGGCGGGAAGAGCAGCGGATCGTGTTCAAGCCGACTAAGCGCGAGGCCCTGCTTACCCTCCCGGACGATGCAGTCGTCCACCGTGTGCGGTGGCGTCCCCGCACCCCGCTGGACCGTCAATGGATCCTGTCGCAGGAGCGGATCGGCTTTCTCCGGGCCTTTGCGGCCTTCATCAATGCCGGTGAGAACGCGTCCCGTGCGCTGTCGCAGACGATCGACCTGTCGTTCGGCCTGCAGCCAGCCAAACGCACGCAGATGCAGCCTGCGCTGGATGTGCTGGAAAGCGGCGGCCATTTCGTCGAAGCGGCGCGTCATACCGGCATCTTCGACGCTCCGATTCTCGGTCTGCTGGAGGCCGGCGCGCAAACCAAAATCCGCGAGGTCGTGGGGGCCCTGCACGATTACCTGGAGATCAGACAGAAGCTGTACGCCATGGCAGCGTCGCAGCTCAGTCTCGTCGCTTTCGAGTTCGTGAGCGCCATGAGCGTCGTCCTGGGCCTCCAGTTCGGCGGCTTCGACATGTTTTTGGATTTGGCCGGACAGGCCGCAAGCGCCTCGGCGGAGGCCCGTTCCTCCTATCTGGAGGCTGTTGAGCTGTGCCGCCTGCTCAACGCGATCTTCCTCGTCGCACTTTCTTCAGGTCTTGGAATGATGGGGTTTCTTTATGTGGGGCTGCGCGCTGCGGGGACGCCGTTGGAGACCGCGGCCGGCAAGATCCTGATGCACACACCGCTTTTGCATGATGTCGCCGCAGACCTGGGTTTGGCCGAGAGCTTCGGCATCTTCGGCCGGCTGTTGAAGGGCGGGATCCCATGGCATCAGGCCCTGCGGGTTGTGCAGGGTTCCGCGCCTGTCGGTCCGGTCCGCGCCTATTGGAGCGAGGTGCGGCGCCTTTCCGAGCGCACCGCATTGTCCGGAGCCGAGATCCTGGTGCAAGCGCGCGGAATGCTGCAGCCGTGGGAGAGCTATCCGCTGCTGGCGCAGCGCAGCTCCACTCCGGCACTCGGGGCGGCGCTGATGCTGGTGGCCTCCGATAGGCAGGACGCGGCCCACCGGTCCTCCCGCAAGCTGGTGCGCGCGCTCGGTGGCTTGATGGCCGCCATCATAATGGCCGTCATCGGCATGGTCCTCTACTTGGGCATCGTCCAGTCCAGGTTGTCCATGAACGACATGAACGGGTCCCTGGAGGCGGGATATGGCATGACCGGAGCTCCGCAATGACCGACGTCGGAAGCACTTCGCCGATCAACAGGCTCGTTCGCCGGCTGCTGCCGGGCCGCCCTTCATCCGCGCAGGCGTCGCGGGACACGGTGTGGAGTCTGCAGGAGCGCGTCCAGGCCGCGAAACGCGCGCAGGGTTCGACGGTCTATTACACGCCGGCCATGATCGTCGCACGGGCGGTTCCCTGTCCCCGTCCCGCCGACGCGGGCGAGACGGCCTATTACGATGCTCTCCGCCTCCTGCAGGCCGAGGAGATCTGGCTTGTGCAGAGGTGGCATGAGGGCAGGGTGAGTTACATCGCAACCCCGAGCACGCGCTTCAATCCCGACGGCGACAACGCCTGCACCCCTCTGGCACAGGCTCTCCCCGGCCATCCGCTTCACCGCGGTGACGGCGCTTATCTGGCCTCCCTCGACGACGGCAACCATGCGGTCATCCTGGTGCGCGCGGGCACCCTGCAGGTGAGCCTTGGCACCGAGCGGGAAGTGCTGGCCTTCGCGTCCGACCGAGGTGCGGAGGCGATCACCGTCGATCTGAACGCGGCTGAAGATTGGGTGCCCTGGCAACTTGCGGTCCTGCGCTATCGCCGGCGGATCGGGCTGATGATCGGCGGTGCCGGCGGGCTTTCCGCCCTGACTGCAGCAGTCGCCGTGATCGGTGCCACCATGTGGCAGAGCAGCCTGCTGGAGGAGCGTGCGCTCATCGAAAGCCAGAGCGCCGATTACACGCGGGCATTGGAGATGCAGCTGGCCGAGGCGGTCAAGCAGCCGCTGCTCAGCCATGTTGCCAGGATCCAACGCCTGCGTGACCTGAAGGCCGTCCTGGGCGACACGGCCTATCTCGTCCGCTACGAGGTCAAGGACGGGAAATGGAGCTGGACCGCGCAGGTGCCGGAGTGGGCGAACGACCGGACCCTGCGTCCGTTCGGTGGCGGGATTCACCTGTCTGCATCGCCGGCCCACAACGGCGCCTTGCTCGCGACGCTTCAGGGGGATGGATAAGCCGATGCTTGAAGAAGCCATCAAGCGCTTCGATCTGGTCGCCGTCGCCGTGCTGACCTGGGTGCTGGCGATCGGTCTTGGTTGGCTGGCGGTGCAGCAGCTGACCGCCGTCGGCGATCTCAAGGCCGTGGTGTCCGCGGCGCGTGCGTTGCAGCCGAAGCCGCTGCAGCTCGAGCGCCAGCCGATCTCGGCTGCCGAGATCACCAGGATCGCAAACGCGATCAGGCCCTACATCGCGCCCGGGCTCAAGCTCGAGGCAACACCCACGCAGCTGGTCCTGACGGGTGACCGGATCGATCTGCAGCCGGCCCTGACCGTCGCGCTCAGCGAGATCATGGCTGCGGCGCCCGAGCTCCAATGGGTGGTGGATTCCATGTGCATCGGCGGCGATTGCAAGCCGGCGATGTCGGTCAAAGTGCGGGCGTACCAGAACCAGGTGCGCCAGAAGGGAAGGTAACTGTGGTGCAGGAACAGACCATGGGTGCGGACGCCCGTGATGGTGGCGGCCGCGGCGACAGCCGGAGCGGGATCCAGGGCGGTGCCGGGATCGGGCCGTTGATGATCCTGCTGATCGCTCTGGCGATCATGATCGGCATCGGCATCTGGATCAGTCGAGGATCGTTGTTCAACGTCGCGGGCATGACGCAGAACACGGCCCGGATGGAGGCGTCCACCCTGCAGCAGACCGGTTCCTCGATCAGCTCGGCTTTTGGCGCCGCGATGTTCCGCGACAGCTTCCTGCCGGATCAGATCACCTTCGACACCGCAGCCCGCACCTCGTCATCGGTCGGGATCTTCAATCCGGCCGACGGCTTCATGGCGAAGCCGCCGATCCAGCTGTCGGCCCTCACCGCGGGCACCCTCTCCGGTAGCGACATCGTCTGGCAGCGCATGCAAGCCACCATCCCCGAGGTGGGGACGGGGGCCACCTACGTCACCGTCCTGCCCGGCATCCGCACGCAGGTATGCCAGGCGATCAACTCGGCAAAATGGGGAACCCCGCCATCCGATCCGGTTCCGGTGGCGTCCAACGTCTCCAGCAACAACGTGACGGCCGGGCTGGGCAACACCACCGCGGTGGGCAACGTGACCCTCGACCTATCGGCGACGTCGCCGGCTGCGTGGAGCGACAGGCGCGACGAAGGGTGCATGGCGAGTTCCGACGGGGTGAACTTCTATTTCAAGGTGATTTCGGTGTCATGAGCAGATCAGCCGCAGCTGTTCTTCCTTCAATTCGCCGCCCGCAAGGGGGGGAGGGGGTAGGGCCCTTGATGCTCCTGCTGCTTGCGGTCGCGCTCATGATCGGCATCGGCATATGGGTGTCCCGGGGTCCGGGCGGGCCGAGCAGCCTGTACTCCGAACGGGCTGCAGCTGACCGTCTGCTTGTGCAGCTCACCGGCATAAGGACTGTGCTGGAAAGCTGCACCCAGCAGTATCCCGCCGGAAACAATGGGGTGGGCGGCATGCCTGCTTTCCCAGGCGGAGTCGGTGTGAGCGTCGATAATTTGACCTGTCCCGGAGCGCCGCCGGCACGTCAACCGCTGTGGGAGGGCGCTTATGGGCTGTTCCGGCAGCCGCCTGTGCCAGGCTACAGCTGGGGCTATTCGAATGACGCGGCGGGCGTGCGCATTACCGCAACCGGCGCGTCGGCAGGACAGGTGGCGGCGCTTGAGCGGATCGCTCAGCAGCTCGGCACGGTGCAGGCCTCGGTCAATGCGTCGTCGCGCCTGCTGACGGTATGGGTGGTCCGGTGATGGGCGCGGTCACGCCGGGCGCGGCTTCGCCACGGGCGCCTCAGGGGCGCCCCGGCTTCGGGGCGCTTGGATTGATCCTGATTGCGGCGCTCACCGCCGTTGGCACTACGGCGCTGATGGGACAGGTGGGCGCTTTGCAGACCGAGTCCCTGCGGATGCAGCGGCACCAGCAGACGAATCTCCTGCTCTTCCAGACCGCGATGAGGCTGGCTGCCGAGGCCGGTGATCCCGACAATGACGGCTATCGCGAGACGCCGCAGATGCGGACCGGCGCCGGCGGCCCCGCGGGCGGCGGCCTGCTCCCGATCACCTCCGCAGCCGGCAAGACGGACGCCTGGGGCCGACAGATCGGCTATTGCGCCTGGGACTATGGCGATGTCATGGGTCTGGCGGGGCGGATCAATCCAGGCCGCCAGTCGACCAATGCGACGGAGATCGCCATGCTCGTGGTGTCGGCGGGCCCCGATGGGATTTTTCAGACGTCATGCCCGGCGGATCCCAATGGTGCTGTCCCGGCGCCGGGCGGTGACGATCTGCTCGTCAGCTTCACCGCGGCCGAGGTGGCGCAGCGGGCAAGCCTCACGGACGAGATGCTCGCGTTTCTCAACGCCCTGATCCGTGGTGAATATCGGAACGGAATCGGCAGCAACCTCGACATCGCCGGCACGCTGACGGTGGGGTCGGCATTGCCGCCGGGGACGCCGGCGCTCTTCTTCCCTGACGGCGTGATCCAATCGCTGAACCGCCGTCTCAGCCAAGCGGTCTACGACGTGGAGACACTGCTCCCGGGCGACCAGATGCCGATGCCGACCTGTCCGAGTGGCTTGACCCCGAGGATCCACATGGGACTGACCCACGGAGCCGCAGACAGCGCCGGCACGCTGTGGAGCGCAGTCAAGCTCTATGCGGACCCGATAGGGACGAGCGCCTGGCGGGTCGGCGCCATCTTCCGAACCCAGAGCGGGTGGGTCGATCCGTCACCCCCGGAGATTGCGCGGATGCTGGTGCTTACCAAATGCTCATGAAAAGGGGGGATGATGGCGATAGGTTCTGATGGCAATCTCAACCCCTTGCCATGGGCAGGAGAGCTCCGCTGCGGCGGACTCACCTTGACGAACGGAGGAATCATGTTGCGGCGGCAGCTGACACACCGGACCCTGGCACTGGCGGTCGCCGCGGTGCTGACGGTTTGCCGGCCGGACATCGTCCTTGCGGCTGACGCGGCCACCGCGCCTCGTGCGCCGGTCGGCTACACGCTGCCGCTGGCCCGGGCACTCGATGACACCGGCTCCGAGCGTACCGCCGACTGGCTGCGGAACAATGGCGTCTACACGCAGAATGCCTCGCGCCTGGCGCAGGGGGGCGGCTTCGTAAGCGCGGACCAGCTCAATGTCGCGAGCTCCAACACGGCCGGGAGCGCCGGCTTTGCGACGAGTGCCGGGTCGGCAAGCACTGCGGGCTTCGCGACCAGCGCGGGGACCGCCGCTTCGGCGAGCTGGGCAACCTCGGCAAACTGGGCGAGCAGCTCCGATCGGGCGACGTCCGCTGGAACGGCGGATCGCGCCACGACGGCGGGCGTCGCCGATCGGGCTACGTCCGCCGGCACCGCGGATCGGGCAACGACCGCTGCGTCCGCCGACTTCGCGAACATATCGAACAGCTCCAACTTCGCGAATTTCGCCAATGATGCAGCGACTGCGAACAATGCCCGAAATGCTGACAACCTCCGAGGGTCGGGGCGCGTCGTTACGGATGTTCTGTGGGGGTACTGCAGTGGCGGGTCGGAAGGAAACAATTACGGTGCGGTGCGCGTGACTTGGTCGGATGGTGGCTCAGCGCAGCCCTGCGGGACCTTCAATGGCGGATGGTAGAACGGTAAGGGAATTGGTGTCCGCAAATGCTGGCGTTCGATGAAATTTTAGGTGCGGCGCACTCTGGTCTTCTGGAAACGCTGGTCGGACCTGCAGCCCTGTTGCCGGCTCAGCTTGCAGTAGTGGCAGCGGCGGCGTGCTGGATAGGATGGGTGGACCTGCGCCACGGCGTCATCCCGGACCTTGCGCTGGGAGTGCTGGTCGGGATTGCGCTCGCTCGGCTTGCGCCGTTCGGCGCTTCAGCGATGGTCGGCGGCGTGCTGGTTGGAGTGTGCACAATCGCTGTTCTCACAGCTCTCAGCCTCGCTGCGGACGGCATAAGCCGGGCTTTCGGCGTGCGAGCGGGAGATGGGGGAGCCGGACGCCTCGGCACTGGCGATGCCCGCTTCGTCGCCGCCTGCACAATGCTTCTGGGGATGCAGGGCACTGTGATCGTGCTGGCCGTCGCCGCAGTGCTGGTGGCCGGCCATGCCGGAGCGCGAGTGAGATATGCCGGCCGCCCTCTGCGCGATGCGCTGTCGCTGCCGGTTCGGCTCGGTCCTCACCTGGGATGCGGCCTGGTCTTGGCAACTGGCATCGCCGCACTGCGCTGGTGAAAGGAACTCAAGCGAATTGCCGAACCAGCGCGAAGAGGAGAGAGGGCGAGATATGAACGGTGAGGCGCAACTGTCCGGTAGGACGATCCTCGTTGTCGAAGACCAGCCGGCTCCGCGCGAGGCGATGGTCGGACAGCTTTCCGGGGCCGGTGCGTCGGTCATCGCCTGCGCATCTGCCGAGGAGCTGGATGCACATCTCGCCGGTGTCGAGGAGCGCCACGACGGAATGATGCCGCAGTTGGTCTTGCTCGATCTAACGCTGCCTGGGCGAAGCGGCCTCGATGCATTGCGAAGCCTTCGGCGGCGGCCTGCCTTCCGTACACTTCCGGTGGTGATCGTGAGCGGGGACGATGAAGCGTCCGTCATCGATGAGGCGCTGACCGCCGGCTGCCAGGGTTTCCTCACCAAGCCGGTCCGGATGACCCAGCTGATCGCGACTTGCCTCAGGGTCTTGCGATGAAGGTGATGCAATGACGGGTCGGGCGGCAATTCTCGAACTGATTGCGGATCTTGTGCTTCCCGCTGCGGTGCTAGACCCGGCAGGCATCGTGGTTTACGTCTCCCGTCCGATGGAGGACTTGCTCCCGGAGGACATAGCGGCCGGAGCGCTGCTCCCCGACATCTGGGGCATTCCCACCTCCGCCGCGGGAGTGCATGAGGTGGAAATTCCCGGCAACGGGGTTGGCGCACGCTGGATCGAGTTCGACCTGGTTCCTCTGCCATTCCGCAACGGACGGAACGGCATGATCGTAACCGGCCGTGATGTCACGCGCAGACATGTTGCCGAGGAGGCGCTGAAGGCCTCCAAGACGGCGACGGACGATGCCGGTTCCGCTCAAAGTGCCTTTCTGGCAACCATGAGCCACGAGTTGCGGACGCCGATGAATGGCGTTCTGGCGACCCTCGAGCTCGTTCAGCGCACCCCCGGCTTACCGGATCAGGCCCGGCACCAGATCACCGTGGCACGGGACAGTGGAACCCACCTGCTCCGGATTCTCGATGAGATCCTCGATTTCTCGAAAATCGAGGCGGGACGAATGGAGATCGACGCCTTGCCCTTCTCGGCCGCTCAGGTCGTGGAAGGTGTGGTCGAGCTGCTGGCACCGGGGGCCGTGCGGAAGGGGTTGGCCTTTCCTCCTCCGGCGATCGGCGCCGGCATTCCAGGCCGGTTGCGCGGTGATCCGACACGCCTGCGGCAAATCGTGCTCAACCTCGTGTCGAACGCCATCAAGTTCACGCATCGCGGCAGCGTGTCGGTGCGATGCGAGCTTGCCGGCGAGCGACGGCAGGATGAGCGCATCGCCCTACGCATCGCCGTGACCGACACCGGGATCGGCCTTTCGAAGGAAGCGCTTTCCCGGCTGTTCCAACCCTTCCACCAAGCCGACAGCAGCACGACCCGCCGCTTTGGCGGGACGGGGCTTGGCCTGGCGATCAGCCGGGAGCTGGCGAACCTGATGGGCGGGTCGATCGAGGTGGTGTCGGAGCCTGGGAAGGGCTCCACCTTCGCTGCGATCATCCCCTTCGATGTGCTGAGCCGGCAGGAATGGTCCCAGGTCAGCGACAGCGAGGATGCGCTTCCCCTCCCGGACCTGAGCGGACGATCGGTCCATGTGGTGTCGGCCGACAAGACAGCATGCGATGCTCTCGAAGCGCTCTTTGCCGACACCCGGGCCGACCTGCGGTTCCATGAGCGCGCCGACCTCGCGGAGACGGCAATCCACAACGCGATCGCTGACGGGCAGCCCCCCCGATTGGTGATCACCGACCTCCAGCTGCCCGACCGAAGCGGCCTCGATCTGCGCGGTCGGCTCGGGAAGTGGCGGGTGATGGCGCAGGTGCCTTGGGTCATGCTTGGACCCGATGATCCGTCGCTCCGCACCCAAGCCTACGAAGTGGGCATGAAGGCCTACCTGCCGCGGCCCTTCTTGCGATCGACGGCGGCCGCGGTGCTGAACGAGGTGCTGGGAGGAGGCCAGGAGGGCGAGGAAGTCCAGCCGACGACCCGGGAGGAGGCCAAGCGGCGCGGGCGCCTCCTTCTGCTGGTGGAGGACAACGAGGTCAACCGCACCGTGGTCGGCCAGCAGCTGCTGCGCCTGGGCTGGTGGGCGGACCCGGCCGTCGACGGGATCGAGGCTTTGGATCTGCTGGAGAGGGGACGTGCCGATTACCGCGCCGTGGTCAGCGACATCCATATGCCACGTCTCGACGGCGAGGGCTTGGTCAGAGCCATCCGGGAGCAGGAGCGGGCCAGCGGCGCCGACACCTTGCCGGTCATTGCACTCACCGCGCATGCGGTGGTGGGCGAGGGCGATCGGTACCTCAGCCTCGGCTTCACCGCCTATCTCAGCAAGCCGGTAACGTTGCAGGCACTCGGCAAAGCCATCACCGCAGCCGTGCGACCGGCGCCGATGCGTTCGCCAGCTCTCCCGGCGGCGGGAGCCTCGTCCCCGCCTGCGGCGCCAATCGAGCCGCCGCCGGTCCTGTCACCTGCTGCGGCCCTCGGTGCCCCGGTTGCGGCGGGCGAGCAGGGCAGCCCGATTGATTGGGAGATGGTCGAGAGCATCTACGGGGAAATTTCCCCCCAGGTCCTGGAGCAGCTGAGGCGCGCGCCGGCGAATGTCGACCAGTGCGTCACCGACCTTCGGGCTGCAGCATCCGAGGATCGGCGGGAAGACGCGCACCGGCACGCTCACAGTGCCAAGGGGGTTGCGCGCTACCTCGGAGCGGACCGGCTTTCGGCCGGCTTCGCAGCGGTGGACGAGGCTGTGAAACGTGGAGATGACTGGCCACAGGTCCTGCGCCTGCTGGAACCCGCGCTGGTGCAGCTGGCTCTGGTGCGGGAGGCGGTGGATCAGGCTGCCACTGGCGGAGGTCCGAGCGCGCCGCCGGCGACCGGCCGAGGTGCATCGAGGAGGGCCGCATGAGGAGCGAGGTGCTGAGGACCGTGGGGCGGCAAAGGACGGCCGCGGCCGGCGGCGCAGGCGGACCGCGAATGAGCGGGTGGGTGGCCGCCAGCCTGTTCGCCTTGGCCCTCTGTGGGGTGGTTATTGCGACGCTGGCGCTGCTCGCCCACCGGCCGGCGGCAAGCATGGCCATCGGCCTCGGAGCGGTGGTGACTGGCGTAGCCGCCACGATCTGGGCGATTGCGCCCGTCAGGGTGATCGGCGGCGGCGTGGTGGCGATCGTCGGGATCGCCACCATTATGGCTGGTTGTTCTGTTGTTGGCTAGGAGGTTATCCTCCATGATAATTCACTAACCAATCATGATCCGGCCCAAAAGGTACGCTGTCTCTTACGGAGCGCTCGTAATCTGCTTCCCATTGACGATCATCTCCGAAGTCCTGCCAAGCAAATTCAGAAAGAATGATGGGAACGCCTCGCTCTTGGAGCGCAAATATTACGTTCTGATACCATTCGCCGGCGTAGGCGAGCGCAATCTTGTCGTTCTCAATGAAAACAACATTCTCGAGGCAATTCTCTGCATTGTTGCTAAAGTTAAGCGAACCAGTCACAACCTTTTTGGGGGTGCCGTTAGAATCACAGAATACTAGAAACTTGCTATGAAGTCGGTGGTGAACGTCACTGCCGGGGGCTGCCTGAACCCGAGGAATGAACTCTCTTGACTTCGCTACAGCCGGCATATCCCAATAAATACGAAGGGCGTCGCGAATAACAGTTGACGCGGCGTGAGGAAATGCAGGGGGGAAGCTCCGTGCGGATTGCGACTTGTCCTCGTCACCTAGCGATGCAACGAGAGATACTTGAGGGGTTAAATGAAGAGCGGTCCAAATAGGGCCACTATTCCAAGGCGAACACCCCACAATAACTTCGTGCTCCTTTATTTCGGCAACGATTGCCTCTGCGATGTGCTTGAACACAACCCTGACGCATCCTTCGCTGGTTGTGAAATCGCGCAGATACTGTGGACCGACGTGGCCGTCATCGTCGGAGCAGACGTCAAGAATCTTCGCGTTCAGACCCCTGTTGATTGGACCAGGCATAATAGGACCTGTGCCGATCCGATGGCCGACCTTGTGTTCCTTGCAGAACTGCTCCAAAGCAACCGCCTGATCCTGGGTGAGCTTCCCTGACCAGGACCTGCGTGCGCCATCCCACCTCAGTCCATAGTCGTCCTTAAACATCTTCTTGTGCGGGTAGGTCCTGCCGAACAGCTCCACGGGCACGGAACGGCCGGTGTCCTGCTGGCCAACTTTATCTGCAGATTGCTCTTGGATCATGGTTGTACGGGCTCAGTTTGCATGGAACGGAGGTTCGCCTGGCTCGGGGCCGGCTATACGGCCGACATCCGCCTGATCGTGTCCGTCAGGAGCTTGGCTGTGACCGGCTTGTGCAGAACGGCATCCACCGTGCGGGCCTGGTCAGGATCGATCTCATCCTGCTCATGGCTGGTGACCAGCACGCATTTTAGGTCGGGCACGAATTCCCGGATCCGTCTCGCCAGCTCGAAGCCGCTGATCTGCGGCATGAAGACATCGCTGATCAGGAGGTCGACACCGTCATCGGCAAGGGCCTGCAGGGCCTGCTGCGGGCCTTCGAACGATCGACACTCATAGCCCGCCGAGATGACCATGCGCTCCAGAACATCGCGTTGGAAGCCATTATCATCCACGATCGCGATCCGCTCGATGACTGTCCGCCGGGAGCCGGCCGTCTTGGAGTTCCGCGGTTGGGGAACGGACACTCCAGCAGTCCTGAAACGCAGCAAGAGGCTGCGGACCAACGACCACATCGGGCGCTCCTGTTCAATGGGCGTATCGTCAGGCGGACCATAGCGCACCCGCAGCTACACGCAATGCGAATAAAGCGCGTTTCAGCGTGACCTGATCGCAATTTGTGTCCCTTTGGCCTGCTCGTACCCGGCACGTTAGGCGCAGCATGTTCCCCTGGGAAAAGCCCCCCCCCTCCGTCGATCAGCAATGGCCGGTCTGAAAGCGGTTTGATCGATCGCAAAAAAAAGCAACTTTATTGCGACTTCGCCCTCTAGTAACGCGCAAGTAACATGGGCGAAGGCGCAATAAAGTTGGCCGGTAACAACGGGAAAACCGTACAAAATCTGTTTGCCTCCGAGAAAAAATCGCTGTTTCATCGGATCAGAGGCGCACACAAGAGCGCAACGATACGAGAATGGAGCGGATCATGATGAAGCTGTGCTTTGCGATGATGGGATTTGGCGGTCTGATGGCTTGGCTTGGATTTCAGGCTGGTGCGGACAACGTGGTTTTCCTTGGTGTCCTGAGCCTGCTGGCCGGGGGAGCCGCCTTCGACCGGATGATCCGGATGGGCTGAGTGTCGGCAACGACCGCCGATCGGGAATGGGACGCGAGCAATCGCTCCATACATGAAGGACTTGGGGACGAGAATGCTGACCAAGGATCTATCGGAACTCGCCGGCAACCTGCGTCAAAAGAACCTGCAGGTATCTGGGCGCCGTACCAGCGTCTGCATGCACCAGATGCACTGGGACGCCTTAGCCGAGATGTGCGCAAAGGAGCGCATGACGATCAATCAACTGGCGACGGCGCTCGACTGCGGTCGCGGTGAACTCGGTCTGACTGAGGCGCTGCGGATATCAGTGCTGAATTACTTCCGGTGTCAGGCTCAACGGCGCCAAATGGGACGTGGCGCAGCTTTGGAGAGCCGCGATCCCGCCCATCGATCATGTGTCATCTCGAATTTCGACAAGCGTCCTTCCTGTCCCCGTGTATCAGCTCCGGTTGGGCGCCTCGGCAACAGCTTCCCTGGGGACGGTCCATCTGGCGATTGACCGGACCGCCTCAATGGCGCGTTCGTTACTCTGGATCGGGAAATACCGACGCAACTCGGCGACGGCAGCCCATTCACCCTTCTCGTGAAATGCCGTCTGTACAGCAGCAGCAACGTCAGGCCCAACGCAGAACATTCTGTGCCTCGCGGTAAGCAGACCTCCATGATGCGCCAGGCCGGTACTGAAAGGCAAGAAACCGTCCGGGCAGGAGAGGTGCTGACGGAGAGGCATTGCGGCAAGCGACACCGCTCGCTGTCTCCATGGAGCATTACCGCCTGTATCTGTGCTATGAAACGATCGGCGTGGAGCTGAATCTCAACTGTGGCCGGCTGTGCCCAGTCGCGGCGTGCTCCTCGGCTATCAGATCGGAGCCAGAGGCTTGTATGACCCCGGAACAGCTGTTGATTGATAATCCCGTAGATTTCATGCAGAGACATATTGTCATTGCGCCAGGGAACATTGATGCCGCAGTCGGCGACCGTTACTGGTTCAAACTCGAACCTAGTCGGTCTAACTTCGGTACCTTTGGAAACAGTTGCAAACCGGTCAAGATCTATAATCTGGTTCCTAGTCGAAAAGACGGATCAATTCGCGCCTACTGGTGCCCATTCAAGCTGGCCGCGACTTGTGAGATCACGGTCGGATACATGGCGGACCTGATGTTCACGGTGAAGATGGACGGCTGCAGCTTTGGTATCGGTGCCCCGGCCAGTGATGGCTCCCGTCGGGTGGCGCACATCAACATGTTCGGCCAAAACAACTCCCGAGCCAAGCAGAACAACGTTTTAAGAGGCATGGGGCTTGACGACGGCTTGGTGGATCCCACCGTCTACATGAACGCCCGGCACGACATCGCGACCAACGCCACCACGTTCGGTGTGCGGAACGTCAGAACAAGGGAATGGCGCTTTTTCTACCAACTCAGCGAATTCATGACTGCAAACCAGCTCAGGCTCGTCGGTGTCATGCCGGTCGCGTGACGACCAGTGGTTGCGGCTGTTTTGATGGCATCGGCGCTATATGGGAAATGACGCTCAATGCCACCGCCCTACAAGCTGTCTTGTCTGAAGGATGGTGACCGCTGGGTTGAGTTTGTCGAACATGAGGATGGACGGTGTGTGGTGACCCGCTACAACCTGCCGGAGCTCGACAGGGCACCGGCCATTCACCGCCAGGCGGCGGCGCGGCGCTGGATCGATGCCCGCTTTACGCGGCGGGGCGAGTGGGTGACCGCCGAAGAGATGCTGGCCAGATGATTGTGGGCTCAGGACCCTGAAGCCGTGGTTTCCGTTCCGCAACCAGGACCAGCCATTGCCGCCTCTCAGACAAAGCGCAGCATTCGGTCCAATCCGGCAGCCCCCGCCAACAAGCTTAGGCCGCCAATGAACATTGCTTGCTGTGAATCGCCGTTCCATCCGAGGAGCGCAACGATGATCCCAAGAATGACGAGGCCAAGCAAAAACTTGAACATTCTTCACCACCGTTTCAATCGGAGCCGTGTTCGACCCAATCTGGCTGCAGATGAAAGTCGTAAGCAACTTTAAAAATTTACATGATAGCGCCAACTTTATTTCGTCTCCGCCCAGCTGTGGGTTATGTGGTCAGGGCGGATACGAAATAAAGTTGCTTTTTTCGATGGCTATAGTTCCGGGCTTTTCCACTGTCCGGGCAGCGTACGTTATATCCCCACCAGCGCAGCGCTCGGGTAAGAGGTGGTGTGAATCAAAAAATTGTGAGCAGCGCAGGGGGAGTGTTGCTATATCATGCCTGAGGTGCAGGCTAAGAAACCCGGCGACCCGATGGCCATCAGTACTTTCCCCCCGGCTGGAGAGCATCGTGAAGTCTGGTGGTTTGAGCGCTACTCGCCCCCCGAGCCGGGAATGGTCCTTCTCGACGTGCGTCTCGTCTGCGGCGGGCGGCGCTGCATGTTTGTTTGGGGATGGCGATTACCATCTCCTGGAGCCCCGATGGAGATCGTGTGCTGGTCCGAGCCGGCGGAGACTCTGCTCGACATCGACGTTGCCTTGGACAGAGCCACCGTCGGCAGATCGGTCATCGAGGAAGAGCGCTGAAGCCAGCTTCGTCCTTTCGGACATGCTGAGGGATCGGAACCGCGCAATGTGGTGAGAGCGGCCGTTGCGGGGCTACCCGTGGGGCGTTCGCCACGGCTGCCGGCCGGATGGTCACTCCAAGCGGCACATTCGACGTGCACTTGGCCGATCCCGCGAGGGGCGAGAGCATCGGGGGCCGCCGAGTTTTCTGAGCCACGGATCTGAAAAAGCGACACCGGCGCAATTTTCCGCGCATTGCGCGACGGATTGTGCTGCGCATATCGTCGCGCCATGATAGTACGAATGTATGCGAAAGCTGCTTTCCGGGAGGTATCCGCATGGGTAAACAGAACGTTTACGCACAAGCAACCCGGATAATAACGCCGCAGGATGCATATCCTGTTATGCGAAGCGACGATATTAGAGTATGCGGCAGCCTCCTCATCCCGTTCTCGATGGAGGTTGCACCCAGGCAGATGCCGCGCGGTCAGCGATCGTGTCGATTGCGGACACGGCCCCAGAGCAGTTCCGATCTGCGTTGCCACAGGGGAAGCACGCCCCTTCGGTGACCAGGGCAGACCGGCGAGATGACGGGAGTCCGTCGGATAGCACGTCACAGCTTAAAAATCGGCAATTTGCGGCGAATTCCAAATGTTCTATCGGCTATGGCAGTTGCTACCGGAAAATAGGTTTGGAAGCGGGAGGATAACGAAAGTATCCCCGCTCTTGGGCCTCGCCATATGCGCGGCTGTATCCTATGGCGTCTGCGGCAAGTCTGCTTCGGCGTTCGATCTCCGGCGATCGGCATGGGCGGGTGTTGCCGCTGAACATGGGCTGGACCCATACCTGCTCTATGCAGTGGCCCTTGTAGAGTCGAACAGGAATAAAGCTGAGGGAATAGCGCCGTACCCATTCGCAATGGCAACAGAAAAGCGCTCTTACTATCCGAAGGACCGCGCGGAGGCTGAGCGGATTCTCCGTGAATTGCAGAGAAGCGGACAAAATGTGGCTGTTGGGATTATGCAGATCAGCATCAAGGATCATGCGCGTCAAGTGGATGCGCTCGAAGACCTGTTCGATCCCTTGAAAAATCTTACTGTTGGCGCCCGCGTGCTGGATGAGAGCCTCCGTTCGGATCACCCGGAGCTTGCTGTACGTCTCGGACGGTACAACGCGTGGAAGAATGATGATGTTGCCAGAGCATATGGCAGGCGCGTGCTGGGGGTGTGCGTGCGTCTGGTGACGCTGGCGCGGTCGTCCGGCGCCCACGTTGGCAGATCGATGTGCGAGGGCGGAGATCGCCCGGTCAAGCGGAAGGTGGCGTGGCGATGATGCGTCCGAGGAAGGGGGCGGGCCTGCTTGTGGCCGCCGTGGCCCTGATGACTGCGTGCTCGCCTCTCGGCGATGCCCAGCGGCCAAGCTTCAATCTGCCCGCAGTGCCGCCGGCGCCGACAGTGCCGCCGCCTCTCGAGCGGATCGATGGGCAGGTGACGCCAGCCAACCCGATCCTGGAAATCCCGATCCCGGCGGGCTCGCTTCGTCCGCGGCGGGCCGACCGCTTGGACGATCTACCGCGCACCGTTCTGCACGCCACCAAATTGAGCGGTGCTCCTCTCGGAGTTGCGTTGGAGAGCGTCCTGAGCGACAGCGAAGTCGGTCTGGTCTTCGCCGACGACAGCGTCGCCCAGCGTCCGGTGACCGTTTCGCTCCCGGCCGGGAGCCTGCAGGATCAGATCGCCGCGATCTGCGCCGCGGGTCGCGCCCTCTGCTCCGGCGCCGGCGGCGGCAAGCGCCTGGAGGTGGGCACCCGTGGCACCTTCATTGTTGAGCTGCCGCCGGCGCCCGCCGCACCCAACGCAGCTGGCAGCAGCGGAGGGGCCGCCGGGGCCGGAATGACAGGAGCCGCCGACGGCGGCGGTTCCCAGAACTCCCGCATTGGCGGCACGCGCACGCTCGGAGCGGTCGACTATGCGGGGATGGAAGGGGCGCTGAAGGCGATTGTCGGCGACGTCAAGATCGACAGGACCGGCAGGACCATCGTCTACAAGGCGACCATGGATGAAGCCGCCGAGGCTGAGGCCTACTTCGATCAGGTCCGACGCAACCAAGTGCTGATCCTGACCGAGACCATCATTGCCGAGGTCAGCTTCAACACCTCGAACAAGCTCGGCATCCACTGGGACCAGCTGGCTGCACGCATCGGCGGCGGATTGAAGGTCGCCCTCAGCGGCGGCCCCGCCCAGCTGACCTCCTCCGCCGTCGGCGTCAGCGGCATCTACAGCGGAGAGCGCCTGACGGCAGGTGTCCTTCTCGACTTTCTGGCGCAGGAAGGTGTGGTCAACAGCGTCCAGGCGCCTGAATTGACGGCGCTCAGCGGTTCGGCAACCAGCTTCATGGCGGGGGGACGGCAGCGCTTCGTGACCCAGGTCGGCTTCCCAACCAGCGGCCTGAGCAGCGCGGCCGGCGTCACCATCAACAACGTGGCGAACAACACGGTCAGCACCGAAAGCTATTCGCTTGGGCTGAACCTGACGCTGCGCCCCCAGTACTACAACGGCATCGTACACGCCGACGTGCTGATGGAGATCACGGATCTGCTCCGTACGGACCTTGTGCCGACCGGGACCACGGTCATCCAGAACCCGGTCACCGCCGATCGGAACCTCAGCAGCTATGCCATGATCCCGCCCGGCCAGGTGCTGCTCCTCGCAGGGATACGGAAGAAACGGTCGGATGGAACCGCCGAGGGCCTGCCCGGGACCGACGGGGTGTCGGCACCGCTGCTCACCGGAAAGGGTGTAGAGCAGACCGAACTCGTCATCCTGATGCGCCCGCGGGTCGTGCGCTTCGTGGAGACGGCGGAACCCTCGACCACGCCCGGGTCGGGCAAGCCTGTAAAGCTCGGTCTGAGCGATGGGGTGAAAGGTGAGCATCTGGCCGCAGCGGAGAGTGCTGATCGCGCGCGCGCCGCGCGCGCCGTCGCCGCGGAACCGGAGGACAGCGGTTCCGTCGCGCGCGCTTTGGCTGATGGCGCGCGCAACGCGTCCGCGCGCGCGGTGGTCGCGCGCGGCGATGCGGATGATGAAACGGCGCGCGCGCGCGCCTCGGGTGACGGCGCGCGGCAAGTGTCTGCGCGCGTGGCGATGGCGCGCGCGGGCGCGCGTGTCGGGATTGCGCGCGCGCGCGCTTCGGATCAGGGCGCGCGCGCTGAAGACCGGCGCGCACCGTCGGCGCGCGCGGGCGCGCAGGGCGCGCAAAGGGCCGCGCGGCGCGCGCCCGATCGAGATGAAACCGCGCGCGCGACTGGCGCGCGCGGGCAGACCTCTGCAGCAGACGCGCGCGCGCAAACGACCATCGAACGGCTGCGCGCGCCTGCGCGCGCTGATGTGTGTGCGCGCGCGCAGGGCGGGCAGCTGTCTCTCGTCGGCGCGCGCAATGTTGCAGGGCGCGCGCGCGGCCTCTGGAATGTTGCCGCGCGGATGCTGACGTGGGCGGCCGATCTTGCCGAGGCGCGCGCGCGGACGCTGGACAGAGACGGCGATGCGCGCGGGGTCCAGGCGCGCGCGCAGCTCGCAGCTGGGGGCGCGCCATCCGAGGGACGTCCAGCGCGCGCCATCATCACTGCGCGCGCGGCCAATGACATCGGGCTCGTCGGCGGCGGCGACCCGGAACCGGGTGATGCGCGCGCGGTTGGGGACGGCCCCGATCGCTCCGACGGGAAGCGCGCAGCACAGGCCAGGGCAGCTGAGGCACGACAGGTTGCAGCGATGCCGGCACCCATGCAAGGCGCGGATCGGCCCGCTTCTGGACCCGAGGATCGGAGGCTACCGGAAGCGCTCGGTGCGACAGCTCCTGATGCGGTCGGAAGCGCGGGAGCATCGATCGCAGCCGCCGCCTTTCCAGCCGTGGCCAAGGAGGCCGAGCTTGCGCTGGTGACGAACGTCGTCACCGCCCCTAAGGTCGTCGACGACGTTCGGATCCTCCAGCAGCGCTGGGTCGCCGGACTGCCGGTTGGTCCGGAGGGTGTCACGCTCGCCCAGGCGGACGGGCGCACGAGCGCACTCATGCCTCCGGCAGCGAAGTCGGCCGCTGGCCAAACCGTGGCCGGAGTGGCAGGCGCGGGCCAAGGCGGTTTTGAGGCTCAGGACCGGACGATTGATCTGGCAACGGTCGAGCAGGAGCGTCCTCAGACCCTCCTCACGCTTTGGCAGAACAAGGGCGCGCGAACCGCGCACCCTCAACCACCCCAACTCACAACCGACCAGGCGACGACGGACGTCACCGTTCTGCATGACGGCTGCTCCGGCCGCGAGATTGGACCCGGAGGCACTTGTGCCGTGAAGCTGCAGATCGTCGGACACAGGCGTGGACCGATCCGTGCCTCCGTCGCCCTCGAGCATGAGGCCGGCATCGCCGCTGTCCAGATCCGGGCGACTGTCGAAGATGCGATGGCACGCCTCTCAACTCCCGGCCCGGTGCCGCGCGACCTTGAGGTTGCCACCAAGCCCCCCCTCTTCGGCGCAGTTCCGGCACAACGCGCCATCGTCCTGGCCAACCGGTCGGACAGCGAGTTGGCAATTGGCGAGGTCCGGATGGTCGGAGGGGAACTCGCCGGCTTTGCCGTGGCTGAGGACGGATGCAGCGAGCAACAGGCTTTGAAGCCCGGACAGAACTGCGTCGTGGTGGTTCGCTTCACACCCCCCGCTGTGTCAGGTCCCGTGAATGCCGATCTGGTGGTCCTTCACAATGGCGCCACCCGTCAACTGGTCCTGCCGGTCAGCGGACAGGGCGGCGACGGCGAAACGACGCTGGCATCAAGCGACGTTGAGCTGCCCTCCGTCCCTGTCACCGTGATGCGGGAAGGCGGTAGCTCTCCTGTGTTGACGCCGCCGGTCGGCGGATCGGCGGGCCGCGGTGCGTCCGGGCCGGCCGGGCTGCGCCTGGTCGGGGTCTTTGACGACGGCCGGCGTCTGGTCGAGGACGGTGCCGCGGGCGTGCGCGTCGTCTCCCCGGGGCCGGTGACCCTTGCCGGAAGAGCCTGGACGGCCACAGCCGGCCTCGACTCCATCACATTGGTGAGCCGTGACGGGAACGGAGACACCTATCGACTGCAGCTGGACTCCTTCGGCGGCCGGAGGGCCTCGAAGTGACCGATTTCGACACCCTGACCCGTGTCCGCTACGAGCGCGTCGCGGAGCTTGAAGCTGCCGCTGCCGAGCGCGCCGGGCGTTCGACGACGGTTCCGGCTGTGATGGCGCGGAACCTGTTCACGGCAGGGTCCGACGCCGACGTGGTCGGCCGCCGAAATGCCGAGGCTGCGACCTTGCAGTCGATGATCCCATTCGCCTCCTTCGGTGATCACGATCTGGTTCCGCGCCGTCTTGCCGACGGCAGGCTGTTCGTGGCCGCGACGCCGGACGTCGATATGATGGCGGTCGAGAACCTGGTTTATTCCCTGAGGGCTGCCGGTTTTGAAATTGACAGCGAGCAGCCCGACGGCGATGCGGGTGCGTCGGAGGATGACGCCGGCGACGACGTGTCCTCCCAGCCGGCTTCCAAGGACGCCGAAGAACTCGACGCTGCGTCGATCTCCGATGCGGCCATGTCGGCCGGCGTCGACGCCGTCGAGATCGAATACCTGTCGAAGCAGGAAATTCAGGAACTCCTGAGTTCATTCCAGCGGCCGTCACCAGAGCGCATCGCGGAGCGTGCCGCAGCCTTCGCCGCCGACCCCGAGCAGCAATCGGGAGCCCTGCTCCAACTCCTCGAGGACATCTGGGCCGAGGCGCTGGACTGCGGGGCCAGCGACATCGATTTCTGCTTCCTTCCGGGCAGTGACCGCAATTGGGTAGCCTTCCACGTCCACGGTGAGCGTGACCTGCGTCATCTCCTGCCGGAAGCGACAATGGGCGCATTGGTCGCACTGGTGAAACGTCAGGCGAACTGCCGCGATTATTCGGTTCGGGAAAAGATCCAGTCCGGCCGCCTTTCCGTTCCGTGGCAGGGACGTACCATCGATTGCCGGGTCGGCACCGGCCCCGGGGAACCCGACGGGGAAGAGGTTTCGGTTCGTCTCCTCGACCTGGCCAAGCTGCCGCCCTTCAGGTCCTTGATGCGCCATATGCCGGAGGTGCGCGACGAGCTGTACCGTCTCATCCGCTCACCGACGAAGACCTCCGGCCTGGTGATGGTCTCGGGCCCCACCGGCCAGGGCAAGACGACAACGATCGCTTCGATCGAGACGGCCTATGACAGGGTCAGCCGGAAAGTGATCGAGATCGCGACCCCGCCTGAGTATCTGGTGCCTTATGTCTGGTCGGAAGACGCGCATGGCCGGGACGGCCGTCGTGTCGCCGATCATATCGCCGGCGCGCTGCGTCGCACGCCCTTTGCCCTGGTGATCCAGGAGGTGCGTACAGAGGAGGATGGCGACGCCGCCGCCCAGGCGGTGGACAGCGGCCATCTCACCTACCTGACCATCCATGCCGGCAACGCGCCGCAGACGATCCAGCGCTTCGTCGAACGGCTGGGCGACGACCACCAGAAGGTCGCTCACGCGATCGTCGGGGAACATCTGCGCGTTGTGATCAACCAACGGCTGGTGCGGACCCTTTGCCATGTCTGCCGGGTGAAATCGAAAAGCGCCCGGAGCGCCTTCCCCGCCGCGCACCTGGCGCGCATGGGGCTCAGGAACCGTACCGAGCTGTTCGAGCAGATGGACGGAGGATGCCGGTATTGCCGGCACACGGGCATCGGCGGCCTCGCGCTTGCCGCCGAGACCCTGATCATGCCGCGGGAACCTGAACTCAAGTCGAACATCATTCGGCTCATTCAGGATCGGAAGTTCGATGAGGTTCCGAACGCCGAGGGCGTGATCTTCGTCCCGCGGGCGCAACGCGTCGGTCGCCTTCTTGAGGAGGGGCTGATCGGCATCTCCACGGCGCAAGATCTGCTGACGGTGGGGTAGGGCCATGCAGATCTTCACGGTGACATGGCGGCCGACGATCGGCGGGCGGGTTACGACGGAGAATGTCTGGGCGGCGAGTGCCCAGGACGCTCGGCAGAGGAGTGCCCATAAGGGTCGCGTCATCCTTCGCGTCCGGCCTCGTACGGTCCGTCGCTGGCTCCTTCTGCGGCGTGTGGACACCTTTGCCGAATGGCTGCTGCGGTCGGTCGCGCAGCAGAGCTACGCCATCGCCCCCCAGCAGGCGCTGGACGAACTGATCAGGCGGGAGACGGTGCCGTGGCGGATGGCGGTCCTGGCGCCGGCGCGGACCGCCCTCGACGCCGGAGCGGACTTCGTCACCGCATTGCGGGCACTCGACCTCTATGACGATGCCTGCCTGACGATCGTCGGCGCCGGCGAGCGGGCGCAGCAGCTCGAGGAGGCGGTGGCTCAGGCGCTGGAGCACGTGCGTGCGAAGCGAATCCGATCTGCGGCGACGCGGGCGTTCCTGCTGGCTCTGCTCAGCGAATGGAGCGCCCTCTACAGCGGCATCGCTTACGTCCGTGGCAGCTATCTGCCGAGCTTGATCGCGGGCGGCATCCGCACCGACGACCCATCGCTGCGTGCACGCTTCGACTTCGGTCTCGCCGCCGTGCACCAGATCATGGAGACGGTGCACTGGATGATGACCGCGGCGACCGTCGGAGCGCTTGGCGTTGTCCTGGTGCGTCTCCTGTTCCGTCAGCGCCGAAATCACTGGAGCGAACGGACCATCCGGTTGATCCCCGGATTGAGGGTCAGCCTTGAGCATGACGCATTCAGCCTGTCGATGGGTGTCTGCGCGCGTCTGCTGAGATCTGGCGAGGGCGTGGGCAAGGCTGTGATCTTCGCTCGTGACGTGTCGGACATGTCGTCGGTTCGACGCTACTGGGACGAGGTGCATCGGGCGCTCGACGTCATGGGCCCGGCGAAGGCGTTCGCCAGAGCCCCCCTCGATGGCAATGAACGCGCCCAGATGGGGCATGCACGACGGATTCTCGACGTCGCGGACGCATGCGACCGCATCGGAGAGCAGCGCGCGCAGAAGGCAAAGGTCGCACGCAAGCGGACCCTGGTGATCGGTCTCGGCGTCTTCGCGCTGCTGGTCGCGGTGGCGCTTGGTGGCATCGCCTGGCTGCTCAGCCTGCAGGTGATGGCTGGCCAGGAGATGGTGCGCAAATTGACGCGGAGGCATTGATGGCAGTCGTTGAGGCCGCCCTACACCCAGATTTTCCGAGCGATCTCGTGGCCTTTCGGGTGCCGTCGACCGGCCTTGACTACCGCACGGCATGGGAAAACGCCGCCCAGAAATGCGGGAGCGAGCGCATAGCTTTGGTCGCGACCCGGTGTGGGGAGCACATGTACGTGGTCGCCGCTCGTGCCGAGGATGTGCCCCCTGGCAGCTGGTGCCCGTTCGCGGCGGTTCTGCCCACTGCGCCCCTTTTCGAACCGGTCGCCTATGGCCACGGCACCGAGGCGCGGCTGAGCGTGCTCCTGATCGCAGAGGATGGTGAGCCCAAATGCTTGGCCGGTCCCCCATCCACCGTGTCCAAGGCCGTGGAGAGGTCCAACGCCAAGCTGCAGCGGCTGGACCTCGAGGCGCTGCAGCCGGTGCCGTGGATCGTTCAATCTCTTGACGAGGAAGCCTTCATCCACCGCGCCGGAAGCAGGATCGTTACGGGTTGCCTGTACGCCGCCGCTGTCAGCTTGCTCATCATGCTTCTCAGCGTCGGCGTGACCTTGATCGCGCGTGGCCGCGCCCATTCGGCCATGGAGGCTGCGTCGGAACGCACCCTGGATCTCATGCGGCAAGCCCGCGGCTTGGCCGTCAACGACGTCGCCGCACAGATTGGGCATCTGGATGATCTGGACCGCGGCATTCTTCAGCTCGGCGGTCAGCTTCTGACCTTCAAGATGACGCAGGGAAATGCGCCGGTCTGGGGGGCTACCTTCCCACCCTCGGTGACCGCCGACGCCATCGCCGACCTGAAGGGGCGCTCCGACAGCATAACGCAGGATGGAGCCGTGTATGCGACGTCCCGCTGATCTTTACACGCGCTTCCGCTCGATCATCGATGCGCCGGCCTTCTGGGACAACGGGCGGATCCTGCGCGTTTGGCAGACCGCGGCACCGATGGGGCATGTGGTAATCGCCGGGGCGGTTCTGCTCGCTGTAGCCTGCCTGACCGGTGCAGTTGTGACGGTGAATCACGCGGAGCGGGCGATCGCATCCTGGCGTCTGGCCGCCGCAGCCATCGACGTGCCTCTGCCGACGATCGTGCGCCGCCCGCCCGACGCCGCTCGCCTGAACACGCTGAAGAACGCGCTCGAGCAAGCCTATCCCGGCCTCGGGTTGAAGGTCATCGGCTCCGAGATGCAGATCTTCGTCGCAGGGCCGGAACGGTTGGGCATGTGGCGCGCGGCCGCCCAGCGACTGCAGGTTCTGGATCCGGAAATCCGCTGGGAAGTCTCCAGCCTGTGCGCAAGCTCCGGCAAGGACTGTCCTCAACCCCTCTACCTCTCGGTCATCGGATCGGTCGTCGATTTCGAAATGGACCGGCAGATCGGCTCGTCCAGCAGCACCACCACCAAACGCAAGGGTCAATAACATGGGTGCCGTCATTGCAATGATTCTGGGGGCGATGGGGCTCGTCGGTCTCCTTGCGTCCATCTTCATGCCGAGTTCCGACAGCCCGCTTGGCGACACGGCCACGGATACGAACCGGGCGGCCGCCTATTCGCTCGTGGGCACCATGACGAGCACGGCCCAGGGTTTTCAGACGATGCAGACCAAGGGCGTCGCCGTGAATCAGATCCTGTTCAACGGCTCGGAAACCGGCTTGAACGCGACTGCTGCCGCGCTCATCCTCGACGACTCGAATGTGCTCTTCACGCGGCAGCTCTTTCATCCGTCGGCGGGCACGATCTCGTCACCGCCGCTGTTCCCCGCCTCCGCGTCTGCAGCCGGTGACCCGCGCCAGGCCGTCTTTTACTATAGGAACGACATTGCGTTCCGCGGGGGGGCGGGCGCCACGCCGTTGGAGTTGGGCACTGCCGCACCCGAGGTCGCAATGTTCGCGCCTCACATCCGCACGGGCGTGTGCCTGTCGATGAACTCCCAGTTGAACCATGACCCGGAGGACGACACCACCGCCATCCCGAGCAGCGGATTGGCGCTGTCGGCCTTCACTGGCACCGACGCCACGACCAAGACGATGACGACCGCGCCGGCGACGCTGCGCGCGCGAACCACCGGCTGCGTTGCGACGACGGACGGCGCCTATGTCGCCTTCGTCGTGTTGGCCAAGCGCTGAACGGTCATGGGTGGTCTCGTCGCAATCGCCGTCGGCACGTTGGTGCTCTTCGGGCTCGTGATCGGTGTGCTGGCTGGCGACCCCGGCGGCATCGTCGGGGGGCTTGGTGTCGCGCGGATGCAGGCGGAGATCGAAACCCAGGCCCGGATGTATCAGACGCTGCTCGCCGGCTGCGCCCGGCGGATCGGGACGAGCTCGGCGAGTGTCGACGGCCATCCGCGGGGTTGGCCTGCTCCCGCGGGCGGCGCGGCCGGCGCTTCGGGGCTTGCCTGCCAGGACGGTCGCTCAGTGTTCGCCTCCGGCGAGATTGCGCCATCGGCGCCGACCGGTTTTGCCGGGTGGGCCTATCGCCGCGACGCCGCTGCGATCTGCCTGACGCTCGATCCGGTGGTGCGCTCCGATGATACCGACGCGGCGATCCGCGCGTCGGTGGAACATCTGGGGAGCAGCCAGAGCCGGCTGACCTCCTCCGGCGGTCTTCTTCTCATTCTCACGCAGCGTGTCGCGCCGTTGCCGGCCGGAAGTGCCTGCAGCTTCTCCTGACAGGACTGATCGATGTTCTTGGCAATGGTCTTCGGCGCCCTGGCGCTTATCGGCCTGATGGTCGGGATCTCCGCGACAGTGGTGGTCACGATCCTCGGCGCGATGGTCGGATCGCAGCTGGAGAGCGAGAACCGGGCGATCATGGCCGCGGCCGCGCAGCAGATGGCCAGCGAGGCAAGCAACCTCGATGGCGACGCGGTTCCTGAATTCACCTTCATCCGCACAGCCGCTCCCGGCGAGCCGGCGCTGCCGTCGGGCGGTGCCTATCTCAGCGCGTTGAGTGCTGCTCCCAAGACGGACGTCTGGGGAGCTCTGATGGTGGTGTGCGCGGTGGACAACGGCGTGCGCGGAACGCAGCCCGAACTGGTGCCTCTCATCGCCGGAACGAACAATCCGACGCAGCTGAATGCGGCACCGCTCTTCGCACTCATCCAAGCCGGGCAGAATGGGCTTATCGAAACCGACTGCACTGCGGCGCTGGGCGGCAATGCCCTCGGGGACGATGCGGTGCGCCGCGTGTCGGTCGCCGAGGGGATGCAGCTCGCAGGCCCGCTCGTCGCCTCATCGCCCACCACGGTGGAATATGGCACCGAGGGGATTGGCAGCACCTTCAAGGTCAATGGTGCGATCGAGGCCGAAACCCTGGCCGTCGACGGCGCCGCTTCGGCCGGCCGCCTGACCCTGGGCCAGCCTCTTTCGATCGGAGACGGTGGCACGTCGGCGTCGACTACGGCCGGTGCCTGGCTGGCGATCCTCCAAGGCGCTCCGCCGGACTCCCTTGCGTTGCAGGTTGCCGGGGCGGTGCGCTTCACCGGCGGAACCATCGACAATACGAGCATCGGTGGCAGCACGCCGGCGAGCGGGAATTTCAGTTCACTCACGGTGAATGGAGCGACCGTATGGACCAGTGCCAACGATGGCGCCAACTCGGGCTTGGATGCCGATCTCGTCGACGGCGTTCAGGTGCAGGCAACGGGTGCCACCACCGGGCAGGTCCTGCAATTCAACGGCACGCGCTATGCCCCATCGACGCTGGTTGCGGGCGGAAGCGGGTCGGTCGGCCTTGTCGAGGCGGACACCTTTCAGACAGTCACCGCGCGCGGGGCCAGCACCAACCAGGTCGTATCGGCCGCGGGATATCTCTACAGCTCCGATCCGCGTCTCAAGATCGACATGCGGCCGATCGATGGCGCCGAGGCGCTGTCGATGGTCGAGCGCCTCGAGGGGCTTCGCTACATCCGCATCAGCACGGCGGAGCAGGAGATCGGCTTCAATGCCGAGGCGACGGAGAAAGTCGTTCCGGAGCTTGTGCGCATTGGTCCCGACGGCCTGCGGAGCCTTGCCTACGGCAATCTGACCGCGGTCATGGTGCAGGCGATGCATGAGCAGCAGGCGCAGCTGCGCGCCGCATCGGCGCGGGTTGCGGGCCTCACTGCTGCGCTCATCGCGGTCGTGGCGGCCCTGGCAGGAGCGGCAGCCTGGCGGAGCTGGCGGAGGTGGCGGTACCGAGTGCTGCTACCGGCTTTGCTCGTGCTACCGCTTCTCGCTGCAGCATTGCTGGCGCCGTCGCCGGCGGCGGCGCAGGGCTGTCCCGGCGGGGTTCCTGGGAGCATGCGCTGCATCGCGGCCGGCGCGACGATGGACGTCACGGCCTACGGCACCTGCCGGCGCATCACCAACACCCGCCCGCTGGCGATGCTGGTGCCGCTCGGCAGCGCCGCGGAATGGACGGCCGCCTACAGCAGCTCGGGCGCGGTCGCGACGGTCTCGGCCTGCTACAGCTACGCCTGGTCGGGCTGGTCGGGCTGGTCCGCCTGCAGCGCCAGCTGCGGCGGCGGCACCCAGACCCAGACCCGGACCTGCCAGCGGACCGAGACCGGGGTCGCCGGCGGCACCGCGGTGGACGCCAGCTACTGCGGCGGCGGCTCCAGCACCAACAGCCAGTCCTGCAACACCCAGAGCTGCTGCACGCCGAATGCCCATGTGACCGGCTACGGCGGCTGCAGCGCCAGCTGCGGCGGCGGCAGCCAGACGGTCTACTGGGAGGACGGCTGCGGCGGCTCCTGGACTACCAGCCAGTCCTGTAACACTCAGGGCTGCACTCCGCCGCCCTCCATTAATTGGAACTACGATCGATGGGGCGGGCAGTGCCGGCACATCGCAGTGTCGGTCAGCCAGGGTTTCGGAGGGTCACAGTCGTTCTCGGGGTCCTGCAGCCTGTCGGGGCAGTCGGGCGGCTGGTCGACCGGCGGAGGGTTCGACATCACCTTCTGCGACGACGGCAGTCGGCGCGGCTGCACACAAACCTTCGACGTTTCGGCGTGTAACGGTGGGGGCTGCACCAATTCGCGGATCGACATCGATTGGAATTATTGAGCGCGTCCTCACAAGAAGCGAAAGGAACGTTCTGATGAGGTTGTTGAGTTCACTTGCGGCAACTGCCCTTTTGACAATTTGCGGCACCAGCTCTGCCTTCGGTGGAGATCTCTGCGTGATCGATGGGCTCGGCGTTCCCGATGGGACCGTAATGGCGCAGATCGGCGCCGTCGACTTGGCCGGCGGCGTGCTGTATCGACAATGCGTGAATGGCCATCTTGGAATTCCCTTCTCGGTGGCCACCCTGCCGGTGCCGCCCTCCGCCATCGGCGACAACTCCGGAGCCGCCACAGCACACGTTGTCAGTTCGCAGCCTTCGCCGCTCGATTTCATCCCGGGCGCTCCGCAGCCGGCGGCGCCCTCCGCCGGTGTCACGGACATAGATGTGGCGCTTCGGAAGCTGCTCTCGGATGAGCCTGGGCTGCTGGCGAGCGCCCTGCAGCGAGCACAGACAGAGCAACGGCGGGCGGCGGAGGAAGAGCGGAACAGGAAGCTCACGGCGATGCTGCCTGGGATCATCGGCAGCGGAATTGCCGTCGGAGCCACCGAGCCGGACGTAACAGTGGTCGAGTGGCTCGATTATGGCTGTCCCTATTGCCAGCAGAGCGAACCGGGCGTCCGTGAACTGCTTTCCGCTGACGCCAAGGTCCGGGTGGTCTTCAAGGAGATGCCCATCCTCGGCCCCAGCTCCACGCTGGCCGCTCGGGTGGCGCTCGCCGCTCGTGAACAGGGCCGATACTTGGAGATGCATCAGGCGCTCATGGCCCTGAAGATCGGACACGGTGTCGAATTGACGCCAACGATGATCGAACGGGCGGCGGCAGAGCTGGGACTGGACCACGAACGTCTCAAGCGCGACATGGCCAGCCCCCAGGTCGATCAATCGCTCGCGGCGACGCGTGAGCAGGCGATGGCTCTCAGCATCCAGAGCACTCCCACATTTGCGGTCGGCGACGAGGTTGTGCCGATGGCGCTGACGGCAGAGGGATTGGCGGCGAAGGTCGCGGCACTCAGGGCGAAGGGAAAATAGCCGCAGTGGTCACATAGGTGAGTTCTCGGCGCGCCCAAACCTTGTGAACCTGTTCACATACGCTCGTGCCCCACCTTGGGCAGGTTGGCGCTTTCATCGGGTGAAGCATGGGGGCGGACGGCGGAGCGAGGGGCTCGGCCGGCCATCTCTCGAGGGGAAGTGATTCAATATGCGCGTTTTGATAGCTGCCTTGGCAATTTCCATGTTGCCGTTTGCGGCTGCGGCCACTGAGCATGTGCGGACCCAAAGATACAGTCTGGGCTGCACCAATTCGTCTGATCAGCAGTGGACAGAGACAGAATCAGGCCTCAAGCGTTTGGTCGGCGCCGAAGGCCGTCTCGCATTCTCACGGGAAGAGAGCGCCGTGGCGGTCACTGGCGGGGAGGGTATCCAGCATGCCGTCGCAGAGGCGACCAGGGGGCTTCCGGACGCAACGTGCAAGGCGGTGACGATCAGCTACGAGATGTTTGCGCTGCCGGAAGAAACCGACCAGAAGGCGCTGCTCGGCGCCATTGAGGCAGCAGGAGCGAGCAATAGCGGTCCGCCCGACCTGTTCACGGTGCCGCAGAATAAGCGCGACCGCGTCGTGTCGCGGATCGCCTCGGTACCGAATGCTGAGTTCATTACGGTCAGCAAGGAGATCCTCAACCGGCGGTCAG
>JBKHVJ010000355.1:0-3290 GCA_046570145.1 Alphaproteobacteria bacterium
GCCGAGACCAAGCGATACCGCACCGACTGCCCCTCCGTGCGCTCGATCCTGGCCATAGACGCCCCCTGTGTCCGATGTCGTCACAAGAATGCTCGAAAGGCTCCTTGGAGCCAAATGTCCATATAACCGAGACGCCACCTCCATCGACATGGTGGACGGCGATCCCGGCATCCGTGCCATGGTAGAGCAGGCCGTCAATGACGTGGGCGGCCTCGCTCTCCGCCACCGAGATGGCCTTGGTGTGGTAGGGCGCGTAGCGGTCGGAGATGTGGGTGTAGAAGGAGATCGCCGGGCCGGCCCCCTTGTGTGGGTTGACGGCTCCGGTCACCTCGCCCCGCCCGCCGAGCGGGAAGTGCTGGCCATCGGAACTGGAGGCCGTTCCGCTGCCGAAGTGGGCGGCCAGGGGCTGCGCCTGCTGGGCCGCGACGATCCGGGCCAGAGCCCGGCCATAGGCGTCCTCGCTGACGTGCCACCCCGCCGTCCAGGCCAATTGCTTGTAGCTGGCGACGCTGCACGCCTCGGCCATCCGCGTCAGGCCGAGGTTGGTGGCGTCGGCCAGCACGGCGGTCAGGACCACGCGACGGTCCTCGGCCGGTAGGCCGGTGCGCAGATGCGTGAAGCAGTCGGCGATGCCCGTCCACTCGGCGACCTCATCAAGGAGATCGGTGATCCGCACCCGCGGCATCCGTGCGTAGACCCGGTCGGCCAGCCGTTCCGCTTCCTCCGGCGTCACCGCTTGCAGCGGGGAAATCTTGAGGGTGTCGCCGCTGAGGCGAACATCCACAAGCTGGTCCTGGGCGGCCTTCTCGCAGACCTCCCGCAGCCGCGCTTCCAGCAGGTCCTTGCGGTCCTGGAGGTAGCGTGCGGCATCGCTCGGCACGGCCACCGGCAGCGGGCCGGTCGCCCGCATCTCGGCGAACAGCAGCTTCGAAATGAGCTGATCCTCCACCGCCCGGTACTGCCGGCTGCCGACCACCCAGACGTCGCCGGCGCGCAGCCGGTCTCGAAGCTCCGCGAAGAGGCACAGTTCGTAGGCTTGACCATCGATGGCGCCGTCGCGGAAGACGGCGGACCGCCAGCTCCGTCGGATGAAACCGATCGGGAGGTCCTTCGGCAGGGTTCGCCGGCTGCCGGCATAGAAGGTGCGCAGCGCCGTCACCGCGCGGAGCAGCCCGGTCACGGCGGCGATACCCTGGAACTCGAAGGCGTCCAGGAACAGCGGGCCGACCCGCCGCAGCAGGACATGGTTCGCTTCGGCGAGCGCGAGGTAGTCCGGACCATCGTCCCGGGTCAGCCCCTTGGCTTCCGCGATGACCGCGGCGAACCGGTCCCAGGGGATCACCTTGCCGACCGCAGCGAAAGCGTCGCCCCCGGTTTCCTTGGCCTCGATCAGCGCATCGCCGAGCTTGCTCAGCAGGCGCACCTTGTCGTTCAGGGACCGGGCATTGTTCTGCAGATCGGCCGAGGCGCGCCGCTCGGCCCGCCGGAACATCCGCCCGATCAGCCGGTCGAAGAGGCCGATGGCCTCGTCGGTGAGGCGGGTGATCGTATCGAGCACCGTCACGATCAAGACAGCGTGGCGGCGGAGCGGGCCGAGCGCCCGGAGGTGCTGGGCGGTCAGGCGGCTTCCCTCACGGGCGAGTTGCCGGATCCGGTCGGCGTGGATGCCATCGGTCGCCGCGGGGCCGATCCCCACCTGCCGGAGATGCCGGAGCTGATCGACCAGGCGCGCCATGGACCGATGACCGGGCGCACCAGGCGACTGGCGGGCCCAGGCGAGGGAGCTGACCGCAGTTCCCGGATGGTTGTCGAGCAGCGCGTCCAACGCGGTGCGTTTTTCAGGGGACAAAGTGCCGCTCAATTTGGCGGCGGCATGGCGTTCCGCCTGCAGAAGGGCGGTGGCCACCATGCGCTCGACGGTGGTGGTTCCCGGAGCGGCGATGCGCCGCCGCCGCAACTCCGCCATCAGCGCCTCGGCGACCGCGATCGCGCTGACCGTCGCCAGAGCGATCGGCACCAGCCACGCCGAAAGCTCCCGGTGGTCAGGTTGGGAAAAGGTGCGGAAGCCAAAGGCCTCGTGCAGCGCGCCCAGCTGATCGTAGCGGGTCGGCGCGCGGGCCGCATAGTCGGCGAGGGCGTCCGGGTCGATGTCCAGTTGTTCCGCTACAAACGTGACGATCTCCAGGGGGACCAGCTCGCCGGGCCGGATCAACCGGCCGGGATAGCGCAGGGCGCAGAGCTGAAGGGCGAAGCCGAGACGGTTGTGGGGACGGCGGCGCCGGGCGATGACCGCCTGGTCGTCGGGACCAAGGGTGTAGTGGCGGATGAGGTCGGCCCCGGCGGTCGGCAAGGCGAACAGGGTGGTGATCTGGGCGTCGGTGAGGACGCGGCGGCGCGGCATGGAGAGGCTGTCCCAGTTGAAGTATAGTCTGTTTTGGCTGGTGGCGACCCTAGCCGGGACGCGGGTTTGCCGACCATCGATCCGGGAAGGTTCAAATGGGACAGCGTGCCGCCCTCTACTGCCGGGTCTCCACCGCCGACCAGTCGTGCGCGCGACAAGAGCGCGACCTCCTCGCCTTCGCCGCCCGCGCCGGCTACGAGGTGGTGGGCGTCTTCAAGGAGACCGGCTCCGGGGTGAAGCTCGACCGCGGCGAACGCCGCAAGGTGATGGCGCTCGCCCAGGCCCGGCACATCGACGTTATCCTGGTGACCGAGCTGTCACGGTGGGGCCGCAGCACGCTGGACCTGCTGGAGACCTTACGCGAGTTGGAAGCTCGGCGGGTCTCGGTGATCGCGTTGAGCGGCATGACCTTCGACCTGGCAAGCGCCGCCGGCCGCATGATGGCCACCGTGCTGGCCGGCATCGCCGAGTTCGAACGCGACCTGCTGCGCGAACGGGTCCGATCCGGCCTCGCCGCGGCCAAGGCCCGCGGCAAGACCCTCGGCCGCCAGCCCGGGCAACGGCCGAAATCGGACCGGCTGGCGCCCAAGGTGCTGGCGCTGGTTGCCCAGGGGCGCAGCTATCGCCTGATCGGCCGGGAACTGGGGCTCAGCAAGAACACCGTGGCCGGCATCGTAAAACGCGCACGCGACGGAGCCGCGGCTGATCCGGGAGGGGCGCGCGACGCCCCGTGAAACGGCCACGTTCCAGCTTTGTCCGCTTAGCGTATATTTTCGCCCGTCCTATGGCGTGACCCCGACATGCGCATGCCGGTGATGAGCGCCAAGTGCTGATCCGGACCCTCCGGCAGCGGCGTCCCGCGCTGCCGATCGTCGTCACCGCCGGGTAC
>JBKHVJ010000356.1:0-21418 GCA_046570145.1 Alphaproteobacteria bacterium
CAGCTGCTTGAGGAGCGCTTCGCGGCGCACGGGGCCCCTCTGTGGACTATCCGGACAGCCGCCTCCAGTTCCCTCTTGACTGTCCATGTAACGGACACGCCCCCGGTGTCCACGTAATGGGTGTCGATCTTCAAGCTGGTGCCGTGGTGGAGCAGCCCATCGAGCACATAAGGCGCCTCGTGGGTCGCGGCCGAAATGACCTGGACATGGTAGGGGCCATGCTGATCGGAGACATGAGTGTAGAAGCTGAAGCCGGGATCGACGCCATAGCGGGCGTTTACTTCGCCGGCGACGTTCCCCCGTTTTCCCGAGCGGAAGAATTGTCCGTCCGATGAGGACGTCGTTCCACTCCCCCACAGAGCGGCGATCGGTAAGCGGTGCTGCGCCTCGATGATCCGGGCCAGGGCTGCCCGGTAGGTTTCGGGACGGATGTAGGCATCGGCGGTCCACACCAGCTGGTCGCGGGTCACGCCTTGGCTGGCGTCCGCCATGCGTGCCAAGCCCAGATTGGTGCCGTCGGCGAGGATGGTGGCGAGCAGCGCGTTCTCGTTGGCGCAGGGCTCGCCGGTGCGCAGGTTCGTGAACGCCGCCGCGAAGCCCGTCGCGCGGTTGACCTCATGCAGCAGTTCGGTGATGCGCACGCGCGGCAGCAAAGCGTCGAGGCGGCCGGCCAGGACAGTCGCCTCCACAGGCGTTGTCGCCCTCAGCGGCGTGATGTGCAGCCGATCGTCGCGGAGTTCGACCCCATTAAGTTGGCTGCGCCGGAGCCGCAGAGCGAAGCGCTTCAGCCGCTCATCGAGTTCCTGACCGCGTATTGCTATCCAGGCATCGGCCGTGTCAGGCAACCCCAACTCCGACAGGACCGGCGCGACGGCCATGGTCGGCAGCAGATAACTGTCGAAACGGCGATAGTTGGAGGACCGTTCGACCCAGACATCGCCAGAGCGGAGTTTGTTGCGCAGAGTGGCGACCACCGCCATCTCGTACAGCCGGCGATTGGGTTTCCCGCCATCGACGACCAGCCGTCGCCACTCCTTGCGGAAAGGCATCGGTGCGTCCGCCGGTATGTCGCGCTTTCCGGACTGGTTGAGATCACGCAGCAGCGCGACCGCTGCGAGCAGCGGGTCGTTGTCCCTGGCTGCCTTGAAGGTGAGAGCTTCGAGAAGAGCCGGGAGGAACTTCCGGATCGTGATGTAGCGGTCGGCGGCACGGACAAGGGGATTCTCCTCCGCCAAATCGGCAAGGCTGGCCACTTCGGGGCGGGCACGCAACAGCTTCGCCCAGCCGACGCTCTCGTCGACGACGGCAAAAGCATCACGGTCACTGTCCTGGGCCGCGACGAGCGCCTCGATCGTGTCGTGGAACAGCCGCATCAGGCGGCCGACATCGCGCGTCGTGGCGGCGTAGGTCTTCTCCTTGGCATGCTTGCCCCGCGTGAAGGCCCCGCCGATCAGCCGGTCGGCCATGTCGAGCACAGCATCGGTCAGCCGGGATTCCAGGTCGAACAGCACGGCGACCAGGGTCGCGCGCCGCCGATGGGCAGTGTAGCGGCCGAGCAGATAGGCGGGCGACGCTTGTCCCTCCCGGACGAACTGGCGGAACCGGATTTCGGGAAGGCGCGACGCGAGGTCGGACGGGATCCCGACGGCACGGACGGCCTGAAGCTTGCTGAGCAGGTCGCGGACGTGCCCGGCCTTTGGTGCGCTCGGCATCGTCTTCAACCAGGCGAGAGGAGTTCCGCCGAGGTCAGGATCGACCACCGGCAGACGGTCGAGTTCGGCCAGTTGCTCGTCGGTGAGGCCGGCAAGCAGAGCATCCACCGCCCGCTTGCGGGCCCGGGCGCGCCCAGCGGCGCCGGTGCGCTCGATCACCGGCAATGCCGGCAGGATGAAGTTTTGGGAGCGGAGGGCGGAGACGATGGCTGTGACGATCGGTTCCGGCCTGTTCGTGGTCCAGGCGGCCTGGGCGGCCGCTTCGATCATGAAGGGAAGATCGAGATTGGTCGATGGCCGCAACCCGAGCATGGCGGCGAGTTGCCGGGCATGATCGGTCATCGTCTGGGGTCGGCGCGCATAATCGGTGAACAGGTGCGCCGGCACATGGATCTGGGTGGCAATCCAGGCGACCAGAGCGTCGAGCGGTTCCTCGATCTGGGCAAGCGCGCGGCCGGAATGCCGAAGCAGCGCCAGTTGCACGGCAAAGCCCAGCCGGTTGGCCGCGCCCCGCCGTGTCAGAACGAGATCCTGATCCGACGGGGTGAGCGTGAAGCGACGCGCCAGAGCATCCCGATCCGCGGGAATACCAAGAAGCTGCCGTAACTCCGTGTCGGGCAACAAACGATGTCGCGGCACGCCATCTCCCTCTCCAGCCGGCGCCAGCCCCGAGGCTGGCACATGACGGGGGAGGGTTATGAACGAACGCAGGACCGCTTGTCACGGAGCCACGCTGCCCGACTGTCCGCTTTCCCACCCTTTGACGGACAACGATACTCTGCGCCGTCCAGGGCGATAACTGGACACGCGGCATTGAGCAGGGCTGCGCCCCCCGCCCCCGCTCTGGATGCCGGACCTTCCACCGGACGTTCAGTCGTCCTCGTAAAGGCCCTTGGCCGCCGTGCGGTGGCACGCCTCGCAGTTGCCCTTGGCGCCCACCGTCCTGCGCTGCCAGACGGTGGGGTCGAAGCGGTGTTTGCGCAGCCACCAGCGCTGATCGGTGATGCGGACAAGTTGTCCGTCGCCACCGCCGGCATTCCGGGTCAGGTACCCACGGATGTCCGCCGCAACGTCGGGCGGCAGGCTGGCCTTGTCGCCGAAATGGTCGGCCAGCCCGTCCATGATGCGGGTCCAGCCGGCGGCGGGCAGCAGGCCCGGCTGATAGGCCATGTGACACTCGCCACATTCCTTCAGCGTCGCCGCATGGGTCACGGGTGGCACCCGTTCGAATTCGCTCGCCAGCGTGGCGTTGCCGGTCAGGAGCAGGGCGGCCGTGGCCGCGATCGAAAAGCGCATGTCTATCGGCTCGCCAGAAAGGTGATGAAGTCGCCCTTCTCGCGGGCGGTGCAGGCCCGGCCGAGGACGTTGGGGCAATCGCGCTCGAAGCGCTTCTCGACCTCGGCCGGGTCGGTGAACCGCTTGGGCGTGACCGAGACCGCCATCGGTTCGATGGCGCGCCCGGTCTTGTAATGGCGCCCCTGCGCCGTGGGGTTCTCGGTGTGGCAGGCGGCGCAGGCTGGGGTCTCGGCCTTGCCGCCGCTGTGCGGACCCAGGTAGAGGGCGCGGCCACGGTCGGCCGAGAAGGCCGCAAACTCGGGACTCTGCGCCTTCGCCTGGGCGGCGTAGCCGTCGAGGATCTTCGTACGGTTGGGATCGGCGGTCGCCGCCAGGGCGACGCCGGTGGCGAGCGTCGCGACGGCGGCGAGGAGGAGGGGCGATTTCATGGGCTCACTCGGTTGGAGAGATCGGGGCGGCGCGACGGCCAACGGGGGACGGTCGCCGGCCGGGGACGCTTGAGCCAGTGCAGCCAGAAGATCAGCCCGACATGCACGGCGGCGATCCACAAGGCGGCCTCGCCGAGGGCTTCGTGCAGGTCTTCGAGCTTGACCACGAAATCCGCCAAGGCACCGGAGACGGCCGTGAGGCCGACCCCGGCGAGAAGGGCCACGGCCATCCAGGCGATCAGCGGGCTGCGTTCGGTGCGGGCCTTCGCATCGCCGCTCAGCAGGCGGGCCAGCCAGTCCAGCGCCGGCCGGACGGCGGGTTTCGGGAAACGCAGCGGACTGCCTTCAGCCACCACCACCCCGGCGACCGCCCGCAAGGCCAGGGCAGCCAGGACGGCGTAACCGGAGAAGACGTGCATGCCGTAGGTGTCCTCGTCCCCGGTCAGGTAGGCGACGAGGAAGCCCCCCGAGACCGTCGCGTGGAACAGCAGGAGGAAGGTCCTTTCGGCGGCGGTCGGTTTGCGGTTGGCCATGGCGGTCTCTCTTGGCGTCGGTGCAGACTGGGACGGTGCAGACTGGGGCGGTGCGGGCTGGGGGTCAGTCGTCGTGCGCGGCGTCGGCGCTCCAAAGCCCGGCGAGGCTCGGCAGCCCCTGGGCGGACGCCTGATAGCCGATGGCCAGTGCGCCGATGACGAGCGCGGCGAGGAGGCTGTGAACGATCATCGTCCTGAGCATAGGGGCGCTCCTGGTTCAGTCGTCGTCATGGTGACGGCGGCCACGTTCCTGGAAAGCGTCGCCGCCGAAGGCGGTGCCGTCATCGCGGATGATCCGGCTGGCCTGGATGGCGCCGTGTCGGACCGCGCCGACGACGGTGATCGGGGCGCCGGTCTGGATTCCCTCCGGCAGTACGTCGTGGTTGGTGACGTCGATCTCGGTCTGGCCGTCGTTGAGCACGAACCAATTGGCGGCGACCCGGCCGACCGTGCCGGTGGCGGTGCCGCCACCGACCTTGAGGAGTTCGGCGATCGGTTGCGGGCCGGTCGCCTGGAATGCCCGGTCGCGGTGGCGGTCGCCGGCATGGGCGGCCCCGGACAGGGTCAAGGCGGCGAGGACGGCGACGATTGCGGTCTTGGACATAGCTTCACCTTTGGCGCTGGATGAGCGCCGGAGCGCTCGATGAACCGCACTTTGCCCGAGGTCACCTGAGGCGAGCCTGAACGGGCGGTTCATCGGCGGTTCAGGGATGCGACGATACGCTGGCTTCCACCCCACCCAGCGGCGGGCGAGACTCAAGCCGGAGTTCGAGGTGCGCATGTCCATCGGTTCAGCACTGCCCATCCTGGTCTGCGGCCTGCTCTTCGCGGGATCGGCCGGCGCTTTGGCCGGAGACGACCATGACCGCGCACGGGAAGCCTTGCAGGCCGGACGCATCCTGCCGCTGGAGCGGATCGTCGAGAGCGCCAAGGCGCGGTTCGGCGGCGAGATCCTGGATGTCGATCTGGAGGACGAGAACGCCGGCTTCCGCTACGAGCTCAAGCTGATCGCCGCCGACGGCCGCATCCTGAAGCTGGAGTACGATGCCGCGACGGGAGAACTCCTGCGCGCCAAGGGGCGCGAGCGGCGCCGCGGGGAACGGAGGTAGGGCCATGCGCGTGCTCGTGGTGGAAGACACCCCGGATCTGGGGCGCCAGTTGAAGCTGCGCCTGGAAGCCGAGGGCTACGCCGTCGATCTGGCGACGGACGGCGAGGAGGGGCGGTTTCTCGGCGAGACCGAACCCTACGACGCGGTGGTCCTCGACCTCGGCCTGCCGAAGATCGACGGGCTGTCGGTGCTGCGCGGCTGGCGGCGGAACGCGGTGACGATGCCCGTGCTGATCCTCACCGCTCGCGGCGCCTGGAACGAGAAGGTGCAGGGCATCGATGCCGGTGCCGACGACTACCTCGCCAAGCCGTTCAGCATGGAGGAACTGCTCGCCCGCATCCGGGCGCTGATCCGCCGCGCCAAGGGCCACGCGACGGCTGAGATCGTCTGCGGCGGCGTGACGCTCGACACGCGGACCGGCCGGGTGAGCGTGGGCGGCGAACTGGTGGAACTCACCGCCTACGAGTACCGGGTGCTCTCCTACCTCATGCACCGCAAGGGGCAGGTGGTCTCGCGCAGCGAACTGATCGAGCACGTCTACGCCCAGGACTTCGACCGCGATTCCAACACGGTCGAGGTGTTCGTCGGGCGTCTGCGCCGCAAGCTCGGCGTCGACATCATCAAGACGGTGCGCGGCCTGGGGTATCGGGTGGACGAGCCATGAGATGGGCCACGATCCAGACCGGTTCGCTGCGTTTCCGGCTGCTGGTCGGCGCGGCGGTGTGGATCGCTCTGGCCCTTGCCGTCGCCGGGTTCATCCTCGCCAGCCTGTTTGGCGACCACGTCCGCCAACGCTTCGAAGCCGAGTTGGCCAATCACCTGGAGCAGCTGGCGGCCGCGCTGGAACCGGACGCGGATGGCCGGCCGGCGCTGCGCCAGCCCTTGAGCGATCCGCGATTCCGTCAGCCGCTTTCCGGCCTGTATTGGCAGGTCGGCGGTGCCGGGGATCCGCTTGTGCGCTCGCGGTCGCTGTGGGACAGCGTCCTGGCCTTGCCCGCCGACGAGGTCGCCAACGGCGAGATCCACCACCACGTCGTGGCGGGACCGGCTGGCCAGCCCCTGACGGTTCTGGAACGCTCGGTCGTGTTTCCCGAGCGGCCCAATCCCTACCGGATCGCCGTCGGCGCCGCCCAAGAGGAACTGGCCCAAGTCACACAGGCGTTCAACCTCACCCTCACGCTGTCGCTCGGGGTCCTCGCCGCGACGCTGATCCTGGCGGCGCTGGTTCAGGTGGAGGTCGGGCTCAAGCCGCTGTCTCGGCTGCGCCGCGAACTGACCGAAGTGCGCGCCGGCCGGAAGAAGCGCTTCGCGGAAGCGATGCCGACCGAGGTCCAGCCGTTGGTCGAGGACCTGAACGCGCTGCTGGCCCACGCGGACGAGATCATCGGCCGGGGACGGTTGCAGGCCGGCAATCTGGCGCATGCGCTCAAGACGAATCTGGCGGTTCTGGCGAACGAGGCCGGCTCGCTCGACGAACGCAACGCGCGGGCGGTCGGGGCGGACATCGTCCGCCGCGTGGATATCCTGTGCCGGCATGTGGACCATCACATGGCGCGGGCGCGGGCGGCAGCGGCGCGCGGCGTGCCCGGCATCAGCACCCCGGTGGTCGGCTGCGTCTCCGCGTTGGCTCGTGTCATGCGGAAACTGCACGCCGCGGCGATGCTGGAGATCGCGATCGACGTCGCGCCGGAGCATGTCTTCGCCGGCGAACGGGAGGATCTCGACGAGATGCTGGGCAATCTGCTGGACAACGCCTGCAAGTGGGCGCGCCACCGCGTCGCCGTCGCCTCGCGGGTCGATGCCGGGGGCATGCTGTGCATCACCGTCGACGACGACGGCGCCGGCCTGCCCGAAGAGCCCCGCGACATCGCCCTCAACCCTGGCGTCCGGCTTGACGAGAGTGTCCCCGGCACGGGGCTGGGTCTGGCCGTGGTGCGGGATCTGGCGCGCCTGTATGGCGGCAACATCCGGCTCGCGGACTCGCCGCTCGGCGGGCTTCGCGCCGAGCTTCGCCTGCCGTCCGCTGAAAGATGACGCTTGGTATCCGCGTCCCCCTCACGCCGGAGACGACACGAAGTAATGCCCGACCAGACGGCGCAGTTCGCCTTCCACGCCCACGTCGCCCAGCGTGGTCAGCCGCCCGTGCAGGCCCTCGGCGATGGCGGCGAACCGCGCCAGCATATCCGGGTCGAAATGCCCTCCCGCTCCGGCGTGCAGGATGTCCATGGCGGCGGCGAAGGGCATCGGATCCTTGTAGGGGCGGCGCGAGGTCAGGGCGTCGAACACATCGGCGATGGCGAAGATGCGGGCGATGGCCGGGATGGCGCCGCCGGCGAAGCCCGCCGGGTAGCCGGATCCGTCGAACTTCTCATGATGGCCGCCCACCACGTCGGCGGCGTCCGCCAGCCACGCCGACGAGTGCAGGATGTCCAGCCCGCGGACGACATGGGTCTTCATCACCGCGAACTCGTCGGCATCCAGCTTGCCGGGCTTCAGCAGGATGTGGTCGGGGATGGCGATCTTGCCGACGTCGTGCAGGAACGCCCCCTTCACCAGTCGCCGGATGCTGGCGGCGTCCAGGTCCATCGCCTCGGCCAGACGGATCGCCAGGATGGTCACGCGGTAATTGTGCGCGTGGGTGTCGCTGTCGCGCTTGGCGATGGCGCTGCCCAGCACAGTCAGGATGTCGATGTTGGCGTCCAGCAGCCGGCGCGACAGGCCCATGACGCCGCGGTTGAAGGCGACGAAGATCGGCAGCAGCACCAGCGCCGCCGCCAGGACCGACAGCGAGGACACGGCGACCATCATCGCGATGTCCTTCACGATCTCGCCGGAGCGTTCGGCGGACAACTGAAAGACGCTTTCGAAGTAGCCGAGAACCCAGCCCTCCCGGTCGAGCAGCGGCTCCATCGTCTGGATGAAGAACAGGCCGTCCAAATGAAAGCGCTCGTAGCGGAAGCCGCCAGCCAGGGGGAACAGATGGCGACTCGCCGTCAGCCGCTCCTCGGCTCACTCGGCCCCCGGCATGACATATTCCGCAGTCTTGGCCTGGGCGGCGGCGTAGGGTTCGGCGACGATGAAGACACCATCGGTTTCGACCCGATGCGCGTCGTTGCGGTTGCTCATGAAGCGGCGCAGCAGGGCTTCGGCCTGCGCGGCTCCGGCTTTGGACGATAGGGCTTCGCGGGCGTCGGCCAGGAAAGCGGCGGATTCGCGCTTGGCAAGCTCGGACACCCGCGTGTCGGCGATTTCCATCTCGACGAGGAAGGCCATGACGCCGACCGTCACGGCGAGGCACAGCGCCGCGACCGCGACGCGCAGCAGGATCGAACGGTAGGTGGGCAGCGTCATCGGCGGGCTTCCTCGGCGAACGACAGGCGAAACCGGCAACCGCCCACCGACGGTCGCTCGTCCGCCGTGATGGCAAGACCGAACCTGGAGCCTGTCATGCTCGGGTTCGGGACGGCGGCCACACGGAACACGCGCACAGGTGAACCGAAGCTGAGCGACCCGTTCAGCCCCGGTTCAGCTGCGCGACGTATGATCGGGATCATCCGCCCCGTCCGTTATCCCGCCGTTTGACGGCCAGCCGCCAAACTGTCCGGAAACCCGCGTTGACGACGGCTTTCCGGACACATAGTTTGTCGGACGGGTTTCCGGACAAACGGAGCGGGCGGTGGCGAACATCGGCTATGCCAGGGTCTCGACCGCTGATCAGGATCCGGCTCTGCAAATCGATGCCTTGGCCAAGGCAGACTGCGAACGGGTCTTCCAGGATCAAGCATCCGGAGCCAAGGCTGATCGACCTGGGCTGGCGGCGGCCATCGCCTTCGTACGGGCCGGCGACAGTCTGGTGGTCTGGAAGCTGGACCGGCTCGGACGGTCTCTGCCGCACCTGATCGAAACGGTAAACATGCTGGAGGCCCGTGGCGTCGGCTTTCGGTCGCTGACCGAAGCGATCGACACGACCACGCCCGGCGGCCGGCTGGTGTTCCACATCTTCGGCGCTCTCGGCCAGTTCGAGCGTGACCTCATCCGGGAACGGACCCGTGCTGGTTTGGTCGCTGCTGTCGCTCGTGGCCGGAAGGGTGGGCGCACGCCGGTGGTGACCGAGGACAAGCTCCGCCGGGCAAAGGCGCTCCTCGGCCAAGGTCTCACGGTTCGTGAAGCCGCGGCGCGCATCAAGGTCGGAAAGACCGCGCTCTATGCAGCTCTTGGCATAAACGGAAGCGAGGATGCTGATCCATGAACGGAGTTCTTTGTCCGTTCTGCCTTAGCGTTGTTTAGCTGACACCTATCGCGCTGCCCTCTTGAGCGTGCGGTTGATGGCGGCGACCGCCTCGTTCTGGTTCGCCGCGTCGTCCACGACGGCGTGCAGGGTGACCATGCGGCGCTCGCCGGTCAGCGACCAAGCGTGGACATGGTGGACGTCCAGCACTCCGGGGACGGTTCGCACCGCGGCGCCAACACGCGCCGCGTCGATGCCGTCGGGCGTGCCCTCGAGCAGGATGTGGCCGGACGCCTTGGTGACCTTCCAGGCGCTGCGCAGGATGAGCAGCGCAACCACGGCGGACAGGATCGGGTCGATGGGCGTCCAACCGGTCCACATGATGACCAGGGCCGCCGCGATGGCACCGACCGAGCCGAGCAGGTCGCCCATGACGTGGATGGCGGCGCCCTGCACGTTGAGGTTTTCCCCGCCACCGCGGTTCAGAATCCAGAAGGCGACCACGTTCACCAGAAAACCCGCCGCGGCGACCACGAGCATGGTGCCGCCCAGCACCTCGATCGGCTCGAACAGCCGCTGCGCCGCCTCGACGACGATCCAGGCGGCGATGACGAACAGGGACAACCCGTTCACGAAGGCGGCCAGCACCTCGAAGCGGTGCCAGCCGTAGGACCGCTGCGCGTCGGCGGGGCGCCGTGCGAACCGGAACGCCAGCCAAGCCAAGGCCAGCGAGGCGAAGTCGGTCAGCATGTGCCCGGCGTCAGCCAGTAGCGCCAGCGAACCGGAGATGAGCCCGCCCGCGACCTCCGCCAGCATGAAGCCGCCGGTCAACAGCATCACCCAGAACACCTTGCGCTCGCTGTCGGCTGTCACCGTCGGCGCGTGGCTGTGGCCGCCGGGTCCGTGGTCGTGTCCCCCGTGACCATGGCTCCCATGGTCGTGGACGTGCTCTTTATGATCTCCATGATCCTGGGGATGCGTGTGTGTCATGGAACGTCCTTCTGCTTCCTATCGGTCGCTCATGAAGGGTGAACCGGATCATGTCCCCGGCGTGTCGGGCCGCGGCTTGAGCAGCAGCCGGACCTTCTCGACGGCGACCTCCGGCTTCTCGTGGATGTCCAGGGAACTGCGGAACCGGCCGCGGCCGTCGAGCAGGAGCATCGTCGCCGTATGGTCCATGGTGTACCCGCCCTCCTGCGGGACCTTCTTGGAGTAGAGGCCAAGATCCTTGGTGGCCTTGGCCACCTCCTCCGGCGTGCCGGTCAGTCCGAGGATGCGCCGGTCGAAGTGGGCCACGTAACCGGCTATGATGGCCGCGGTGTCGCGTTCCGGGTCCACCGTTAGGAACACCGGCCGGACGGCCTCGGCCTGCGGCCCGAGCGCATCGAGCACGCTGGCGACGTACCCCAGCGACGTCGGGCAAACGTCGGGGCAGTGCGTGAAGCCGAACACCAGCAGGGTCGGCCTGCTGTTGAGGTCGGCCGCCGTGAACGGATGCCCGGTGTGGTCGATGAGTTTCCAGTCGGCGGCGTCGGCGAGCGGCTGCCCGGCCGTGGGAGCTTCCGGCATCTGCGACGCGGTCAGGACCGGCCACACCAGGACCGTGAACAGCACGGCCGCCGCGGCGACGGCGGCCCACAGGACCATGCGGAGCGTCTTCAGCATCGGCGGTTCACTCCGGCCCCATCGCGCCAGGCTTGCCAACCTTGACCGGCACCTGGACGCTTCCGGCCTTCTCGAACGTCACCGTGAGCGCGAACTCCTGGCCGGGGCTGAGGCTCCCCTTGAGGTCCATCAGCATCACGTGCTTGCCGCCAGGCTTCATCTCGAGCGTGCCGCCGGGCGGCACGATCAGCGGACCGGCCTCGTGCATCCGCAGGATGTCGTTCTCCTGCGTGGTCTCATGCGCCATCACATGCCCGGCCACCGGGGCGGCGAACGAGACGATGCGGTCGGCTTGGCTGCCGCCGTTGCGCACGGTCAGGTACGTGGCGCCGTTCTTGGTGCTTGGAGGGGTGGCGCGCGCCCACCCCTGCTCGACGGTGATGTCTCCGGCGCGGACCGGATCGGCCGCGGCCGGGGTGGATGCGAGCAGGGCCAGGGCGACGATGCCTGCCACGCGATGCCGTTTCATGGAAGATCCTCCCTTGTCGTTCACAGCCAGCGGCGGACGCTGGCGCGGTAGCGTTCGTAAGCGTCACCGTGCAGCCGGAGCAGATGCTCCTCCTCAAGGCGCACCTGGACCGGAAAGGCGACCAGGCCAACGGCGAGCAGCGCCAGCGTCGGGGCGGTCGGCAGCACCAGGAACAGCCCGGTCAGCATCCCCAGCATGCCGACGAAGACCGGGTTGCGGCTCAGGCGGAACAGGCCGGTGGTGACGAGGGCGGTCGGTTCCGGGTCGACGCCGACCCGCCATGAGCGCCCCATCTGGACCTGGGCCGCGGCGATCCATGCCGTCGCCGCGCCGAGCAGCACCAGGCCGACCACCCTTGCTCCGGTCCCGAGCGGCAGGGGCCCCAACGCCTGCGGGGCGGCGGGAACGAGCGCCCACGTCAGGGCGAGGACCGCCACCGCGGCGGTCACGACGCGGAAGACCCGGCCCAGGTAGTCGTGGGCGCTATCCGAGCGGCCGAACGTGATCGGGTTCACGCCGGTTCGGCGCCGCAGCCACACCGTGCGCCACGCGGAGAAAGCCCCGGTTGCCGACAAACAGATCAGCGTGCCCCAGCGGGCGAACTCGTCCATGTCACGCTCCCCACACCGATACGGGATGGATCATCGGGCGATCCCCCGGGTCTCACCGGCGGCGGGCGTCCGGCGCCCTTGCAGCCAGCCGTGCAGCAGCAGCAGGCCGACGCCGCCGGTGATGCCGATATCGGCGACGTTGAACGTCGGCCAGTGCCAGCCGAAGGCGTGCAGGTCCAGGAAGTCGGTCACCGCCCCCTGGCGGATTCGGTCGGCGACGTTGCCGATGGCACCGCCGATGACGGCGCCGAGGGCTCCGGCCTCCGCCCGGCTGTCGGTGCGCGACGCCCATACGCCCAAGGCGATGACGATCGCCAGGGCCAAGCCGCTGAGGACCCAGGGCCCGGCCGCTCCGTCCCCAAGGAAGCCAAAGGAGACGCCGCGGTTGAAGCCGAGGGTCAGGTTGAAGAACGGGGTGACCTCCACCAGGCGCGGCGGATCCATGACGTGATCGAGGATCACCCGCTTCGAGACCTGGTCCGCGACGGCGGTGAGCAAGGCGACGACCAGCGCCAGCCGGGGACCCGAGCGCCTGTTCGATACGGTTCCGAGGTTCAAGGTGGCGGTCTCCTTCACTTGCCCTGGCGGAGCAGGCGCAGTGCGTTGAGAGTGACGATGACGGTGGCCCCGGTGTCGGCCAGGATCGCCAGCCAGAGGTCCGTCATGCCGGTCAATGTGGTCACCAGGAAGACCGCCTTCAGCCCGAGGGCGATGGCAACATTCTGGTGGATGTTGGCCATCGTCGCCCGCGACAGGCGGACCAGCGCGGCGACGTCGGCGACCCGGTTGCCCAGCAGCGCGGCGTCGGCGGTCTCCAGCGCAACGTCCGTGCCGCCGCCCATGGCGACGCCGACGTCGGCGGCCGCCAGGGCGGGAGCGTCGTTGATGCCGTCGCCGACCATGGCGACCGGACCCTGCGTTCGCAGCGTCGCGATCTCCCGGAGCTTGTCCTCGGGCAGCAGGTCGGCCTTCACGTCGACAGCGAGCCCCCGGCCGATGGCCTGTCCGGTCCGGCCGTTGTCGCCGGTCAGCATGACGCTGCGGACGCCAAGCCCGCGCAGGGCGGCGACGCCGTCGGCGGCGTCGGGCCGCGGCTCGTCACGCAGGGCGATGAGGCCGACCGGTTGACCGTCAGCGAGAACGACGACCACGGTCTTGCCCTCGTCCTCCAGCGCGGCGATGCGGTCGGAGGGGATGCCCTCCGGACCGCTGCGCTCGACGGCATGGCGCGGCGAGGCGACCTCGACGAGCTTCCCGGTCACGACACCCTGCGCCGCCTTTCCGGGAACGGCCTTCTGGTCGCGGGCCGGGCGGAGCGGCACGCCGTCGGCGGCCGCGCGGTCCAGGATGGCCTTGGCGATCGGGTGGCTGGAGCCGTTCTCCACGGCGGCGGCGAGGCCGAGCATGGAGCGTTCGGTCCCGGCCAGCGGAACGAGGTCGGTTACCTGCGGCCGCCCCTGCGTCAGCGTGCCGGTCTTATCGAAGGCGATGGTCCGGACGCGCCCGATGGCCTCCAGCGCGGCGCCGCCCTTGATCAGGAGGCCACGCCGGGCCCCGGCGGCGATGCCCGACGCGATCGCGGCCGGGGTCGACAGGACCAGCGCGCAAGGGCAGCCGATCAGCAGCAGGGCGAGGCCGCGGTAGATCCAGGTGTGCCAGTCCCCTCCGAAGGCGAGCGGCGGCACCAGGACGGTGAGGACCGCCACCGCGATTACCGCGGGCGTGTAGCGCGCGCTGAACCGCTCGATCCAGCGCGCCGTGGGGGACTTGCTGGCCTGCGCCTCCTCGACGAGGTGGATGATGCGCGCAATGGTGTTGTCGGCCGCCGTCCGCGTGACCCGGACCCTCAACGCGCCGGTGGCGTTGATGCCGCCCGCGAAGACGGGCGAGCCGACCTGCTTGGGAACGGGAACGGACTCGCCGGTGACCGGGGACTCGTCCACATCGGACTCGCCCTCGACGACCTCGCCGTCGGCGGGCACCCGGTCGCCGGGCCGGACCAGGACCACTTGGCCAAACTCGAGGCGCGATGCCGGAACCTCGCGGGCGGACTCGCCGTCGATGAGCAGCGCGGTCCTGGGAACGAGGTTCGACAGCGCCTTGATGCCGGACCGGGCGGTGCCCGCCGCCACGCCCTCCAGGAGTTCGCCGATGGCGAAGAGGACGACGACGACAGCCGCCTCGTTGGTCTCGCCGATGAACAGGGCGCCCACGGTGGCCACCGACATCAGCATCTCGATGCTAAAGGGGGAGCCCGCGCGAGCCAGCGTGATGGCGCGGCGGCCGAACACGGCCAGACCGACCAAGGCGGCGGGAACGAGCGCGTAGTCTTCCAGAGCCGGGGCAAGCCGCGACACCAGGTAACCCACTGCGATCAGGATGCCGATGAGGATGGTCAGCTTGCCCTTGGACGTGCTCCACCACAGCCGCTCTTCGGACGCGGCCGCCTCGTCCACCTCACCGGCGGCGCCGTCGGCGACGACGCGCAGATCGCTGAGGGGCTCGACCCCGTAGCCGAGATTGCGGATCGTGTCCTCCAGCGTCGCCCGGGGCGTCGTCGCCTCGTCCAGCGTCAGCCGCAGGATCTGCGTATGGTAGTTGAGGCCGATGTCATCGGCGCCCGGAACGCGGCGCAACGCGGCCTCGACCTTGCCGACGCAGCTGGGGCAGTCCATGCCCCCTACCTTGTAGCGCAAGCTCTGCTTGCCCACGTCCACGACCACCGCTGAGGTCTTTTCCTGCATGACAAACTCCAACGCACAGCGGCGGGACGCGGCATTGGATGCTGCGGTGGCGCCTTCTATCCGGTAAGATGGGCCTTCTAGTTACTAGAGGGTCAAGAGGGTGTTTCGATGAAATCCGGGCTGACGATCGGGGCGTTGGGCAAGGCGACCGGCACGAAGCCGGAGACCATCCGCTTCTACGAGCAGATCGGCATCCTGCCGGAGCCCGCTCGCACGTCGGGAAACTACCGCAGCTACGGCGCGGAGCACGTCCGACGGCTGAGCTTCGTGCGCCGCGCGCGGGACCTTGGATTCCCGCTCGAGACGGTGCGGGCGATGCTCGAACTGGCTGACCAGCCGGACCGGCCGTGCGGCGAGGTGGATGCGCTGGTGCTCGAGCAGCTGCACGAGGTCGAGCGGAAGATTGCCGACCTTCAGCGCCTGCGTGACGAACTCGACCGGCTGGCTCACCAATGCCGTGGGGGGCACCGTATGGCGGATTGCCGCATCATCGAGGCGTTGTCGCCACATGATGCCGATGTGGAAGAACACCCATGAGCGCGCTGGCGGTTTACGCTGCGGCCGCCGTGGGGGAGATCGCGGGGTGCTTCGCCTTCTGGGCTTGGCTGCGCCTGGATCGGTCGCCACTCTGGCTCCTCCCCGGGCTTGCCAGCCTGACGGCGTTCGCGTGGCTGCTCACCCGCATCGACGCGAGCTTCGCCGGGCGGGCCTACGCGGCGTACGGGGGCGTCTACGTTGCCGCGTCGCTGATGTGGCTGTGGGCCGTTGAGGGGCAGCGACCGGACCGCTGGGACCTGATCGGAGCGACCGTGTGCCTGCTCGGTGCCGCCATCGTGCTCCTGGGGCCGCGAGGCGCGCCACCCTGATGTCCGACGGATCGGAGGACGTCAGGCCGCCAGCATCTTCATGCCGGACAAGGCGAGGATCGTCGAGAGCAGGTACCGCAGTGTCGCGGTCGGCAGATGGCGGCTGCCCAACCAAGCCCCGACCACACCGCCAACACCAGCGGCGGCCAGCCACCACGGCAGAGCTGACGGCAGGGCGGTGAAGGTCGTCGAGGCCCCGGCCAGCGCCGCCGCCGAGTTCAGGAGATTGTAAGCGGCGGACACGGCTGCGGCGCGGCGCGTCTCGACCCAGCCCATAAGCAGAATCAGCGGGGCGAGGAAGATCCCGCCGCCCGTGCCGGTCATCCCGGACAGGAAGCCGATGGCGGCTCCGCTGGCGAGTGCTGGGAGGAACGGGGGCTTGGCCGTTGCCGTTCCCCCGGTCGCCCCGCGCGCGGCCCACGTGGATCGCGCCAACTCCACGGCGGCCACGAGCAGGATGCCGCCAACCACCGGATAGTAGAGATGGGGCGGCAGGTGCAGCATGCCGCCAAGAAACGAGAACGGCATCCCGAGAACGCCGAACGGGTAGAAGCTCCGCCACTCGAACAGACCGGCGCGCGCGAAGCGGACCGTGCCGATGGTGGCGACCAGCAGGTTCAGGGCGAGCGCCGTCGGCTTCATCATCGCCGGGTCCAGGCCGACGATGCCCATGACGGCCAGGTACCCCGATGCCCCGGCCTGCCCGACGGCCGCGTACAGCGTGGCCACGGCCAGGATCAGGGCTGCCAGATCCACAGTCTCGTTGAACACCAACCGCAGCCCCCGGACGTGTCGCCGACCGCTTGTAACCCGGTCCGGGACGGGCGGCCAGCGAATTGCCTCCCGGCCCGGGAGTGAACCTAGGTCAGGGTCCGCGAGATGGCGTGGATCGCCTTCATGCCGGTCCCGAACCGCGCAATGGACTCCCGGTGGGACTCCAGTTCGCCGTAGGGCAGGTAGCGCACCTTGAGGTCGGCCACGCGCGAGAAGGCGGGCCGGGCCAGCTGCGTGCGGACCTCCTCCTCGCGGCCGTTCGGCGCCACCAGGAACATGCCTTCCAGTGCGTGCGCGTCGCCGCCGAGCGCCAAGTCGAGCATGCGCACGATCCCCGAGTAGATCGAGGTGGAGTGCTCGACCTCGAAGGCGGCGACGACCCGCCCGGGCGCCGGGTCGAGCCACAGCACGTCGATCAGGCGGACGGCGTCCGCCCCCGGCGCCGAGGCGACCGTGTCCGGCAGCGCCTCCAGGCAGCCGTCGCCGAGCTTGCCGCCGCCACACGCCCGGCCCCGGTCGTTCGAGGCGATCCACACGGCGTAGCCGAGCGCCTTGCCGAGGTCGCGCAGCCAGCCCTGGATCTCGGTGTGGGTGCGGTCGCCCTCCCGCTCGGCGGCGCGCGCCTTGGCGGCTTGGGCGGACTCGTCGCGAACCTTGGCGAGGTCGGACTCCCAAGCGGCGCGGGCGGCCGCGTCGTCGGCGCGCGGGGGCGCGGCGTACCGGCCGGAGCCGACGTCGAACAGCAGCCCGCCGACGGCGCCGAGGTCGTTCGACAGCAGGTCGCGGTACTCGGCGTTCAGCGCCAGGATACCCTGGCGCATGGCGAGGAACTCGTCCCACTTCCCCAACTTCACCTTCGCGCCGGTGAGCGCGTTGTAGCCGCTCACGATGGCCGTGTTGAACGGCGGCACGATCGTGGGATGCAGGAAGTACAGCAGGTTCGCAACGGCCGGGCCGAGACCCTTGATCTGCTTGGAGTCGATCTGTCGGATGGCGGCGAGGACCTGGGCCTCAGCGTTGCAGCACACGCACGTGTCGAGCAGGCGGCCGAAGGCGCGTTGGTTCTCGGCGTTTTCGTAGATGTCCGGGATGCGCAGCTTGGGTTTCCACAAGAAGGCGTGGTCGGCGCCCTTGAAGATTTGGCGCTGCTCGGCGATCGAGTGGACCACCGTCTCCAGCGACGAGCCGCGGTAGGCGTTGCCGAAGGTCCCGGCCTCGATGTCAGTGACGACCTGCTGGATACCGCGGCGGATCGAGCGGAAGTTCTTCACCCGCTCTTCCCATAAAAACCAGCTCAGATACGTGGCGTTCGGGTCTTCCCGCCACCGTTGGACAAGCGTGCGCATCGCGTCGGACAAGGCCGTTCCCCAGAGAAAGTCCCTACCTGGACAGGGTAGATCACCGGGTCACCCGGGTGCAATTGCGGAGGGGTGGCCCGCACGCCACCTGCAACTTTGTCTGTCGCCGCTAGGCTCAAGGATGCAAGACGGGACCCCAGGACCGGCTCGGCCGCCACCCGCCGCAGGCCGCCCAGAAACGACGAGCATGAGGAAAGGCTGCGCGCCATCGCGGCGCGCTGCCTATGTTCATTGGCGGTCAGGCGTACCCTTGGCCGCCCTTTCCAGGGTCAGTGTACGCGGTCGGCACCGGCCCGGCCTGGCGCCGTGAGCGGCGCGACAGCCTGCCGCAAAAGACCGCCAGCAGGCTCCTCCACAGCGTTGAGGTCGACGGCCTGAAGCAGGATCTGCCGGACGGTGTCGTAGGGCGGAGCATCGTCCGCCTGGAGGTTCTTGGCGGCCCCCCACCAGTTCTCGCCCGTCTCCTGGCAGAGCCGGAACGCGACATGGTTCGCCAGGAGGCCAACCCCGACCTCTTCGGCGGCCGCGATCTTCTGGACCGCGCCCTTGACCCAGGCAATCCGCCCCTTGGATTCCCTGTGGACCATCCCGTAGAGCGCGTCGGCCTTGCCGTTGAGAAGAACGTCGGCCGCGAAGGCATGCGCACGGAGTTCCTCGTCGGCCAGACGTCGCCCATCCGAGGTTCCCTCGGCCTCGATGGCAGCGAACTCCTGGCAGGGACCGGCTTCGGCGAGATGGTGGAGTTCATGGACCAAGTCGAAGAGCCACCGCGACGCCGTCTGCATCGGCTGCTTAAGCACCACGGCGCCACGCCAGTCGATGCGCCAGCACGCCCCGTGGAACGCCCCCTTGTCGCACAGCGGCAGCACCGGGATGCCGAGTTCCCAAGTGCGGCGAACCGCCGTGGCCAGATCTGGACGGCCGTCTCTGAACAGCAGCGTCCGCATCGCGCGCCAGTCCAGCGGGAGGTCCCTGTCCACCGGGCCCCGCATCGTCCGGCACAGGGCCGAGGCTAGGAAATGCGCGTACGCGCTGTAGAACGCGACCGGCTTCTCCTTGGCGGTGGCGCCCAGCTTGTAGCGGGCGTTGGCGACGGCGCGTCCCCACCACGGGTCGTCGTCGTTCATCGCCACCAGGTCCTGGAACGGCTTGCCAAAGATCGCCTCGACACGGGACGCGAAGAGCTGCGCGCACTCATGCGTCGGCCGCTCGGCGGCACCAGCCGGTCCGTCCGCCGGTGGAACGAGGCGGGACGTGAGGAAGCCCTTGTCGATGCCGACCCCCTTGAGCTTGTCAACGGCGACCGGGATGCTGGGCGCACTGGGCTGGGGCAGGCTTGCGGTGATTGAGAAGGACAGCCCGAGCGCCTCCGCCACCTCGATGAGGCGCCAGAACGACGCGGTCTGGTAGTCGTCCTCTTCCCACCGCTGGATCTGCTGAGGCTTCACCCCCAGGCGCTCCGCGAGCTTCTCATGGGTGAGCCCCGACGCGATCCGCGCCTGGATCAGCAGCTTCGGCAGGTCCTCGACCCGGTCGACCTCGAGGGCCTCGATGCCGCCGCTCGCCAGCCGGTCGTAGTCCGCGACCGCCGCCTCGAGGTCCTCAAGCTGAGCCTGGATCGCCGAGGCTTCCGCCGCGACGGACACGGGGTCCTCCCCGGCATGGTCGGCCGCCTGGTGCGCCTCCAGCGCGTCCCTGAAACGCGCCGCCGCGGCCTTGGTGACCTTGTATTCCCGTTCGTTCTTGATCATGGCAGCGTTCCCAACGTCAGAACCAGCAGACCTTTTGGGCGGTCCTTCTTGTCTTTTTGGAAGAACGAGAGGAATGGTTCCCCGGATTTGCCTTCGCGCCAGTTGGCCGGAAAGAGGTCGGCCATGTACTTGTCGGCGATCGCCTTCCGGTTTGCCCTGACGTCCTTCAGCAGAGGATCGACTTTGGTCCAGTCGAGATTGTCCGTCGGGAACAGCCCGTCCCAGTCATCGGGAACGGGCTTATCCGTTGCGAAGCTCCCGTCGATGTAGAGCACAGCCGCACCGGCGTCGCGCAACATCGTCCCGGCCTCCCGGATCTTCCCGAGGATCTTCTGGCGCCGTGACCCCTGCCCGAAACGTGTTCTCAGTTCATCCCATGTGACCTCATGTTCGCCTTCCGGCAGGACCTTTCGGACGCCCTGAGAAACGAGCTTCGGGACCATAACACCACATATATGTTGTGTTGGCAAGAAATGTCCATGGCTTACCTCCACCGCGTGTGCGCGAGGAATGAATGACCAGCGGGGCGGGCTGAACATAGCAGGCGTGGCGGTGCCCATCTACCAGATATTGCGGACCATCAATGTAGATCCCCCTATCTATCCACAGCTCTTGCCGAGCCCGCGCTGGCACTCCGATTGGCCTAGCTGCATGCCGGACCTGCGCAAAACGCCTGCGAAGAAACGATTGACCTTCCAATCATGGGAAGGTGGAGGCTGACCTCCAGAGACGAACCGGAGCGGTCCGGAAGGCCCCTGTCGAGGAGGATACCCATGTTGCAGTTCACCGTTCCCGGCATGACGTGCGGCGGTTGCGCCAACGCCATCCGCAAGGCCCTGGCCGCTGTCCCGGGTGTCACAGACATCCAAGCCGACCCGCCCAACCGGCGCCTGGCCGTCGACGGCGACGTCGGCGCCGACCTGATCATCCGCACCCTGGCCGACGCGGGCTACGACGCCGCGCCCGCCGCCTGAGGAACACGCACCATGTCTGTGAAGAAGCATGCGCTGCTGGGCAGCGCCCCGTGGTGATGGTCAGATGAGCCACAAGGCAATGGCGCATTGAGGATGCTGGTCGCGCCGGGGCCGGGGCCCGGCGAGGCTCGGCGGGATTCTGGAGCGCATGGAGCAGGGAGGCGGACATGAACATCGGGCAAGCGGCCAAGGCGTCCGGCGTGAACGCCAAGCTCATCCGCTACTACGAGAGCATCGGGCTCATCCCCGAGACGAAACGATGGGCTTCCACGATCCGAACTTCACCGGCCACACCGACGCCGCCGACCACATGGACGACCCCGACGCGCTGTTCATCCCATCGCCGCAGGAGATCGGCGCGCTGGTTACGGCGTGGCGCCGTCTGCGCGGTTGGAAGCAGGAGACGTTGGCGCAGTTCGCGGCCGTCTCTCTGTCCACCATCGAGCGGATCGAGCGCGGCGAGGCGGTGAGTACCGAGATGCTGGACCGGGTGGCGGTGGCGCTCGAGTTCAAGGAAGGCAACTTCCACCGCCCGCGGCCGCGCCGCAGCGTCGGTGAGTCGCTCCTCCAGACCATGCGCTTCTTCGAGGGCAAGCTGGCCGTGCCCTGCGTGCCGCTGAAGACGCAGCCGCAGGTGGCCGCTCTGCTCGGTTGCGATGCCTATGTGGTTGACGATGGCCGGTGCACGCCGGACGCGGACGAGGCGATCGCCAGCCTGCGCGAGAGCCTGGGCTTCTACCGCTCTGCGCTCCGTGAGCCGTTGGGGCTCGACGAGCCGGTGAAGAAGCGCGAGATCTACACCTCGTTGCTCGCCGACGTGCAGGCGGTCGAGCGCCGGGGGTACACGGCGCTGCACGCCACCTACGACGCCGACTCCCGCTTCGGCCGGGTGAAGGTGGC
>JBKHVJ010000357.1:0-8581 GCA_046570145.1 Alphaproteobacteria bacterium
GCCGGCATCGTCACCGCCGGCAGCTATACCCAGACCCAGGCCGACACGATCTTCGGCGAGGCCGGCAACGACCGCTACATCGTCGTCAGCCAGTATGACGCCGGCACCGTCGGCTTCGACGGCGGCAGCGGCACCGACACGCTGGAGGTCCGCTCCGACAATCTGACCAGCTTCAACGGCTACAACCTCGAATACCACAACGATGTCGCCTCGCCGAAGATCGACATCAGCGGCATGACGCTGACCAGCGTCGAAACGCTGGCCCTGACCGGCAGCCAGCGCCACACCGTGACGATGACGGCGGCCCAGGCCAACGGCTTCACCGGCATCACCGGCGCGGTCACCGGCGACGCTTTCGCCATCGCCGGGGCGTCGCTGTCGGGCAGCGTGGGCAGCGGCAATGGCGGCACGCTGCAGGCCGGTCAGGTCCAGGCCGAGACGGTGAACGGCGTCACCCTGGTCCATGTCGGGCTGGACGCCGCCGCCGGGGCCGACGTGACCCTGCGCATCGCCGGCAGCTTCGCCGCGTCCGACATCGGCCTGTCCGGCAACACCATCACGCTGGGGCAGGCCGGGTCCGGCGGCAACACGGGCGGCGGCAACACGGGCGGTGGCGATACGGGGGGCGGCACTCCCGGGGGCGGCACTGGCGGCTCCATTGGCGGCTCCACTGGCGGCTCCACTGGCGGCCTGACGCTGACCGGCACCGACGCGCGCGACTATCTGGCCGGCGGCAGCGGCAACGACGTCATCACCGGCAACGGCGGCAACGACTACATGGTCGGCGGCGCCGGCAGCGACAGCTTCGTCTTCAAGCCCGGCGACGGCTGGGACTATGTCGCCGACTTCCAGGCCGGAGGCAGCGGCGACGTGCTGAACGTCGCGGGCTGGGCCGGGCTGACCGACTTCAACGCGGTGTTGGCCGCCACCACCCAGGAGGGCGCCAACACCATCGTCCGCTTCGACGACAACAACAGCGTCACCCTGGCCAACGTCACCCGCAGCAGCCTGACCGCCGCCAACTTCTCCTTCCTCAACGCCTCTCCCGGCGGGAGCGCGGGCGGCTCCACCGGTGGCGGCTCCACCGGCGGCGGCACCGGCCAGACGATCACCGGCACCTCGGCCGGCGAGTATCTGGCCGGCGGCAGCGGCAACGACACCATCACCGGCAATGGCGGCAACGACTACATGGTCGGCGGCGCCGGGCGGGACACCTTCGTGCAGGGCGCGGCCGACGGCTGGGACTGCATCGGCGACTTCCAGACCGGCACCGGCGGCGACGTCATCGACCTGCGCAGCGTCGCCGGCTTCACCAGCCTGAACGACGTGCTGACCCACTCCGTCCAGAACGGGGCCGACCTGTCGATCGACATCGGCAGCACCAGCACCGTCAAGCTGATGGGCGTAGACCGCGGCACCCTGACGGCGGAGAACTTCCTGTTCGCCAACCCGCTCGGCTGAAGCGGCGGCGGGCGCCAGTCCTTCACGGGGCCGGCGCCCGCCCCTTCATTCCCCCTGCCAGCGGTCGCGGAACACCAGGTCCTCCAGCGGCAGGCGCTTGCGCCAGCCCTTGGTTTCCAGTTCCGGCGTCGCCTCGAAATGGGTGACATGGCCGAGGCAGAGATAGGCGATCGGCACGATCCGCTCCGGGATGCCCAGCGCGTCCCGCAGCGCGTCCTCGTGCAGGATGCTGACCCAGCCGACTCCCAGACCTTCCGCCCGCGCCGCCAGCCACAGATTCTGCACGGCGCAGACGCAGCTGTAGAGATCCATCGCCGGCATGTGGGTACGGCCCAGCACCACCGGGCCGGAACGCTCACGGTCGCAGGTGATGCACAGGTTCACCGGCGCCTCGCGGATGCCCTCCAGCTTCAGCCGGCTGTAGAGGCTGCGGCGCTCGCCCTCGAACATCGCCGCCGCTTCCTCGGTGGCACGGGTGAAGTCGGCATGGATGCGCGACTTCACATCCTTGTCGGTGATGACGATGAAGTTCCAGGGCTGCATGAAGCCCACCGACGGCGCATGGTGGGCGGCCAGCAGGATGCGGGTCAGTACCTCGTCCGGCACCGGGTCGGGACGAAATTGCCCACGCACGTCGCGGCGGGAGAAGATCGCCTTGTAGAGCGCGTCGCGCTCCGCCGACGTGAAGGCCCCGTCCGTCTCTTCGGCCATTCTCACCCCCGCGCGATCAGATGGACGAAGGAGCCCTGCGCCAGCCCGCGCCGGCTGCCGAGCGGGCCGAGGTCGCTGCCGTCCGCCGCCGTCGCATGCAGCAGCGGCGCGTCATCGCCGCGGGCAAGGGTCGAGGCATAGTGGAACTCGTGCCCCATCAGCGGCGTGTCGGCCGGTCCCAGCGGCCCGTCGGCCAGCAGGGCCGCCCGGCGATAGCCCAGATGCAGCCGCCGCTTGGCGAAGGAGGTGCGCACCCCCAGCAGCCCGGTCATCGGGTGGGTGACGCCGTCGGCATCCTCCAGCGTCTCGCCCATCACCATGTAGCCGCCGCATTCGCCATAGACCGGCACCCGCTCCGCCGCGGCACGAAGGCCGTCGCGGAAGGCGTGGTTGGCGGCGAGGCGGCCGGCATGCAGTTCCGGATAGCCGCCGGGCAGATAGACGGCGTCCGCATCCTGTGGCGGCGCCTCGTCAGCAAGGGGGGAGAAGACACGCAACTCCGCCCCCGCGGCCTGCCAGCCGGCGGTCAGGTGCGGATAGACGAAGGTGAAGGCGGCATCCCGCGCGATGGCGATGCGCTGGCCCAGCGGCGGCAGGGCGGGAGCGTCGCTGCCCGGCCCGGCCTGCGACGGTTTCGCCAGTGCGACGACGCGGTCGAGATCGACATGCTCCGCGACGAAGCGGCCGAGTGCCGCCAGCCGGTCGGCCAGCCCCTCCGTCTCGTCGGCCTGGACGAGGCCGAGATGGCGTTCGGGCAGGCTGAGATCCGGCGCGCGCGGCAGGGCGCCCAGCAGGGGGATGCCCAGCGCCTCGATGGCGTTGCCGGCCAGTGCGGTGTGGCGCGGGCTGCCGACATTGTTCAGCACCACGCCGCCGATGGTCACGTCGTCGCGGTAGGTGGCGAAGCCCTTCACCAACGCCGCGGCCGATTGCGACTGCCCCTTGGCGTTCACCACCAGCAGCACCGGCCAGCCGGTGCGCGCCGCGATCTCCGCCGTCGAGCCGGTGCCGGTGGCCCCGACGCCGGCCACGCCGTCGAACAGGCCCATTAGCGCTTCGCAGACCAGCAGGTCGGCTCCCTCGGCAGCGCGGGCGGCCAGCCCGTCCAGCAGGTCCGGCCCCATCGCCCATGTGTCGAGGTTGACGCTCGGCCGGCCGGTGGCGGCGCGGTGGAAGGCCGGGTCGATGTAGTCCGGTCCCGACTTCACCGCCCCCACGGCCACGCCGCGGGCGCGGAGCGCCGCCAGCAGGCCCAGCGTCAGGGTGGTCTTGCCGGTGCCCGACGCCGGGGCGGCGATGATGATGCCATTAGCCATTTTGCAGCGCCGTCTGGGCCGGCAGCCAGTCCAGCGCCGGGCGCAGCCGCACCACCTCGCCGATCACGATGATGGCCGGCGGCTCCAGTTCGCTGGCCGCCAGATCGGCGACGCAGGCGCCGAGGCTGGTGACGAGGCTTTTCTGGTTGGCGGTCGTCGCCTCCGTCACCACGCCGACGGGGGTGTCGGCGGACAGGCCGCCGGCCATCAGTTCCGCCGCGATGGTCGGCAGCGCCTTCCAGCCCATATAGAGGATCAGCGGTGCCTTGGTGGCGGCCAGCGCCCGCCAGTCCGGCCCGCCGCCCAGCGAATGGCCGGTCGCCAGGATCACCGCCTGGTTGGTGTCGCGGTGGGTCGCGGGAATGCCGGCATAGGCGGGCCCGGCGATGCCGGAGGTGATGCCGGGCACGATGCGGAAGGGAATGCCTTCCGCCGCCAGCGCCTGCGCCTCCTCGCCGCCGCGGCCGAAGACGAAGGGATCGCCGCCCTTCAGACGCAGGACGCGGTGGCCTTCCTTCGCCAGCTCGATCAGGCGGTTGGTGATGTCGTCCTGGTGGGCGGAGGGCCGGCCGCCGCGCTTTCCGGCGAATTCCAGCCTTGCCGACGGGCTGGCGAGCGCCATGATCCGTTCGCCGACCAGCGCGTCATGGACGATGACGTCGGCTTGCCTTAGACCTTGCAGGGCCAGCAGGGTCAGGAGACCAGGGTCACCGGGGCCGGACCCGGCCAGCCAGACGCTGCCGGGGGCGAAGGGGGCCAGGACGCTTTCGGGAATGGACGACTCAAACGACATGAACGCGGACTCGGGGCTGGAAGGCGGAAAGACGGACGGCGGCGCGGAGGGCGGGCCGGAGCATGCTACACCCTTGCGCCGCGGCTGGACGACGGGAACCTGCGCCACCGCGGCGGCACGCGCGGCGGCGGATGCCCTGTTCGGCCGGGAGTTTCCCGATCCGGTGACCGTGACCCTGCCCGGCGGCCAGACCCCGGCCTTCGCCCTGGCGGTGACGGAGCGGGGGAATGGGCCGGACGGACCCTGGGCCGTGGCGGGAGTGATCAAGGATGCCGGCGACGATCCCGACGTGACCCATGGCGCGCTGGTGCGGGCGCGGGTCTGGCACGGCGCGCCCGGCAGCGGCGTGAGTTTCCGCGCCGGCCCCGGCGTCGGCACCGTGACCTTGCCCGGCCTGCCGCTGGCCGTCGGCGAACCGGCGATCAACCCGGTGCCGCGCGCCATGATCGCGCAGGCGGTGGGGGAGGCGGCCGCCGCGGCCGGCCAGCCGGCCGATCTGGTGGTGGAGGTCGGGGTGGAGAATGGTGAGCAGCTCGCCCGGCGCACCATGAACGGTCGGCTCGGCATTCTGGGCGGGCTGTCGATCCTGGGGACGACGGGGATTGTCGTGCCCTATTCCTGTGCGGCCTGGATCGCGTCGATCCAGCGCGGCATCGACGTGGCGCGCGCCGCCGGGCTGGCCCATGTCGCGGCCTGCACCGGCGACCTGTCGGAAAAGGCGGTGGTGGCGCGCTATGGCCTGTCGGAGCAGGCGCTGCTCGACATGGGCGATTTCGTCGGCGGCACGCTGAAGTACCTGCGCCGGCACCCCATCCCGCGCCTGACCCTGTGCGGCGGCTTCGCCAAGTTCGGCAAGCTGGCGCGCGGGCTGATGGATTTGCACAGCAAGCGCAACAGTGTGGATTTCGAGTGGCTGGCGGAGCGGCTGGCGGAATTGGGCGCTGGGCCGGAGCTGATCACGCAAGCGCGCGGCGCCAACACCGCGGCGCAGGTTCTGGGCATGGCGGACGCCGCCGGCCTGCGTCTGGCCGATCATGTGGCTGAGCTGGCCCGCCGCGCCGCGCAGGATGTGCTGGAGGATGCGCCGGTCGCCGTCGAGGTGCTCGTCACCGACCGCCAGGGGCGCATCGTGGGAGAGGCTCACTCCCCCAGCCCCCGGTAACGCCGCACATGGCTGCCGTCATACAGCGCGCTGCAGCGGAACTCCTCATGGCCCAGCGCCGGGCCGACCAGGATCAGCGCGGTGCGTTCCATCGGTGAGGCCGCGACCTGCGCCGCGATGTCGGACAGCGTGCCGCGCAGCACCCGCTCGTCCGGCCATGTCGCGCGGTAGACCACCGCGGCCGGGCAGTCGGCACCGTAGAGCGGGGTCAACCGCTCCACCACCCGGTCGATGACGTGGATCGACAGGTGGATCGCCAGTGTCGCTCCCGAGGCGCCCAGCACCTCCAGCGTCTCGTTGGCGGGCATGGCCGACGCGCGGCCGTCCGTGCGGGTCAGGATCAGCGTCTGGCTGACCTCCGGCAGGGTCAGTTCCCGCCCCAGCGTGGCCGACGCGGCGGCGAAGGCCGGCACGCCGGGGGTGATGCTGTAGGGGATGCCCAGTTCCCGCAGCGCGCGGGTCTGTTCCCCCAACGCACTGTACACCGACAGGTCGCCCGAATGCAGCCGGGCCACGTCCTGGCCGGCGGCATGGGCGGCCCGGAACTCGGCGACGATCTCCTCCAGCGTCAGCGGGGCGGTGTCGATGATCCGCGCATCGGCGGGGGCGTGGGCGATGATCTCCTTCGGCACCAGCGATCCGGCATAGAGGCAGACCGGGCAGCGCGCGATCAGGTCGCGACCGCGCAGGGTCAGCAGGTCGGGAGCGCCCGGTCCGGCACCGATGAAATGGACGGTCATGAGCGGGTCTCCAAAAGAGCGACAGCCGGAAGAGCGAGCGCCACGGTGGCGCGCGGAGTGGAGCGGCGCGGCAGCAGAAGGCGCGATCCCGGCCCGGCGGCGGCCAGCGCCGCGGCCTCCGCGACCGATGCCAGCCCGACCGCGGCCAGCACGGTGGCGGAGCGGGTGTGGACGCGGTCCTGCGCCGCCAGCATCGCGTCCTCCTCGATGAAGCGCAGCGGCAGGCCGAGCGCGCGGGCAGCCTCCGCCAAACCCGCCTCGTCGGCCTTCATGGCCGGGGCGGCCAGCGCCGCCAGTTGGCGCGCTGCGTCTGGCAGGGCCGCTTCGTCGAAGGCGGCGACGACCAGACCGGCGATCTCCTCCCAACCGCAGCCGCGGCGGCAGCCCATGCCAACAAAGACGGGGCCGAACAGCAGGGAGTCAGGCGTCAGGCGGTCCATGTGCCCTCCCCATGCGGCTTTTCCGCTCGCCACAGCGTGACCGGCATGGCGGCGCGCCAGCCGCGGAAACCGCCGACCGCCGTGGCGCGCGCCACCGCGATCTGGGTCAGCTCGCCGCCGAGGCGCTTGTGCGCATCGAACAGTACCGCCTCGCTTTCCAGCGTCACCGCGTTGGCGGCGATCCGGCCGCCGGGGGGTAGGGCGTCCCAGCAGGCCGCCAGCACGCCTTCGGCCGTCAGCCCGCCGCCGATGAAGATGGCGTCCGGCCGCTCCAGCCCGTCCAGCGCGGCCGGCGCCTTGCCGCGCGCCAGTTGCAGGCCGGGAACGCCGTGGTTGGCGGCGTTGGAGAGGATGCGGGCGATGCGCTCCGGATGGTGTTCGACGGCGATGGCGCGATTGGCGGGGTCGCGCAGCATCCATTCGATGCCGATGGAGCCCGATCCGGCGCCGACATCCCACAGCAGCTCGCCCCGGCGCGGCGCCAGGAAGGACAGGGTGACGGCGCGCACCTCGCGCTTGGTGATCTGGCCGTCATGGTCGAACCAGTCGTCGGGCAGGCCGGGCGCCAGCGGCAGGATGCGGGCGCCGGGGTCGGCCACACACTCCAGCGCGATGGTGTTCAGGTCGGCGGTACGGTCTGTGGTCCAGGCGTCGGCGGTGGCCTCCAGCCGGGATTCGCGCGGACCGCCCATCGCCTCCAGCACTGTCAGGCGCGAATCGCCGAAGCCGCGGGCGCGCAACAGGGCGGCCAGCTTCGCCGGAGTCGTTCCGTCCCAGGAAAGAAGCAGCAGCTTGGCATTCGGTTGCAGATGCGGAACGACCAGTTCCAGCGGGCGGCCATGGACGGTCAGGCAGCGGCAGTCCTGCAAGGGCCAACCCAGTCGGGATGCCGCGAGGCTGAAGGCGGAGGCCGCTGGAATCATCGTCATTTCCGTGGCCGGAACGATCCGGCACAGGGTGGCGCCGACGCCGTACCAGGACGGATCGCCGCTCGCCAGCACGCAGACCCGCCGGCCGCGCCGGGCCAGCAGGCCGGGGAAGGCGTCGGTCATCGGCGACGGCCAGGGCAGCCGTTCCTGTCCCGCAACGACCGGTACGAGATCGAGGTGGCGAGCGCCGCCATAGAGGGTTGTGGCGCCTTCGACCGCCGCGCGGGCAGCGGGCGGCAAACCGTCCCAGCCATCCTCGCCGATGCCGACGACGGTGAGCCAGCGGGCCGTTCCCATGCTATCCATGGCGCCGATCCTGACGGGTGGGGAGGGGGAGATGGTCAAGGCGCTGGTGGACAAAGTGCTGATCCTGGGCGGCACGACGGAGGCGACGGCGCTGGCGAAGCGTCTGGCCGGCCATCCGCGCATCGACGCCCGCATGTCGCTGGCCGGCCGGACCAGGAACCCGGTGCTGCCGCCGCTGCCCACCCGCATCGGCGGCTTCGGCGGGGTGGCGGGCTTGGCCGGTTACCTGCGCGCCGAGGGGATCGGTGCGGTGATCGATGCGACGCATCCCTTCGCGGATCAGATCTCCGCCAATGCCGCCGCGGCCTGCGCGCGTGTGGGCGTGCCGCTGCGTGTGCTGACCCGGCCGGCCTGGGTGGCGGGGCCGGGCGACCGCTGGATCGGCGTGCCGGACATGGATGCGGCGGCGCTGGCGCTGCGCGGCCTGGGCGACACCGTGTTCCTGACCATCGGCCGGCAGGAGGTCGCGGCCTTCGAAGCGATGCCGGACAAGCGCTACCTGATCCGCGCCGTCGACCCGCCGGAGCCGATGCCCGCCCTGCCGCGCATGAGCCTGATCCTCGACCGCGGGCCCTTCACCGTGGAGGGCGAACTGGCGCTGATGCGTGGGCAGGGGGTGGAGGTGGTGGTGAGCAAGAACAGCGGCGGACGCGCCACCGACGCCAAGCTGGAGGCCGCGCGCCAGTTGGGCCTGCCGGTGGTGATGGTGGAGCGGCCGGCGGG
>JBKHVJ010000358.1:0-10579 GCA_046570145.1 Alphaproteobacteria bacterium
TGGCTGCACACCTGCTACGAGCCGGCCATCGTCCAAACCTATGAAGGCTTCCACCAGGACGACATCCATGCCGACCTGCCGAAGCTGCCGGTTCCGGCCCTGCTGATCGTCGCCGGCCGCGGCGGCGTCATCCAGCCGGAGGACGAGGAGGAGATCGCCCGCCTCCAGCCCGCCATCCGCATCGCCCGCGTCCCCAATGCCGGGCACATGATCCCCTGGGACGACCTCGACGGCTTCTTCGCCGCCTTCGGCGACAGCCTCGGCCATCCGCTCGCCTGATCGATAGGAACCAATCCCATGTCTTCGCTGTACCGCATCGGCCAGATCGTCCCCAGCTCCAACGTCACCATGGAAACGGAAATCCCGGCCATGCTGACCGCGCGTCAGGCGATCCGCCCGGAACGCTTCACCTTCCATTCCGCCCGCATGCGGATGAAGACGGTCAGGAAGGACGAGCTGGCGGCGATGGACGCCGAATCCGACCGTTGCGCCGTCGAGCTGTCGGACGCCCGGGTCGATGTGCTGGGCTATGCCTGCCTCGTCGCCATCATGTCGATGGGCCTCGGCTACCACCGCGATTCCGAAGCGCGCCTCGCCCGCAAGACGCTGGAGAACGACGCGCCGGCCCCGGTGGTCACCAGCGCCGGCGCGCTGGTCGACGGGCTGAAGGTGATGGGGGCCAAGCGCATCGCCATCGTCGCCCCCTACATGCGCCCGCTGACCGAACTGGTGGTGGATTACATCCGCGCCGAAGGCTTCGAGGTGCAGGACTGGCGCGCTCTGGAGATCCCCGACAATCTCGACGTCGCCCGCCACGACCCCAACAACCTGCCGGACATCGTGCGCGGCATGAACCTGGACGGCGTGGACGTGGTCGTCCTGTCTGCCTGCGTGCAGATGCCGTCGCTGCCGGTGGTGCCGCGGGTGGAGGCGGAGACCGGCAAGCCGGTGCTGACCGCCGCCATCGCCACGACCTACGCCATGCTGAAGTCGCTGAAGCTGGAGCCGGTCGTTCCCGGCGCCGGCGCCCTGCTGTCCGGCGCGTACTGAGGAGTGAGCCGCATGACCGACGGGCAGAGCGCATCCGACAATTACAAGGGCGTCTGGGGCAACCGGATCGGCTTCGGCGAGCGGCCGGCCCTGCTGGTGATCGACTTCATGCAGGGCTACACCACCGAAGGCGCGCCCCTCTACGCCCCCGGCGTGGTGGGCGCGGTGGCGGAGACGGTGGAACTGCTGGACGCCGCCCGCCGCCATGGCATCCCGGTCGTCCACACCAACATCCGCTACCATCCCGGCCATTTCGCCGATGGCGGCATGTGGGTGCGCAAGGCCCCGGTGATGAAGGACATGGTGGAGGGCAACCCGCTCGCCGCCTTCTGCCCGGAGGTCATGCCGCTTCCCGAGGAGGTGGTGATCTCCAAGCAGTATGCCAGCTCCTTCTTCGGCACCAGCCTTGCCCCGATGCTGCATGCGATGGGGGTGGACACGGTGGTGCTGACCGGCTGCTCGACCAGCGGCTGCATCCGCGCCACCGCCGTCGATGCGGTCCAGCACGGCTTCCGCACCATCGTGGTGCGCGAGTGCGTCGGCGACCGCCACGACGGTCCGCACGAGGCCAACCTGTTCGACATCGACAGCAAATACGGCGATGTGGTGAGCAAGCAGGAGGCGCTCGACCGGTTCGGCCGGTGAGAGATTCCCTCTCCCGGGGCGGGAGAGGGCTTTTGCCACGTCACGACATGGACACAGGCTTCCGGTGAAGGCAAACGCACCGAAGCACTACAGGACCAACAAAAAACAAAACTGGGACCGACAACCGGCGCCGCACCCGAGACAGGCGGCGTCGGCATGAAAAACAGGACGGGTTCACAACGCGATCAGCGTAAGGAGACAGACGACATGTCCTATGCCCAGACGACAACAGCGAATGCCGCACCCAATGCAGCTTTGGGCGCGGTGCAGTCCGTCGATGCGGACCAGCTCTACAAGAAGATCACCTGGCGCCTCATTCCGTTCCTCTGCTTCTGCTATCTGGCGGCCTATCTGGACCGCATCAACATCGGCTTCGCCAAGCTGCAGATGATGGGTGACCTGCAGTTCAGCGAGGCCGCCTACGGTCTGGGCGCCGGCCTGTTCTTCGTCGGCTACATCCTGTTCGAGGTGCCGAGCAACCTCGTGCTGACCAAGGTCGGCGCGCGGCTGTGGATCGCCCGCATCATGATCACCTGGGGCCTGCTGTCGGCCGCGACCATGCTGGTCACCACGCCGACGCAGTTCTACATCGTCCGTTTCCTTCTCGGCGCTGCCGAGGCCGGCTTCCTGCCCGGCGTGCTCTATTACCTGACGCTGTGGTTCCCGACCTACCGCCGCGGCCGCATCATGGCGCTGTTCGTCATCGGCCTGCCGCTGTCCAGCGTGATCGGCGGTCCGCTGTCGGGCTGGATCATGAGCCATTTCGACAATGTCCAGGGCCTGCGCGGCTGGCAGTGGCTGTTCCTGCTGGAAGCGCTGCCCAGCGTGCTCCTGGGCTTCCTGACCTTCGTGGCGCTGCCGAATTCCTACAAGGATGCCAAGTGGCTGTCCGGGGATGAGAAGGCCCGGCTGGCCGCCGACCTGCACGGCGACGACGCCGATGCCAAGCATGCCGGCCACAGCTTCAAGGAAGGGCTGCTGAACCTGAAGGTCTGGATGCTGGGCGGCATCGACTTCGCCATCCTGCTGACCGCCTACGCCATCGGCTTCTGGCTGCCGACCTTCATCCGCAAGACCGGCGTGATCGATCCGTTCCACATCGGCCTGCTGACGATGATTCCCAACATCGTCGCCGTGGTCGGCATCCTGCTGATCGGCGCCAGTTCAGACCGGATGCGCGAGCGCCGCTGGCACATCATCGTCCCCTTCCTGGCCGCCTCGGCCGCGATGGCGACCAGCACCTTCTACGCCGACAACATCGTCGCCACGGTGGCGCTGTTCACCGTCGCGTCGGTCGGCGTGCTGGGTCCGCTTCCGGCCTATTTCAGCCTGCCGGCCACCTTCCTGAAGGGCACGGCGGCGGCCACCGGCTTCGCCATGGCGATTTCGCTCGCCAGCATCGCCGGTCTGGTCAGCAACTCGCTGATCGGCATCGTCATCGACCTGACCGGCAGCAGCAGCGCCGCCTTGTGGTTCTTCTCCGGCTGTCTCCTGATCGGCGCCTTGCTGGTCTATGCCCTCCCGCCCAAGGTGGTGAACCGCTGACCGGCATTGTGCAGCGTGTAAACCATCTGTGAAAGATCACGCGATATGAGTGTGTAAACGGTTCGACCGGCGCCGCCCCTGGGGTGCGGCGCCGGTCGGCCGTTCCGGCGGGTCCGGCCACGGCGCGGCCGAGACGCACGCCTCAAAGCCAGTCGCCGGGGGACAACAGAGACATGATTTCCGCATTGCGTGGCATCCGGGGGCGCCTGCTGCTGCTGCCCCTGATCACCGTCCTGGCGCTGGTCGGCGCCGGGGCCATGACCGCAAGGTCGCTCGGCACCGTGATGATGGAGGAGCGCCAGGCCCGCGCCCGCGTCGCGGTGGAGACGGTGACATCCATCATCGAACGGTTCGAGCAGCGCGCCGCCTCCGGCGAACTGCCGGTCGCCGATGCGCAGAAGCTGGCGCTCGACATCGCGCGGTCGGCCCGCTACGACGGCACGGAATATGCGCTGATCCTGGACCGCAAGGGCAACATCCTGGCCCACCTGAACCCGCAGGTCGAAGGCAAGGCCATGTGGGACAGCACCGACAAGACCGGTCGGCTGTTCGTGCGCGACGAGATCGCGGCGGCCGAATCCGGCGGCGGCTATTCCTCCTTCTTCTTTCCCAAGCCCGGTTCCAGCGAGCCGGTGGAGAAGTCGGCCTATTCCAAGCTGACCAAGGGCTGGGGCTGGGTGGTCAGTTCCGGCGTCTATCTCGACACCGTGGCCGCCGCGCGGCTGCAGACCATGCTGAACATCGCCGCCGTGATCGCGCTGCTGGCGGCGATCAGCCTCGGCCTCGCCGTCTGGATCGGCCGGCGCATCACCACGCCCATCCTGCAGCTGACCCAGGCCACCAACCGGATTTCCACCGGCTACCTGTCGGTCGCCATCGGCCAACAGGACCGTGGCGACGAGGTCGGCACGCTCGCCCGCGCGCTGGAGGAGTTCAAGCGCAACGGCATCGAGGTGCGCCGCCTGCAGGCGGAGGCGGAGGCGCAGAAGGAGCGCACCGACGCCGAGCGCCGCGCGGCCCTGCTCGACATGGCGGCCCGGTTCGAGGCGCGCGTGTTGGGCGTGGTGGGTGCGGTTTCCGCCGCGGCCCACCAGATGGAAAGCACCGCCACCGGCATGGCCGGCGCCGCCGACCGGTCCGGTACCCAGGCGCATGCGGTGTCGCAGGCATCCGAGCAGGCCAGCAGCAACGTCAACACCGTCGCCGCCGCGACGGAGGAGCTGTTCGCCTCCATCGCCGAGATCGGCCGTCAGGTGACGATGTCCACCTCCGTCGCCGGCCGCGCGGTGGACGAGGCGGCGAAGATCGACGGCATGATCCAGAGCCTGGCGTCGGCCGCCCAGGAGATCGGGCAGGTGGTGGAACTGATCAACGCCATCGCCGGCCAGACCAACCTGTTGGCGCTGAACGCCACCATCGAAGCGGCGCGCGCCGGCGAGCATGGCAAGGGCTTCGCCGTCGTGGCAAGCGAGGTGAAGGCGCTTGCCAACCAGACCGCCCGCGCCACCGACGACATCCAGGCGAAGGTGCTGGAAATCCAGCAGTTCACCGGCAGCACGGTGACGGCGGTGCAGGGCATCGGCGCCACCATCACTTCGGTCAGCGACATCGCCACCGCCATCGCCTCGGCGGTTGAACAGCAGAGTGCCGCCACCAAGGACATCGGCGCCAACATCCAGCAGGCCGCCCGCCACACGGCGGAGGTCAACAGCAACATCGCGGGCGTCGCCCAGACCGTCGGGCAGACCGGCACAGCCGCGTCGGGCGTGCTGGAGGCCGCCAGCGGTCTGGTGCGCGAGACCGTCAAGCTGCGCAGCGAGGTCGAGGACTTCCTCTCGACGGTCCGCGCCGCCTGAAGACGCGGTTTGCCGTCACGGTGCACGGATTGTGCGGAAGGCGATGGGAACGGCGATGCGCATCGCGTCGATGAAGCGCCGGAGGCGCGTCGGCTGGTGCCGGGCAGGCGGATAGACCAGATGCACCGGCAGCGGCGCCGCCTGCCAGTCCGGCGCGAGATGCACCAGCTGCCCGGTTGCCAGATCGTCCACCAGCGCCCATTCCGAGGCGATGGCGGCCCCCAGCCCGCGGATCGCCGCGTTGCGGATCGCCTGCAACCCGTCGGTGGACAGGCGCGGGCGGATGGGGAAGGTCACCGCTTCGCCGGTTTCGGCATGGGTCAGCGTGACCTCGTCGCGATAGAAGGTGCGCAACGCCAGCCAGGGCAGCTCCGCCAGATCCGACGCATGCACCGGAACCGGCCGCCCGTCGAGCAGGGCAGGGGAGGCGACGGCGATCCGCGGCACCTCCCCCAGCCGGAGGGCGATGACGGACGGATCGCCGATCTCGCCGACGCGGATCGCGCAGTCGATGCCCTCGCCGATGAAGTCCGGCATGCGGTCGTGCAGCAGCCACTCAACCGTCATCCGCGGATAGCGTTGCAGATAGTCGGCCACCGGCCCGATCAGTTGCTGCTGCCCGAACGCATGCGGCGCCACCACCCGCAGATGGCCGGACGGTTGGTCGTCTGCCCCGCGCACGTCGCTTTGCAGCATCTGCCAGCCGGCGAGCAGATCCTTCGCGCGCTCGTAGCAGCGCGCTCCATCGTCGGTCAGCGCCATCCGGTGGGTGGAGCGCTGCAGCAGCCGGACGCCCAGCATCCGCTCCAGCTGTTGCAGGCGTCGGCTGACCGTCGGCTGGGTGCTGCCGAGCTGTGCCGCCGCGGCCGACAGGCTGCCGGCTTCCACGATACGGACGAAGGTTTCCAATAGGGCGATGCGGTCGCTGCCGGCCGCCGGGAGATCGGTACTCATACGTACTACGTATAGCAAATCTACACCTGATCCGGCTACCGTCCCAGGAACCCCGCGCCCATAGTCCCTCTCGATCAGTTTCTTGAGAGGGTCTGACGATGACGACCATTCAAACCGCGCATAGTGCCGCAGCCGCGATGCCGGCGTCCTCCGATGCCGGGCTGGGCCGGCCGCTGGTTTTCCTGCTGGCCGCCGGTGCCGGTCTGGCGGCGGCATCGCTCTATTACAGCCAGCCCATGCTGGGGATCCTCGGGCCCGATATCCAGGCCGACGGCCGGTCGGTCGGCTGGGTGCCGACGCTGACCCAGCTCGGCTATGCCGCCGGCATCCTGCTGCTGGCGCCGCTGGGCGACCGCTTCGACCGGCGCCGGATCATCCTGACGAAGGCGGCCGTGCTGGTCGCGGCGCTGCTGGCGGCGGGCTTCGCGCCGTCCATCGCCGGCCTTCTGGCGGCGAGCCTGGTTCTCGGCCTGTCGGCGACACTGGCGCAGGATATCGTGCCCGCCGCCGCGACCCTGGCCCCGGCGGAACATCGCGGCCGGGTGGTCGGCACGGTGATGACCGGTCTGCTGCTCGGCATCCTGCTGTCGCGGGTGGTCAGCGGCCTCGTCGCCGAGCATTTCGGCTGGCGCGCCGTGTTCGTGGCGGCGGCGGGCAGCATCGCACTGTTGGGCGTGGCGCTGTGGCGCGGCCTGCCGCGCTTCGCACCGACGATCAGCCTCGGCTACGGTGAGCTGCTGGCATCGCTGACCGTGCTGTGGGGCCGTCATCCGGCGCTGCGCCGCGCCGCGGTGGCGCAGGGGCTTCTGTCGCTGGGCTTCAGCGCCTTCTGGTCGACGCTGGCGGTCATGCTGCATGGCGCGCCGTTCCATCTGGGAGCCGCCGCGGCGGGAGCGTTCGGGCTGGCCGGTGCGGTGGGGGCGCTTGTGGCACCGGTCGCCGGGCGGATCGCCGACAGCCGCGGACCGGAGCTGATGACCCGGCTGGGCGCCGGTCTGGCCGCGCTGTCCTTCGCCGCCATGTTTCTGTCGCCGCTGGTGCCGGAGGGGGGCCGCCTGTGGCTGCTGGTGGCGACCGCCATCGGTTTCGACCTGGGCGTCCAGGCGTCGTTGATCGCCCATCAGACCATCGTCTACGGCATCGATCCGGCCGCCCGCAGCCGCCTGAACGCGGTGTTGATGGTGGGAATGTTCATCGGCATGGCGGCCGGGGCCACGCTGGGCAGCCAGGCGCTGGCGATCTGGGGCTGGAACGGCGTGATCGCGGTGGCGACCATCGCGTCCATCGGCGCACTGATCCTGCGGCTCGGCACCCGGCCGGAACGGTAACACGGCCTCCGTCACCAGGGTTCAGGCGTGACGGCTCTCAAGCCCTGGGATCATGCGACGCCGCATGATCCCAGGGCATTTCATTGTTCACAGCTCCCTTGCTTCCCGCGCCAAGCCATCGGCGCCGGCCGCCCGGCCGGCGATGAGCTGGTCGATGTTCTCCAGGAAGACCCGCAGGATGGGGGAGGGGTTGTCGGCCCGATAGCCAGCGGCGATTTCGATCACCGGCGCATTGCCGGCGAGTGGGCGGCTTACCAGCGAGCGCGGCAACAGGGTGTCGACATAGGCGGGCAGCAGCGTGATCCCGCCGGTGGACGCCACGAGTGAAATCCCGGTGGCGATTCCGTCAAGCTTATGGATCGGCGACACCACGACGCCGCGGTCCCGCAGATAGCGTTCCACGATGCCCCTCAGCACATGGGGGGTGTCGGTGTAGCCGATGAAGGACGCCGGATCGATGTCGCGCACGTCGATCGTGGAGCAGGCGGCCAGGGGATGATCCCTCGGCAGGATGACCAGGATGGGTTCGTGCGCGATGACCTTGTAGGACACGTCCGGCTGCGGCTCCAGCCGGCAGAATCCGAGATCGATCTCCCCCCGCTGGATCGCCTCGCCGATGTCGGGCGAGAAGTCGCTCGACACCCGGAAGTCGATATCCTTCAGATGGCCGCGGAGCAAGTGGGTGACGTGCGACAGCCATTCGACTTCCTGGCCGGTGAGGAAGCCGACCGAGAAGCTGGGTTTTGGCGGCCGGACCGCCCGCCGCGCCGCGGCGACGGCATCGGCTGCCGCCTGCAACGACAGCCGTGCGTGCTCCAGAAAGGCGCGACCGGCCGGCGTGAGTTCGACGCCGCGGGAGCTCCGCAGGAAAAGCTTGGCACCGACCTCCAACTCCAGGTCGCGCAGCTGCCGGCTCAGCGACGGCTGTGCGGTGTGCAGGCGCCGTTCGGCGGCGACCGTGAGACTGCCCTCCTCGGCGACGGCGACGAAGTAGCGGAGATGACGGAGTTCCATCGGACGCCATGCCTGTCAGGTATGCACGCTACATATACGAAGTCGTTCCCAAGCATCAAGCTGGCCGTTATCAAGGTGCGGCAGACACGCAATCACTGCTGCGTGGGCATGGCCCGAGAGCGCAAGGCCGTCTTCGTCGCCGCGAACCCGCGATACGGCTCGGAAACCGGCCTCCGGCAATTCTCTCCGCCGGCTGACGGCGGCCCACACACATCACAAGGGGAACACTCAATGACCACCATCTCCATCGTGACCGGCGGCAGCCGGGGGCTCGGCCGCAACACCGCTCTCAGCATCGCGCGGCGCGGCGGCGACGTGATCGTCACTTACCGCAGCCAGGCCGCGGAGGCGGAGGCCGTCGTATCCGAGATCCAGGCGCTCGGGCGTCGGGCAGCGGCGCTGCAACTCGACACCGCCGATATCTCCGGCTTCCCCTCCTTCGTCGAGCGTGTCCGCGCCACCTTGCAGGCCTGGGACCGCGACCGCTTCGACCATCTGGTCAACAACGCCGGCCATGGGGAAATGGCGGGATTCGCCGAAACGACCGAGGCGCAGTTCGATCTGATCTTCAACGTCCATGTGAAGGGCGTCTTCTTCCTGACCCAGGCGCTGCTGCCGCTGCTGGCGGACGGCGGACGGATCGTGAACTTCTCCTCCGGCCTGACCCGCGTGTCCTTTCCCGGATTCTCCGCCTATTCGGCGGCGAAGGGCGCGGTTGAAATCCTCACCCTCTATCTGGCGAAGGAACTCGGTGCCCGCGGCATCACCGCCAATGCCATAGCGCCGGGAGCCATCGAGACCGACTTCCTCGGCGGTGCGGTGCGCGACACCCCGGCCTACAACGAGGCCTTCGCCACCATGACCGCGCTCGGCCGCGTCGGGGTTCCCGACGACATCGGCCCGGCGGTGGCGAGCCTGCTCGGCTCCGACAACCGCTGGGTCACCGCCCAGCGCATCGAGGTCTCGGGCGGCCAGAACATCTGAACCAGGATAGAGGTCTCAAATTTCCATAATTTTGCTTATGTGTCGCGACCGTTTAGGCGCAATGTCAAAATGTCGGTCCGTCGCAACATAGAGGTGTCAGTCTTCCCTCCGATTCGCCGGTGCCGGTCCTTCCCAATTCGCGGCCGATCCGCCGGTCCGGCGGATCGCAGGCGACTGGACGCAAATCGGGAGGTTCATCAACGGCGTGGGCGGAATGGTCCAACCGGACGATTGCCACAACGTCACAGCACCATGAGGAGGGCCGGGACGCCAGCCAGCACGGCGCCCTGGGTGCCGCCCCACACCGTGCTCTCCTCGGCCAGCAGGCCGCCGACGTTGCGGATATGGACGATCGCGCAATAGAGGGATGGAACGAGGGCGGTCAGCGAAAGCCACAGCACCCAGTCAGGGGCTCCCCCGATCGCGACCGCCGGCGCCAGCATCAGCATCGTCCGGCCGATGCCGGACAGACCGTCGACGATCAGTCCGGGCCATCCCCGGGCCGGCCGGCCGCTGCGGCAGGGCATCAGAAGCAGCCCGCCGATCATTGCGGCTGCGGTGGCCGCACCGATCAGCAGCGCCGTCTGCATCGGCAGGACAAGCGACCACGGAGCGGTGGTGAGCAATGTGGCCGGCAGTCCCCAGAGCAGCAGGCGCATCCACATGTTCGGCTGCCGGTAGACCGTACCGAGAAACAAGCCTCCCAGCACACAGCTGGCGACAGTGAACAGACCGGCTGCGATCAGCAGGTAGTCGATCAGAAACTGTTCGGTCAGCATCACCATCGAAGCGCTCTCCGTCTGTGCGGACCTGTCACAGTGGTGGGCGGCTGCAAGCCGCGTCAACCGAAATGCGGCGCTTCAGTCATGAACGGCCCACGATTGCTGGCAGGCCGCGCATCCGCTCTATATAGAATTGCAGCCCCCCGTGTCGGACCTGACCTACCGATCCGGCACAATTCTGCCGGGCCACCCTGGGATAAGCCCGAATGTCGACCAAACTGGACTTTCGCCGCCTCCGCTATTTCGTCGCCGTCTGCGAGCTGGGCAGCTTTTCCAAAGCCAGCGAGTTTCTGAACGTCGCCCAGTCGGCGATCAGCCAGCATGTGGCGACGCTGGAGGAGGATCTGGGCGTCCAGCTTCTCGCGCGCACCACCCGCCAGATCGCGCTGACCGCCGCCGGACAGGACCTCCTGCCCAAGGC
>JBKHVJ010000359.1:0-9149 GCA_046570145.1 Alphaproteobacteria bacterium
CGATCAGGAAGCCGGTGATGCCCATTCGCCGGTTGTTTAGAGAGCTTCGCACACAAATGTCCGCCAACGCAGAGAACGGCAGCAAAGCGACGGCATCGCTGCGATAGAGAAGAGTGAGCATCGGTTCCCTCCACCTCTTGCCCCACCTCAAGGCAATAATGATGGTAAAACCGACAATCAGTAACCCTTTCTTTCGTCGATGCGGTGTCGCACCCGGCGGATATATCCGGGATGGCGGTGAGGCGGATCGTCGCCCACTCCCAAGCCGGGCTTGACAACGTTCAAATGATCTCCCTTCAGATAATTTCCCGGGCGCGGTCCTTGAACACCGTGGCGGCGATCCTCAGCGCGTCGGGGGTGCCGCGGGCCAGCGCCTCGGCGAAATGGGCGGCCTGCTTGGCCTTCACCTTGGGCGGCATCGGCGGTTCGTTGGTGTCCACGAGGCAATCGACCACCACCGGGCCGGGATGGGCCAGCGCTGCGTCCAGGATGGCGCCGCAGTCCTTGGGGTCGCGGATGGTGAAGCCCTTGCCGCCGCAAGCCTCCGCCACCTTGGCGAAGTCGATGGGATGCAGGTCGCAGACATATTCCGGATTGCCCAGCATCACCATCTGCTCCCACTTGATCTGGCCGAGCGAGCTGTTGTTGTTGATGATGACCTTGACCGGCAGGTTGTACTTCACGGCCGTCACGAAATCGGCCATCAACATCGAGAATCCGCCGTCGCCGACATAGGCGATGACCTGCCGGTCCGGGTAGGCGATCTGTGCGGCGATGGCATAGGGCAGGCCGGGCGCCATGGTGGCGAGGTTGCCGGACAGCGAATGCATCTGGCCGCGCTTCACCGGGATCTGCCGCGCCCACCATGTGGCGATGGTGCCGCTGTCGCAGGCGACGATGGCGGTCTCGGTCAGCCGCTTGCCCAGTTCCCACGCCGCCACCTGCGGCTTCATCGGCATGTCCTGGCGGGTGCCGCGTTCCTCCATCAGGCGCATCCATTCCGCCTTGCCGGCCTGCGCCTGCTCCAGGAAGCTGCGGTCCTCGTGCGGCTGCACCCGCTCGGTCAGGATGTCCAGCGCCAGCCGGCAGTCGCCGACCAGCCCGGCTTCCACCGGGTAACGCAGACCGATGCGGGCGGCGTCGATGTCGATCTGAATGCCGCGGGCCCGATCCGGTTTCGGATAGTATTCGATGTAGGGGAAGGTGGAACCGGCGATCAGCAGCGTGTCGCAGGTTTCCAGCGCGGTCTGCGACGGTTCGGTGCCCAGCAGCCCGACCGACCCGGTGGTGTAGGGGCTGTCGTCCGGCACCGCCGCCTTGCCGAGCAGCGCCTTGACGATCACCGCCCCGGTCTTTTCCGCCAGCCGTTCCAACTGGTCCGTGGCATTCAGCGCGCCCTGGCCGGCCAGGATGACGATGCGCTTGCCGGCGTCCATGATCTCCACCGCGCGCCGCATCTCCGCCTCCGACGGCACCGGCAGTTCGGGAGCGAACAGGGCGGTGTTGTGGCCCTTGACGTTGCGCGGCGCCCGCATGTCGTCACCGGCCGCCTGATCCTGCAGATCGACGGGGATGGTGATGTGGGCGACGCCGCGGTAGGCCAGCGCGGTTCGGCAGGCCAGTGTCGCGATGTTGCGGACATGGGCTGCACCCATGATGCGCTGGTTGAAGACCGCCACGTCCTGGAAGACCTTGTCCAGTTCAACGTCCTGCTGGGTGTGGGTGCCGACGAGGTCGTGATATTGCAGTCCGGTGATCGCCAGCACCGGCTGGTGATCCAGCTTGGCGTCGTAGAGGCCGTTCAGCAGGTGCAGCCCGCCGGGACCGGAGGTGGCGAGGCAGACGCCGAGCTTGCCGGTGAACTTGGCATAGCCGCAGGCGGCGAAGGCGGCGGCCTCCTCATGCCGGACCTGGATGAAGCGGATCTCGTCCTTGCGCTGACGCAGCGCCTCCACCACGCCGTTGATGCCATCGCCGGGGATGCCGAAGATGGTGTCCACCCCCCAATCCACCAGGACGTCCACCAGGATGTCGGCTGCCGTGCGTGCCATGGGTCTTCTCCCTTGCCGGGTCGTGTCGCGTCGTCTTGAGCCCAGCAACAGGAGGCCGATGGGGCGGTTCCCTCGATGCAATTCCTCAACGGCAGGTGCTGAAGGCGCCCATGTCCAGGTGGAAGTGGTTGCGGTGCGCCTCGTTGTAATCGGGGCCCAGCACCACGTCGAAGAAGCGGCAAGCACCGTCGCGCACGTCGCGCAGGAAGGCGGCCTTGCGGTCGTCGCCGGTCTTCTTCCAGTCGTTCAGCACGCCGATGCGCGTGCCGTCGGCCAGCACGAAGCCGCCGAGATCGATGGCGTTGGCGCTGGCATGCTCGCTGCGCCGCCCCTCCGACCGGCCATAGACGTTGCGGCAGGCATAGGTGCCGAGATGCTCGACACGCGCCACCTTCTGGCCGAAATGCGTCTGCGCCGCCGGCTGCAGGGCGTGCGCCTCGAACAGGGTCCAGGCGGCGGCCAGCCCGCAGGTGGCGACAAAGCCGCTGCTGAAGGTGATGTCCGTGCGCGACACCCGCACCACCCCCTGCAAGGCGCAACTCTCGTCGGAGGGCCGGTCGGGCACAGGGGTGAAACGCAGGTCGGTGGTGCCCAGCGCCGCCCGGCACTGCTCCGGGTCGCGCTCCAGCCGCGACAGCTTGAATCCGGTCAGCCAGTCCGGCTCCGCCCGCAGGTCGAGCGGCGCCCAGGGGTCGTAACGCGGCGGCACCACGATCAGCCCGCCCCACACCCCGGCCGCCGCCCCGGCCAGCGCCAGAAGGACCAGCAGCGCCAGCCATCGCAGCAGCCTCGCCATCGCGTGGCGCCTAGCGGTCCAGCAGCCCGTGGCGCCGGTGCCAGTCCTCCAGCGATTCCTCCGGGTATCGGGCGAAATGGATGTCGTTCGGGCCTCTCGGGACCTCCACCCAAGGCGCCTTGAAGTCCAGCATGATGTGCACCCGCTCCGGCGGGGTCGGCAGCGGCGTGTCGATGGCCGAGGCGAAGGGGTGGACCAGTTCCGGCCAAGCCGGGTCCTCCGCCCACAGCGCGGTGCCGCAATGCTTGCAGAAATGGCGGTGCGATGGACCGGGATGGGTCTGCCCCGGATGGTCGGGGTCCACGATGGGCGCGCGCCACATCTCCACGGCCTCGCGTCCCTCCACCTCCAGCGTGTCGGCATCGCCGCCCAGGTTGATGGCGTAACCGCCGCCACCGGCGCTCTTGCGGCAGATCGTGCAGTAGCAATGCATGTAAGGCACCGGCGTCGGCGAGTTCAGCGTGAAGCGGACGGCACTGCAGCGGCAGGAACCGGAAAGCTTCATGGCAGTGGTCTCCGCGATGGGATGGCGCCGGCAGCGGACGCCGCACCACGCACCAGATGGGGCCCTGATCGCCGTTTGCCACCATCCCCGCCGAGGGAACGCAGCGGAAGGGCGGCTGTTACCCCCGCAAGCCAAGACGCGCAGCCGCACCCCCCGATGTCCGGCGGCGCACCCCCTGCCAGCAGTCGGAGCGGTCATGTCCCAGCCAACAGGCCCAGCATCCCAGGGCCATGCCCACACGCAGCCGGCGCCTCCGCCGGAAGCGTTGGAAGTCACCCTGACCCTCAACGGCAGCCGCCGGACGTTGCATGTCGCCCCCTGGACCAGCCTGCTCGACGCGCTGCGCCTGCATCTCGACCTGACCGGCACCAAGAAGGGCTGCGACCATGGGCAATGCGGCGCCTGCACCGTGCTGGTCGACGGCCGGCGCATCAACTCCTGCCTGACTTTGGCGGTGATGATGGAGGGGCGGACCGTCACCACCATCGAAGGGCTGGCCAGCGGCGACACGCTCCATCCGCTGCAGGAAGCCTTCGTCGAGCATGACGCCTTTCAGTGCGGCTACTGCACGCCGGGCCAGATCTGCTCGGCCGTCGGCATGCTGGAGGAGGGCCACGCCAGGACCGACGACGACATCCGCGAGCTGATGAGCGGCAACCTGTGCCGTTGCGGCGCCTATCCCAACATCGTCGCGGCGATCCGGCAGGTGATGGATGGGCAATCCAAGGACGGGAGCACGCCATGAGGGCCTTCTCCTACGACCGCCCCGACAGCGTCGATGCGGCGCTACGCGGCGTGGCGGGACAGCCGGGCACGACGACCGAGGCGGCGGTGAAGTTCGTCGCCGGCGGCACCAACCTGCTGGATTTGATGAAGGCCGACGTGATGCGGCCGGAGCGGCTGGTCGACATCTCGCGCCTCGGCCTCGACCGCATCGAGGAGACGGAAAGCGGCGGTCTGCGGCTGGGCGCGCTCGCCCGCAACGCCGACACAGCTTACGACGAGCGGGTGCAGACACGCTATCCGATGCTGTCCAAGGCGATCCTGGCCGGGGCGTCGGCGCAGCTGCGCAACATGGCGACCAACGGCGGGAACCTGCTGCAGCGGACGCGCTGCTATTACTTCTACGACACCGGTACCCCCTGCAACAAACGGGAGCCGGGAACCGGCTGCGGGGCGCTGACCGGGGTCAACCGCATCCATGCCATCCTGGGCGCCAGCGACCAGTGCATCGCCACCCACCCGTCCGACATGTGCGTGGCGCTGGCAGCGCTGGAGGCGGTGGTGCGCGTCAGCGGACCGAAGGGGGAACGCACCATCCCCTTCGCCGAGTTCCACCGCCTGCCCGGCGACACCCCGCACATCGACAGCACTCTGGCCGCCGATGAGCTGATCACCGCCATCGATTTGCCGGCAGAGGGCTTTGCGCAGCATTCCACTTACCTGAAGGTCCGCGACCGCGCCTCCTATGCCTTCGCGCTGGTGTCGGTGGCGGCGGCGCTGGAGATGGACGGGCAGACGATCCGTACCGCGCGGCTGGCGCTTGGCGGCGTCGCCCACAAGCCCTGGCGCGATGCGGCGGCGGAAGCCGAACTGGCCGGCAAGTCGGCCTCGCTGGAGAATTTCCGTGAGGCGGCGCGCGTGCTGCTGCGCGACGCCAAGGGCCATTCCCACAACGCATTCAAGATCGGACTTGCCGAGCGCGCCATGGTCCGGGCGCTGGCCGAAGCCGCCGGAGTGGAGCACCCATGATCGCCAAACCGAGCATCCCCGATCCCCTGGAAGCTCCCGGTGCGCAGATCGGCAAGCCCGTCAGCCGCGTCGACGGCCGGCTGAAGGTGACCGGCGGCGCCAAATACGCGGCCGAGTTCAACACGCCCGGCCTCGCCCACGGCTACATCCTGTCGAGCGCCATCGCCCGCGGTCGGATCCTGAGCATGGATACGTCCAAGGCGCTGGCCCTGCCCGGCGTTCTCAAGGTATTCACGCATGAGAACCGGCCGAGCCTGCCCTGGTTCGACCGCAAGTGGAAGGACGACGACGCACCCAAGGGCTCGCCCTTCCGCCCGCTGTACGACGCGACGATCCACCACTCCCTCCAGCCCATCGCGCTGGTGGTGGCGGAGAGCTTCGAGCTGGCGCGCTACGCCGCCCGACTGATCCATGTCGTCTATGAGGCAGAGGAACACCAGACCGACCTGCACGCGGCGCAGGCCCAGGCCTTCACTCCCGGCAAGGACAAGGGCGGGTTCCAGCCGCCGCCGAAGCCGCGCGGCGACGCCGACCGGGCGCTGGCCGAGGCGGAGGTCAGCGTCGACCTGCACTTCACCCAGGCGGTCGAGCACCACAACCCGATGGAGATGCACGCCTCCACCGTCATCCACCACAATGACGGCACCCTGACCGTCCATGACAAGACCCAGGGGCCGCTGAACACCCAGACCTATGTCTGCAACGTCTTCAACCTGTCCAAGGACGCGGTGCGGGTGATCTCGCCCTTCGTCGGCGGCGCCTTCGGCTCGGGGCTGCGGCCGCAGCACCAGCTGTTCATGGCCGTGCTGGCGGCGACCGCGCTGAAGCGTTCGGTGCGGGTCGAGCTGTCGCGCCCGCAGATGTTCAGCTTCGGCCATCGGCCCGAAACGCTGCAGCGCGTGGCGCTGGGCGCCCGCAAGGACGGCACGCTGACCGCCATGATCCACGAGGCGGTGCAGGAGACCTCGCAGACCGAGAACTATGTCGAGGTCGTCGTCAACTGGTCGGGCCAGCAATACAAGTGCGACAATGTCCGGCTGGACTACAAGCTGGCGCGGATGGACACCCATACCCCGCTCGACCAGCGCGCCCCCGGTGCGGCGACCGGTGTCCCGGCGCTGGAGATCGCCATCGACGAACTGGCGGCCAGGCTGGGCATGGACCCGCTGGAGTTGCGGCTGAAGAACCACACCGACGTCGATCCCAATACGGACAAGCCCTTCTCCAGCAAGGAACTGCGGGCCTGCTTCCAGCAGGGGGCGGAGCGTTTCGGCTGGCACAAGCGCAACCATACTCCCCGTTCCATGCGGGAGGGGCGGCAACTGATCGGCTGGGGCATGGCGACCGGCGTGTGGGACGCGATGCAGGGGCAGGCCGCAGCCTCCGCCCGGCTCGGCATCGACGGCACGCTGGTCGTGGGCAGCGCCACCGCCGACATCGGCCCCGGCACCTACACGGCGATGACCCAGATCGCCGCCGACATCCTGGGCCTGCCCATCGACAAGGTGTCGTTCCAACTGGGCGACAGCAACCTGCCGATGGCGCCGCTGCAGGGCGGATCCTGGACGGTGTCGTCGGTCGGCTCGGCGGTGAAGGCGGTGTGCGACCGGCTGCGCGACACGCTGGCCGGCATGGCAGTGGGGCTGAACGACGGGCCGCTGAAGGGGCTGAAGGCCGACGATCTGGTCTTCGCCGACGGCTTTCTGATCGCCAAGGCCGATCCGTCCCGGCGGATGTCGATCACCGAGGTGATGCGCGCCAACGACTTGGCTGTGCTGGAGGACGAGGCGCGCTCCATCCCCTATTACAAGTCGCAGATGCAGCATGCGCTCGGCACCCACTCCGCCATCTTCGCGGAGGTCCGGGTGGACGAGGATCTCGGCACCGTGCAGGTGACGCGGGTGGTCAGCGCGGTCGCCGCCGGCCGCATCATCAACCCCAAGACGGCGCGCAGCCAGGTGCTGGGTGCCGTGGTGTGGGGCATCGGCATGGCTCTGGAGGAGGAGTCGATGACCGACCAGCGGCTCGGCCGCTTCATGAACCATGACTTCGCGGAGTATCACATCCCGGTGAACGCCGATGTCCATGACATCGACGTCATCTTCGTCGAGGAGCATGACGACATCGTCAACCCGCTGGGCGCCAAGGGCGTCGGCGAGATCGGCATCGTCGGCGTCCCCGCCGCCATCGCCAACGCCATTTACCATGCCACCGGCAAGCGCCTCTGCGACCTGCCGATCACGGTGGACAGGATTTTGGGGGCGCCGGCGAATGGGGGAGGCACCGTGTAGAAGGGCGATCTCCCCACACCGGTGCCGGGCCAGCCATCACCGCTCCAGTTCGTCGCCGGTCTGTGGCGGTCTGTCCGGCACCCTGTCCAGGAAGGAGCGCAAGCCTGCGCCGGATGCAGTGCCGGCGCGGGCCTTCAGGAAGGAGGCCGCCGTTTCGACGGCGCCGACCTTTTCCGCAACAGCAGCAGCGATCCACTGGTTCAGAGACACGCCATCCTCACGGGCCAGCCGGGCGGCGGCATCCTTGACGGATGCAGGCAGCTTCAGGGGGTAGGTTGCCTTGCTCATGTCGCTACTCCTCGCAGGAACTCGGCCGGTCGAAGAACCGGAATTCCAAACCGCGGCGCGGCCGCGGAAAAATCCCGAACATTGTGGGTTACCAGCACATCCGCCCTGCCATTCACCGCCGCCTCCAGCACCATCTCGTCGGCAGGGTCCGAAAGTTGGGGCCGCCAAGTAAAACGTACGTCTACGGGCTCCAGGATCGCGGCCAACTCGGCCAACAAGCGATCTACATCGGGCTCGGTAAGCCCGTGAACCTCGCGTTGCTCGGGCCGCTTCAACACAGCCTCGTATTCCAGGAACAGGGCAGTGGTCACCAAAGCCCTGAACTGGCCATCGGCAAGAAGACTCAACACTGCAAATGAGGCGCCCCGTCGGCTACGCAAGCCTGCGGTTAGAATGTTGGTGTCGAGAACAGCTCTTCTCATCCGATCGATGATAGGAGAATTCTCTACGCCAAGCAACGAATGTGACATCCTATGGGATGTCAGGTTGCGTCTTCAGAGACCGTGCTCCGCCAGGAGGCCAACGCAGATAGAAGACAGCGGACCGGCAAAGGCTAACCGCAACGAAGCGGCGGGCTTCCCCCCGCTCACCCCCGCGCCGCCAGGGTGCGGATCGCCAGCGCCGCGGCTGAGGCGCGGTTTTCCACACCCAGCTTGGCGAAGACCTGTTCCAGATGCTTGTTCACCGTGCGCGGGCTGATGCCCAGGATCTCGCCGATGTCGCGGTTGGGCTTGCCGTTGGCGATCCACAGCAGGACCTCCGCCTCGCGCACGGTCAGGCCCAGCGCGTCGCGCAGGATCGCCTCCTGCCGGCCGGCGGCAGGCTCGCTGAGGCGGAACAGATATTCGTCCGGGTTGGCCGGGCTGAGATAGGTGAACTCCAGCCGGCGCACCCCCTCGCCGTCCGGCAGGTCGAGCGTGAAGCTCTCCGCCGAGGTGCCGGGGCTGGCGGCCTGCCGCAGCCGGACCAGACCCGCCGCCAGCGTGGCCGCCAAAACCGGGCGCACGCCGTCCGCCCCCGGCAACAGGCCGCCCAACAGCCGTTCCGCCTGCGGGGTGCACCACAGCAGCCTCCCCTCCCCGTCCGTCGCCAGCAGGAAGCGGCCGGTGGCGTCCAGTGCGGCGCGGGCGCCGTAGGCGACGCGGGCGTTGGTCAGATGGACGCGGATGCGGGCGATCAACTCGTCCACCACGATGGGCTTGGTGACGTAATCGACGCCGCCGGCCTCCAGCCCCTTCACCACATGCTCGGTGTCGCTGAGCCCGGTCATGAAGATCACGGGCAGGTGCGACAGGTGGGGAATCTGCTTCAGCCGCCGGCAGGTCTCGAAGCCGTCCAGCCCCGGCATGATGGCATCCATCAGGATCAGGTCCGGCGTGATCTGGCCGACCAGATCCAGCGCGCTTTCGCCGTCCACGGCGACCAGCACGGTCAGGTCGGCCTGTTCGATGGCCTCCGTCAGGAAT
>JBKHVJ010000360.1:0-13010 GCA_046570145.1 Alphaproteobacteria bacterium
CCCTATGGCGTGCTATGACCGCGGCCGATCTGGATCGGCTGCTTGCCATCGCGGACATCGTACATCCGGCGTACCCGGAGGACCGCAGCGTGTTCGAGGAGAGGCTCGCGCTCTACCCCGCCGGCTGCCGCGTGGCGGAATACCGCGGCGAGGCCATCGGCTATGGCGTCATGCATCCGGGCAGGCTGGGCGTCCCGCCGCCGCTCGACACGCCCCTGGGCGTTTTGCCGGCGGATGCGGATTGCCTCTACCTCCACGACATCGCGCTGCTGCCGGAGGCGCGCGGCACCGGGTTGGGGGCGGCTGTGCTGGGCTATGCACATGCGCTTGCGGCACGCGAGGGGTGGCGGTGGCTGGCCCTGACCTCGACGCCGGGCGCGCGGAGCTATTGGGACCGGGTCGGATTCACGCCGTACCGGGACGGCGGACCGGCTTTGGCCGCGAAGCTGGAGAGCTATGGCGGCGGAATGAGCTACATGACGGCACCGGTCCGGGCTTAAGCCGCCAGTATCGACAGTTCCGGGTCGGTCACCACCGCTTCGAAGGCCGGCTTGGCGAACAGGTAGCCCTGCATGAGGGTGACGCCCAGATCGCGCAGGGTCTTGGCCTCGTCCGCCGTCTCGATGCCTTCGGCGATGGGGATGATGGCGAGATCCTCGCACACCGCCAGGATCGCCTTGACGATGCTGCGCCGTGCCCGCTCGGTGTCGATGTTGCGGGTCAGTTCCATGTCCAGCTTGATGATATCGGGCTGGAATTCCGCCAGCAGGTTCAGTCCGGAATAGCCGGAGCCGAAATCGTCGATGGCGGTCAGGAAGCCCTGGCGCTTGTATTCGTTGAAGATGCTCTTCAGGTGGTCGTGGTCCACCACCCGCTCGTTCTCCGTCACTTCGAAGATGATGCGGTCGGTCGGGAATCCGGTGCGGCGTGCGGCGGCCAGCGTCGCGCGGATGCAGGCCTCAGCCTTGTAGACCGCATTCGGCAGGAAGTTGATCGACAGCCGCGCGCCGTTCATCGGCAGGGTCGAGGCCAACTCGATCGCCTTGATGCGGCAGGACTGGTCGAAGGCATAGCGGGTGGCATCGGTGACCTGCCCCAGAACCCAGCCGGCACCTTGGCCCTCGGTGCCACGGACCAGCGCCTCATGCGCCCAGACAGAGCCGCTGGCGACATCGACGATGGGTTGGAAGGCCATCGTGAAGTCCAAATCGAGTCTGTCCGCGCACTGTCCGCCGCACCCGCCGTCACCAAACGCCATCGTCTTACCCTCGTTCGCCCAATATCTCCGCCACGTAGGTAAGCAACATTGCCGCAGTTTTCATCCGACGGAGGTGTGGCAATTGCCACACCTTCTAACTAGGACTTTCTCTTATGACCGCAGAAAGATGGTGAGAACCGCCTACACCGCCGCAATGCGCGTTTCGGCGCTGCGGATTGCCGCCCACACCGTTTCCGGCGTCGCCGGCATGTCGATGTGGGTGATGCCGAGGTCGGACAGTGCATCGACCACCGCATTGATGATCGCCGGCGGCGCGCCGATGGCTCCGGCCTCTCCGGCGCCCTTCATGCCCAGCATGTTGGTGGTGCTGGGAACGCTGTTCAGCTTCACCTCGATCGGCGGCATGTCGACCGCGCGCGGCATCTGGTAGTCCATGAAGGAACCGGACAGCAGCTGCCCGCTGTCGGGATCGAACACCACCCGTTCCTGCAACGCCTGACCCAGCCCCTGGGCGACGCCGCCGTGGATCTGGCCGATCACCAGCATCGGGTTGATGACCGTGCCGAAATCGTCGACGACGCTGTAGCGCACCACCTCGATCACGCCGGTTGCGGGATCGACCTCCACCTCGGCGACGTGGCAGCCGTTGGGGAAGGTGCTGGCCGGCGGCGTCCAGCGCGCCATCTCGGAAAAGGCGATTCCGGTGCCACCCTCTGTCGCCTTGGCCGCCACCTCCTTCAGCGACACCGCGCGGTCGGTGCCTACGACGGTGAAGCGGCCGTCGGCGAACTCGACGTCGACCTCGGCGGTCTCCAGCAGGTCGGCGGCGACCGCGGTGGCGGTCTTCACCACCTTGGCCGCCCCCTCAGCCAGCGCCGAACCTCCCACCGGCACGGAGCGCGAGCCGCCGGTTCCCGATCCCCAGCTGACGCGGTCGGTGTCGCCCTGCACCACCTCTACATCATCCGGCGGAACGCCCAGACGGTCGGCGAGGATCTGCTTGTAGGCGGTCTCGTGGCCCTGGCCGTTGGTCTGGGTGCCGATCAGCAGAACCACCTTGCCGTCGCCGTTGACCTGGACGGTCGCCTGCTCCGGCCCGCCGCCCGAGCAGGCCTCGATATAAGTGGACAGGCCGGCACCGCGCAGCTTGCCGCGCGCCTTCGCCTCCGCCTTGCGGGCGGGCAGGCCGTCCATGTCGGCGAGAACGAGGCCGTCGTCCAGATTTCGGGCGAAGTCTCCGGTGTCGTAGACCTGTCCCATCGGCGTGGCATAGGGCATGGCGCCGGGCGGGATGAAGTTGCGCCGCCGGATCTCCGCCGGACCGAGGCCGGTGACCCGCCCGGCATGGTCGATCAGCCGCTCCAGCAGATAGGCGGCCTCAGGCCGGCCGGCGCCGCGATAGGCGTCCACCGGCTGGGTGTTGGTGAAGACGCCCTTCACCCGCACGTAGACCGCGGGAGTCCGGTAGGACCCCACCAGCATCGCCGATCCGGCATCGGTCGGAATGAAGGGGCCGTAGTTGGAGAGATAGGCGCCGAGATTGGCGACCGTGTCCACCCGCAAGCCCAGGAACCGGCCGTCGGCGTCGAGCGCCAGACGCGCCTTGCTGACATGGTCGCGGCCATGGTCGTCGCTGATGAAGCCCTCGATCCGGTCGGCGGCCCATTTCACCGCACGGTTCGGCCGGCGGGCGGCGAACAGGCAGGCGACATATTCAGGGTAGTTGAACAGCTTCATGCCGAACCCGCCGCCGACGTCGGTGGTCAGCACGCGGATGCGGGAGTCCGGCTCGTTCAGGATCTTGGCGAACTGCTTCTGCAGCCCGTGGACGCCCTGGCTGGTGACGTAGATCAGCAGGCGGCCGGGCGCGCCGTCGGCACCGGACTCGACACCGGCGACGCAGGCGCGGCCTTCCATCGGGTTGGCGACGACGCGGTTGTTGACCAGCTCCAGGTCCACCACGCGGTGGGCGCCGGCGAGCGCTGCCTCCACCGCCGCCTCGTCCCCGGTGTCCCAGTCGAAGCAGAGGTTGTTGGGCGCCGCGTCCCACACCAGCGGGCGGCCGGGTTCCAGCGCCTCCAGCGTTCCGGTGACGGAGTCGCGATCCTCGTAATCGACCATCACCAGTTCGGCCGCTTCGCGCGCTGCCTCCAGCGTTTCCGCCACCACCATGGCGACCGGATCGCCGACATGGCGGGCGAAGCCGCGGGCCAGCGCCGGACGCGGGGTGCGGACATAATTCGACCCGTCGCGCTGCTTCAGCACCGCCTGACAGGGGATCATGCCGACATTCTCGGCGTCCAGGTCGGCGACGGTGTAGACCGCCAGCACGCCCGGCTGCGCCAGCGCGTCCGACGCATCGACCGCGCCGATGGCGGCGAAGGCATGGGGGGAGCGGACGAAGGCCGCGTAGGCCTGGCCGGGAAGAGACACGTCGTCGGTATAGCGGCCGCCGCCGGTCAGCAGCCGGGCGTCTTCGGTGCGCGGAACCGCCTGTCCGATGCCGAACTTCATGGGTGAACTCCCGCCTTCCGGTTCGATGCGATTGTTGTGTCCCGCGAAGATAGGCCGGCTCAAGCGTCAGGGAAACCCCCGGCGGTGGCCGAAGACGTCCGGCATTGCAGACTGGCGTCCACCGCCCGCAGCGACCATATTCCCTGGCATGTGTGGACGCATGCTACTCACCACCCCCGTCAGCGAGGTCCAGCGCCTGTTCGGCGTGCCCGAACGGCCGAACCTGATGCCGCGCTGGAACATCGCCCCGACGCAGGACATCCCCGTGATCCGGCGCGAAGAGGACGATCGCCATCTGTCGATGGTCCGCTGGGGACTGGTGCCGCCCTGGGCCGACGATCCGTCCATCGGCGGGCGGATGATCAACGCGCGTGGCGAATCGGTGGCGGACAAGCCGCCCTTCCGCGACGCCTTCCGCAAGCGCCGCTGCCTGATCCCGCTGGACGGCTTCTATGAATGGACCAGCGTGGGGGAGGGGGCGAAGCCGCGCAAGCAGGGGCACGTCATCCGCCGCCGTGACCGCGGACTGTTCGCCCTGGCCGGGCTGTGGGAACGCTGGCGCGGGCCGAAGGGCGCCGCACCGCTCGACCCGCCGCTGGAGACCGCGACTGTGGTGACGACGGCGACCAATGCCACCCTGTCCTTCCTGCACGACCGCATGCCGGTGGTCCTGGCCCCCGCCGACTGGGATGCATGGCTCGACCCGGCGACCCCGTTGCCGGTGGTGGAAGGGCTGATCCGCTCGGCGCCGGACGACTGGCTGGACGTGGTGCCGGTGGGGCCGCGGGTGAACAGCGTGCGCAACGACGATTGCACCTGTCTCGATCCGCCGGAAGAAGCGGCGGCCGTCTCGGGAAAGCCGGCCAACGGGGAGCGGTCCAAAGCGAAGCCCGACGATAAACAGCCTACCCTGTTCTAAGCCGATGAGGGTGAGGAGGCTCACGCTGGCCCTGCTCTGCGCCCTGGTCCTCGGCGGTCCCGCCGCGGCGCAGACCAATCAGGCCGCCAAGGGGCGCGGCCCCATCGCCAACACGCCGGACCAGACCATCAAGGGCTCCGCCATGGCGGTGGAGGGGGATCTGCTGACCATCAACGGCACGGCAGTGCGGCTGATGGGCATCGATGCGCCGGATCCGGGGCAAAAGTGCAAGAACCGCTACGGCCATGAACTCGACTGCTTCAAGGTCGCCACCGCCGTGCTCGCCAACATGGTGAAGGGCGAGGAGGTGACCTGTACCGTCACCGAACAGGACCGCACCGGCGAGAAGAAGGGCGAATGCCGGGTGCGCGGAGTCGATCTGGGAGCGGCGATGGTGTCGCGCGGCTGGGCCTTTCAGTATGCCAGCCTGTCGCCCGCCTATCAGAAGGGCGAGGCCTATGCCCAGAGCAAGCGGATGGGGCTTTGGGCCGGGCAGGTGGAGAAGCCGTGGCAATGGCGCTCGCGCCAGCTGCGCGAAAAGGCGAAGTGAGCGGATGGCCTTTCGGACGACCGGAGTTTGCCGTTCGGCTCCGGCTCTTTGGAACTGTCAGACGCGCAGTTGCCGTTCGTTGGCGTCCGCACCCCCATTTCCCATTCGACCGCTCCGAATGGCATGATAGGATTCCGCCAGGATGAATAACGACCTCCACAGCCCGGCCGGTTTGCCGGCGAACGATTGGAGAGGCTGAATCCCAGAGCGGCAACTCCCGGCAGGGAGCGGAGTCACGGGTATGCTCGTTTACGAATGTGAACTGTTCGAGGTGGTACCGATCCTGCGCCGCTATGCGCGGGCGCTGACGGGTGCCACCGACCGTGGCGACGCGCTGGTGACCCGCTGTGTCGAAGCGGCGGTGATGGCACCGTCACGCTTCGGTCTGGATCGCGGCGGCGATGGCTCGCGGCTGTCGATGTATGCGCTGCTGAACCTGCTGTTCGACCGCTCTCCGGAGGAGTTCGGCCCGCCCGGCCGGCCGCTGCCATCACCCCATCCCATCGAGCGCGCGCTCGCCGAACTGCCGGAGGCCGACCGCCGCCTGTATCTGCTGACCGCGCTCGAGGGGTTGAGCATCCGGCAGGCGGCGAAGGTTCTGCAACTGCCGGCGGGTGAGTCCATCGACCGGCTGAAGACCGCCCGCGCCCGCGTGCGCTCCGCGATGATCCAGCGGGTCATGGTGGTCGAGGACAACGCCCTGCTGGCGATGGAACTGGGGGAACTGGTGGCCGACATGGGCCACGTCGTCTGCGGTACCGCCGGCAACGAGACGGAGGCGATGGCGCTGCTGAAGGCGGAAAAACCGACGCTGGCCCTGCTGGACGTCCGGCTGGCCGATGGCGGCAGCGGGATCGAGATCGCCCGCCGGCTGAAGCGCGTGCGTGACCTGCGCACCATCTTCGTCACCGCCTTCGACGACGACATCCGCGCGTTGGACGCCCGCCATCTCGGGCAGATCGTGCGCAAGCCCTTCACCAACGCGGGCATCCAGGCGGCCATTTCCCGCGCCATCTTCATGCCGCAGCCGGTTGCGCTGGCCTGACCGCCGCCGTCCGATCTGACCGATGAAAAAAGGGACCGCCGGCAGTCCGGTGGTCCCTTTTTCCGTAGGGCGGCCTTCAGGCAAGCGGCCTTCCGATAGCGCCCGTCATACCGTGTGACGGCGACCGGCGATCATGCGGTAGATGGCCAGGATGATGATCGCGCCGACGATGGCGCCGATGAAGCCCGCCCCTTCACCCGGCCGATACCAGCCGACGGCGGCACCCAGATAGGTGGCCACGAACGCCCCGGCGATGCCCAGCAGCGTCGTGATGATGAAGCCGCCCGGATCGCGACCCGGCATAAGGAACTTGGCGACGATGCCGGCGATGAAGCCGATGATGATCGTCCAGAGAATGCCCATGGTTGTTTTCCCTTCCGTTGCGGGACCGTCTTCCCATGCCCAATAACGGGCAAAGCGGCGATTGGTTCTCCTTCCCGGCGGATCTTTTGGCCCGATGCTCTTTTGGGCAGCCGGAACTTTTCGCATAGGCAGCATGTTCTCCGCAGCACATGACCGCCGTCGCGCTTCGGTGCTGACGCGGTGGAGAGGAACGCCGCCGCAACTCTTCGGCCAGGCCGTTCCGCAAGGAAAATCGGGAGAAATCTTATGACCAGGACGTTCGTTTTCACCGCCATGGGCGCAGTTCTGCTGTCGACCACCGCGATGGCCCAGGTGAGCGGCGCAACCTCACCGCAGGCCGGATCGAGCTACACCATGGGGGCACAGCCGGGGAGCATCCCGCCGCTGGACGCGCCGGCCCGCGGGCTGCCGGTCACCGACACGCCGCAGGCCGGCAAGGTGGTGGTTCTGGGTGAAGGTATCGGCGCCCGCCGGCTTGCCGAAGAGCGCCGCATGGAACAGCAGATGACGACCGGCATCGCCGGGTCCACCGCCGGCACGGGTGCGGCGATGACCGGCAGCAGCATCGCCGGCGGCAACATGGCCGATCAGGACCGCGCCGCCCGCATGGCGCCGGTCGCCAGCGCGGCCGACTTCGTGAACCGCGCCGCGCAGAGCGACTTGTACGAGATCGCGTCGAGCCGCATGGCCGTCGACCGTGCCACCACCGAGCCGGTGCGCCAGTTCGCCCGCCATATGATCATGGATCACACCGCCACCAGCGAACTGGTGAAGACCCAGGCCCGCGCCAGCGGCCTGGAGCCGCCGGCCCAGCCCGATCTCGACCAGCAGCAGAAGCTGAGTCAGCTGCAGGGCCTTCGCGGTGTCGCCTTCGACCGCATGTATGTGAACCAGCAGGTTCTGGCGCACCGTGAGGCGGTGGACCTGTACGGCACCGTCGCCCGAAGCACCGATCCGGACCTGCAGCCCTACCGCAGCCTGGCACAGCAGACCCTGCCGAAGCTGCAGCAGCACCTGAACCAGATCGAAGGCATCGCCGCCAGCGCCCCGCTCGCCAGCGTCCGCTGATCCCGCTGGTCTGGGAGGCCGATAAAGGAAACGGCCCCGCACCGCTCCCCATGGGGGCGGCGCGGGGCCGTGCCTGTTCTCAGCTGCCGCTCAGCGCAGGGCGGCGATGTTGGCCGCGTACTGCTCCGGACCGCCGGTGAAGGTGGCGGTGCCGGCGACCAGAACGTCGGCGCCGGCCTCGATCGCCAGACGGGCGGTCTCAGGATTGATGCCGCCGTCGACCTCCAGGTCGATCTGCTTGCCCAGCGCGTCGATGCGGGCGCGCAGGTCGCGGATCTTCGGCAGCTGACTCTTGATGAAGCTCTGGCCGCCGAAGCCGGGGTTCACCGTCATCACCAGAACGAGGTCGATGTCCTCCAGCACATGCTGGATGGCGTCCACCGGCGTCGCCGGGTTCAGCGACACGCCGGCCTTCTTGCCCAGCGACTTGATCAGCTGGATCGTCCGGTGCAGGTGCGGCCCCGCTTCCGGATGGACCGTGATGATGTCGGCGCCGGCCTTGGCGAAATCCGGAACGAAGATGTCCACCGGCGAGATCATCAGATGGACGTCGAAGACCTTGGCGGAATGCGGCCGCAGCGCCTTCACCACGCCCGGACCGATGGTGAGGTTCGGGACGAAGTGCCCGTCCATCACATCGATGTGGATGTAGTCGGCGCCGGCGGCGTCGACCGCGCGGACCTCCTCGCCCAGCCGGGCGAAGTCGGCGGAGAGAATCGAGGGGGAAATCTTCACGGCGCGCATGGGAAGTTCCTGAAGCAGAGGGAGGGCTGGGACCGGGTCCGATTCGCCGCACTTCCTATCACGGGCCGGCGCGGCAAGTCATGACATGATGTGAATTCCGCAATGCCTCCGGGAGAGATCCCGGCAAGGCCCCGGCAGCGTTAGCCCGGCCGTTTGCACTTTACCGCAACCGCGAAGCGCTGTATCCATCTGGATATAGGTAAAGCGTCAAGCATGGCAGGAGGTGGCGATGGTTGGTGTGCGTTCAATCCTGAGGCGGAGCGGATTCAGGCTTGCGATGGCGGCGGCGGTGCTGGGGTTCGGCCTGACCGTCGCGGCCCCGACGGCAATGGCGCAGGACGTGCTGGTTCTGGCCGCCGCCTCCACCAAGAATGCGGTGGAAAAGCTCGCCTCCCAGTTCAAGGCGAAGTCCGGCCTGTCGGTGACCTCGTCCTTCGCCGCGTCCTCCGCCCTTGCCAAGCAGATCGAGAACGGCGCGCCGGCCGACATCTTCATCTCTGCCGATCTCGACTGGATGGATTATCTGCAGCAGCGCGATCTGATCAGAACGGACAGCCGCACGAACCTGCTGGGGAATGAATTGGTGGTGGTGGTGCTGAAGGGAGCGGCGCTTAAGCCGGATCTGTCGAAGGGCGGCAAGCTGGCGGAGCAGCTGGGCGACGGGCGGCTCGCCACCGGCGACCCTTCGAACGTTCCGGTCGGGAAGTACGCCAAGACGGCATTGGAGTCTCTCGGCCAGTGGAAGGCGGTCGAGCCGAGGCTGGCGCGGGCCGACAGCGTGCGCGCGGCGCTGGTGCTGGTCAGCCGGGGCGAGGTGCCGATGGGAATCGTCTATCGCACCGATGCCGCCATCGATCCGGGGGTGGAGGTCGCGGCCGTGTTCCCGCCGGACAGCCATCCGCCCATCACCTACCCGGCAGCGCTGGTGGCGGCCTCCAAGAGCCCCGGCGGCGCCGCTTTCCTCGATTACATGAAGTCGCCGGAGGGCATGGCGGTGTGGAAGGAATTCGGCTTCGTTCCGGCCCTCAAAGCACCGTAAGCTCTGCCGCATGGATATCCTGACACCGATGGAAACCACCGCGTTGCTGCTGAGCCTGCGTGTCGCGGGCGTCGCCATCGCGTTGGGGTTGCCGGTTGCCGTGCTCGCCGCCTGGGTGCTCGGGCGCTATTCCTTTCCGGGCAAGACGCTGGTCGATGGGCTGGTCCATCTTCCGCTGGTCCTGCCGCCGGTGGTCACCGGCTATATCCTGCTGGTGACCATGGGGACCAAGGGGGTGGTGGGCGGCTGGCTGTACCAGAGCTTCGGCATCAAGCTGATCTTCACCGCGGAGGGCGCGTCGCTGGCGGTCGCCGTGACGTCCTTTCCGCTGATGGTGCGCGCCATCCGCCTGTCGGTGGAGGCGATCGACGGCGGGCTGGAGGCGGCGGCGCGCACACTGGGCGCCGGCCCGGTCGACCGCTTCTTCACCATCCTGCTGCCGCTGATGGCCCCGGGGCTGCTGTCCGGCGCCATCGTTGCCTTCGCCGCGGCGATGGGGGAGTTCGGCGCGGTCATCACCTTTGTCTCCAACATCCCCGGTCAGACGCAAACCCTGCCGCTGGCGATCTATGCCGCCACCCAGGAACCGGGCGGCGACGCGGTGGCCGCGCGGCTGGCGTCGATTTCCTTCGGCGTTGCCCTGGTCGCGCTGATGCTGTCGGAGTTCCTGGCGCACCGCGTCCGGCGGCTGATCGGGCAGACGTGATGACCGGGGGGACGTGACCATGCTCGACCTTGCGATCCGCCAGACGCTGGGCGCCTTCACGCTCGACATCGCCTTCACCGCCGAAGAGCGTGGGGTAACGGCTCTGTTCGGCCGCTCCGGTTCCGGCAAGACCTCCGTCATCAACGCCATCGCCGGACTGACGCGGCCCGATGCCGGGCACATCCGCATCGGCGACACCGTGTTCTTCGACAGCGCGCGGCGCATCGACGTGCCGGTGGAAAAACGGCGCATCGGCTATGTCTTCCAAGATGCGCGCCTGTTTCCGCACATGACCGTGCGCAGCAACCTGGAATTCGGCCTGCGCCGCGTGCCTGCCACTGAACGCCGCATCGCCTTCGGCCCGGTCGTGGAGTTGCTGGGGCTGGGCCATCTGCTGGACCGCCGCCCGCGCGGGCTGTCCGGCGGCGAGAAGCAGCGCGTTGCCTTCGGGCGTGCCCTGCTGGCCCAGCCGCGCCTGCTGCTGATGGATGAGCCGATGGCCTCGCTCGACGCCGCCCGCAAGGCGGAGATCATGCCCTACATCGAGCGGCTGCGCGACGAGATGAACATCCCGATCGTCATGGTCAGCCACGCACTGGACGAGGTGGTACGCCTCGCCACCACGATGGTGCTGATCGGGGAGGGCAGGGTGCGCGCCGTGGGTCCGGTGGGCACTGTGATGGGCCGGCTCGACCTGTCGGCGGTGACCGGCGCGCAGGATGCCGGCGCCGTTCTGGACCTGACGGTGGAGCGCCATGTCCCCGACGACGGGCTGACCGTGCTGGCCTTCGACGGCGGGCATCTGACCGTGCCGCAGGTGGAGCGTGCGCCGGGCGCCTCGGTGCGTCTGCACATCCATGCCCGCGACGTCATCGTCGCCTTGCAGCCGCCGATCGGCGTCAGCGTGCGGAATGCACTGGCTGCGACGGTGGTGGAGGTCGCCGAGTCGGGACCGTCCTCCGCCGACGTGCGGCTGGCGGTGGGCGGCTCCTTCCTGATCGCGCGCATCACCCGCGCGGCCGTTCGAGAGTTGGACCTGACGCCCGGCCGCCCCGTGGTGGCGCTGGTGAAGGGCATCGCATTCGAGCCGGGCAGCACCGGCGCACCCGCGGAAGGGCGGCGGGTGGTCGATGTGTGAATCGGCTCGACCGCTGGAAACGCCCCTCTCCCGCGATGGCAGAGGGGGGCGTTCCGCAGGCTCGGTGACTGCCCGGCTTTATTGACCGACGGACTTTACTGACCGCCGGACGGGGTGGCCGATCCGCCGGTGCTGGCACCGCCGCCGGCAGACCCGCCGGCCGTTGAGCCGCCCGGCACCGTGGTGGTGGCGCCGCTGGTTTCATTCATCGAGTTGCCGGAGGTTCCGCCTTGAACCGGAACACCTGTGGAGGGCGGCGGAACCGTAGTGGAGTCGCTGCTGGACCCGCTGCTGGTGGTCGGGCTGGTCTGGTTCGCCGCGTTGGAGTTCTGGGCGTTCTGGTCGTCGCAGGCCGCCAGCCCCAGAAGCAGGGCGGGAAGGGCCGCGATCAGAAACTTGCTGCGCATGGAGTGTATCTCCTAAGCCATTGGGCGGCGCCGCCTTGGAAGCCGGCAACCGGGAGCGCATTCGCTGACCCGGTACGGCCCCGGCAACGCCGTGTGTGGGTCGAAACACGCCACCGCCGGTTTCATTCCATTTCCCCTTAGCACTATGCCGAGTGGGTGCCGTCCGCCGATGGGGCAGGGCGCGCCTTCTCGCGGAATCGCAGGGCGGCCGGAGTTCCCGACCGGTGGGCACGGAGAACTTTCACGGAACGTTCTGACAACTTGTGGCACAGGCGTGGCCGGTGCCCATTACTGGGTTGCGCAAAGAACACGACACTTTTGCGACTTGCCTGTTCCATCTTTTTCGTTTGACCGGTGGAAAGTCGCTGTGATTCCATCCTCCGACCATGACGATGATCGCCGACTTCACCGACACGCTCGCCCGCGCCGCCAAGAGCGCGATCCGCCAAGCCATCATGCCGGCGCTGTGCGCCTGTGTGGTAGCCTACTTCGCCTACTACGCGATCCATGGCGATCGCGGGCTGGTGGCGATGAAGCAGATCCAGGGGGAGATCGCCCAGGCCGAAGAGGTCCTGAACCAGCTCCGCACCGAACGGGAGGAGATGGAGCGGCGTGCCCAGCTTCTGCGCGGCGACGGGCTTGATCGCGACATGCTGGAGGAGCGGGCCCGGCTGATGCTGAACTTCTCCAACCCGCGCGACGTCATCGTCAAGCTGCCCAAACTGGCCGAGCCGGAAGGGGGCTCGGTGCAGAAGTAAGGGGAAATCAGCCGATTAACCGAATTCCGGTTAATCGAAAATAGCGCTGCAAAAACAGATATTTGCGCGGGCTGTAAAGCTCGTGTAGTGTGCGCGCCATATTCGCTTCCGGTGCGGGCTTTCGCATGCCCGCAACGCGTGGCGGCAAGGGTTGTTGTAAAGCCCAATGCCGCTTGAACCCTGGGGAGGAATCATGGCCGCGTCCCGACGCCGTCCGACCAAGGCGCAGACCGACACCGCGCCCGCTCAAGCCGTCTCTTCCGAAGAACTTCTTCATTACTACCGCGAGATGCTGCTGATCCGCCGCTTCGAAGAGAAGGCGGGCCAGCTGTACGGCATGGGCCTGATCGGCGGCTTCTGCCATCTCTACATCGGCCAGGAAGCCGTCGTGGTCGGCGTGCAGGCCGCCCTGAAGCAGGGCGACACCGTCATCACCAGCTACCGTGACCACGGCCACATGCTGGCCTGCGGCATGGAAGCCAACGGCGTGATGGCCGAGCTGACCGGCCGCATCGGGGGCTACTCCAAGGGCAAGGGCGG
>JBKHVJ010000361.1:0-29096 GCA_046570145.1 Alphaproteobacteria bacterium
GCCTATGCCGACGCCCACCCGCAGGCCGCGGCCGAGTTTCTGCGGCGCGTGCGCGGCGACCTGCCCGGGAGTTTCGCCGCCGACGCCGACGCCTGGATCGCCGCCGTAGCACGGCAAGCGGAGCCGATGGCGTCGCGCAAGGCGTCCCAGCAAGCCATCCAAGCGTTGGGTGGCCTGCTGCCGGAACTGCTGGGCGGATCGGCGGATCTGACCGGCTCCAATCTCACCGACTGGCGGGGGAGCGGCGGGCGCCACCTCCATTATGGGGTGCGGGAGTTCGGCATGGCCGCGGTGATGAACGGCATCGCCCTGCATGGCGGCTTTCTGCCCTTTGGCGGCACCTTCCTGGCCTTCTCCGACTACTCCCGCAACGGCCTGCGCCTGTCGGCGCTGATGGGGCTGCGCGTCGTCCATGTGTTCACCCATGACGGCATCGGCCTGGGCGAGGACGGTCCCACCCACCAGCCGGTGGAGCATGCCGCCAGCCTGCGCCTGATGCCGAACCTCGACGTCTGGCGTCCCTGCGACGCCCTGGAAACCGCCGTGGCGTGGCGCGCCGCGGTTGAGCGGGCGGACGGGCCGACCGCGCTGCTGCTGTCGCGCCAGACCCTGCCGGCCCAAGGAACAGGACAGCCCTGTGTGGACCGTGCCCCCGATGCCGCCCGTGGCGGCTATGTGCTGGCCGATGACGAACGCCCTGACTTGGTGCTGATCGCCACCGGGTCGGAGGTGGCCATCGCCATGGAGGCGCGGCGGCTGCTCGCCGGCCGGCGGATCGCCGCCCGCGTCGTCTCCATGCCCTGCTGCGAGGTCTTCGACCGGCAGGATCCGGCATGGCGACGCAACGTGCTACCGGACGGCACGCCACGGCTGGCGGTGGAGGCCGGGGCGACCGGGCTGTGGCGCGCCCATGTCGGGTTGGACGGCGACGTGGTCGGCCTCGACCGCTACGGCGAATCCGCCCCCGCCGCCGACCTCTACCGCCATTTCGGCATCACGGCGGAGGCGGTGGCGGAGCGCGCCCAACGCCTCTGCTCCCCCCAGTCCTGAACCTCTGCCCTGAACCGGAGACCTCCCGCGATGGCCCTGATCTCCCTCCGACAGCTCCTCGACCATGCGGCCGACCATGGCTACGGCGTGCCGGCCTTCAACATCAACACCATGGAACAGATCCAGGCGATCATGCAGGCGGCGGACGATTGCGCCAGCCCGGTGATCCTCCAGGCGTCCGCCGGTGCGCGCAAATATGCCGGCGAGCCTTTCCTGCGCCATATGGTGCAGGCGGCGGTGGAGATGTGGCCGCATATCCCCGTCTGCCTGCATCAGGACCATGGCGCCAGCCCGGCCGTCTGCCAGCAGGCCATCCGCTCCGGCTTCACCAGCGTGATGATGGACGGTTCGCTGCTGGACGACATGAAGACGCCCGCCGGCTACGACTACAACATCCGTGTCACCCGGCAGGTGGTGGAGCAGGCCCACGCCGTCGGCGTCTCGGTGGAGGGCGAACTGGGCTGCCTCGGCTCGCTGGAGACCGGCCGGGCGGGGGAGGAGGATGGGTCCGGCGCCGCCGGCACGCTGTCGCGCGACCAGTTGCTGACCGATCCGGAGCAGGCGGCGGATTTCGTGGCGCGGACGGGGGTGGATGCGCTCGCCATCGCCATCGGCACCAGCCACGGCGCCTACAAGTTCAGCCGCCGCCCCGACGGCGAGGTGCTGGCCATCGGCCGCATCCGTGCCATCCACGACCGCATCCCCGATACCCATCTGGTGATGCACGGCTCCTCCAGCGTGCCGCAGGAATGGCTGGAGATCATCCGCGCCCATGGCGGCAGCATCCGCGAGACCTACGGCGTCCCGGTCGAGGAGATCCGCGAGGGCATCCGCAACGGGGTGCGCAAGGTCAACATCGACACCGACATCCGCCTCGCCATGAGCGGCAGCCTGCGCCGCGCGATGATGACCCGGCCGGAGGAGTTCGACCCGCGCAAGTTCCTGGCCGAGGCGACCAGGGCCGCCCGCACGCTCTGCCGGGAGCGGTTCGAGGCATTCGGATCGGCCGGGCAGGCGGACCGGATCGCCCCGCTCCCGCTGGAACGCATGGCCGCCCGCGCCGCGGCGCTGGAATTCGCGGCGATGGAGCGGCGATCCTCTGCGGTGATGGCGTCGGACTGACGGCGGAGACGGTGAACAGGCCGGCACCGGTCGTCTTCGACCTGGATGGGACGTTGATCGACAGCGCGCCGCATCTCGGCCACGCCCTCAACCGTCTGCTCGGCGAATGGGGGCGTCCCGCGGTCAGTGACGCCATGCTGTGCTCCCTGATCGGCGACGGCCCCCGGCTGCTGGTGGAGCGCGGATTCGCCGCCGCCGGCCGGCCCCTTCCGGCGGAGGAGGTGGAGTCCGCCCTGGCCCGCTTCCTCGACCTCTATACGGCCCTCCCCGCCGACCCCGCCAGCGTCTATCCCGGCGTGCCGCGGACGCTGGCGCGGCTGGCTGCCCGCGGCCATCCCATCGGCCTGTGTACCAACAAGCCCCAGGCGATTGCCCGCGACCTGCTGGGCGCGCTGGGGCTTCTGCCGTTCTTCGGTGCAATCGTCGGCGGCGACAGCCTGCCCCAGCGCAAACCGGCACCGGAACCTCTGCTGGCGGCGCTGAGCGCGCTGAACGGCCCGACCGCCGGTGCGGTCATGGTGGGCGACAGCCGCAACGACGTGGCTGCCGCCCGTGCCGCCGGGATCGCCTGCATCCTCGTGTCCTATGGCTATGCGCGCGGGAACCCGGCCGACCTTGCGGCCGACCGGTTGATTCACCGCTTCACCGATCTTCCGGACGCGCTGGAGGCCGTTCACCGGGATCGCCATTATCCCATCCGACATTCCCATCCAGCGGAAGCCGATGATGATTTAGGATGCTGACTTTCAGCAATGGATGCGTTACCGTGGCATCTGGTATACGAGACACCAGGAACTCGGATCGCGACACCCAGAAGCGCGGACCATCCAGCAGAGGCCAGAAACGCCGTGACCGCATTCCCCCCGAACATCAGCGCTCCGATCATCAGCGCAAAGCCGCCGGGCGGCGTTCCTGCCCGCAGTATCCATCCCGGCTCGGGCCGCCGCAAGACGCGCGACCAGCAGAAGGGCCGCCAGGTCGATCCCGTCAGCCTTGAGGAGGTTCGGGCGCTTCTCGGCGACCGCTCCCGTCAGGCCGACCTGCTGATCGAGCATCTCCACCTGCTGCAGGACCATTACGGCTGCCTGCATGCCCGTCACCTCGCCGCGCTGGCGAAGGAGATGAAGCTGGCGCTGGTCGAGGTGTTCGAGGTGGCGTCCTTCTACGCCCATTTCGATATCGTGATGGACGGCGAACCGGCGCCGCCGAAGCTTACCATCCGCGTCTGCGATTCGCTGAGCTGCGCGCTCGCCGGGGCGGAACAGCTGCACGAGGCGCTGAAGGCCGGCGTCGACGAGCGCGAGGTCCGCATCCTGCGCGCGCCCTGCATGGGCGGCTGCAACAACGCCCCCGTGGTGGCGATCGGCCATGCCCCGCACGAGAACGCGACCGTCGAGAGCGTGCTGGATGCCGTCGCCCACGGCCATGTCCACCCGGACATCCCCGACTATCTCGGCTTCGACGACTACATCCGCGGCGGCGGATACAAGATGCTGGCCGAATGCCTGGACGGTGCGCGCGACGTCGATCAGGTGCTGAAGATGCTGGAGGATTCCAGCATCCGCGGCCTGGGCGGCGCCGGCTTCCCCACCGGCCTGAAATGGCGCTATGTCCGGGCGGAGCCGGGGCCGCGCATGATGGCCATCAACGGCGACGAGGGCGAGCCCGGCACCTTCAAGGACCGCTTCCATCTGGAGCGCGACCCGCATCGCTTCCTGGAGGGGATGCTCATCGGTGCCTGGACGGCCGAGGCGACGGACGTCTACATCTATCTGCGCGACGAATACCCGCAATGCCGGGAAATCCTGTTGCGCGAGATCCCCAAGGTCGAGGCCGCCGGTCTCGCCCGTCACACCCGCATCCATCTGCGGCGCGGTGCCGGCGCCTATATCTGCGGCGAAGAGTCGGCGATGCTGGAGAGCATCGAGGGTAAGCGCGGACTGCCGCGCCACAAGCCGCCCTTCCCGTCGGTGGTCGGCCTGTTCGGCCGCCCGACCCTGATCAACAACATCGAGACGGTGTTCTGGGTCCGCGAGATCCTGGAGAAGGGCGGCTCCTGGTTCGCCAGCCACGGCATGAACGGGCGCAAGGGGCTGCGCACCTTCTCGGTCTCCGGCCGGGTGAAGGAACCGGGGGTCAAGCTGGCACCGGCCGGCATCACGCTGCAGGAACTGATCGACCAGTATTGCGGCGGCATGGCCGAGGGCCATACGCTGAAGGGCTATCTGCCCGGCGGCCCGTCGGGCGGCATCCTGCCGGCGTCGATGGCGAACATTCCGCTCGATTTCGGCACGCTGGAACCGCACGGCTCCTTCATCGGCTCGGCCGCCGTCGTCGTGCTGTCCGACAAGGACAACATGCGCGACGTGGCGCTCAACCTGCTGAAGTTCTTCGAGGATGAGAGCTGCGGTCAATGCACCCCCTGCCGGGTCGGCACCGAGAAGGCCGTGCGCCTGATCAGCGAACCGGAATGGGACGAGGAACTGTTGAAGGCGCTCGCCACCGTGATGGGCGACGCGTCGATCTGCGGCCTGGGTCAGGCGGCGATGAACCCGATCAAGCTGGTGATGAAGCATTTCCGCGAAGACTTCGTGTCGCGCCAGGGCGCAACCGGATCGCAGGGGTAAGGAGACCGACATGTCCAACGGCATCACTTTCACCCTGGACGGCACCGAGGTCGAGGCACGCAACGGCGAGACGATCTGGCAGGTCGCCACGCGCCTGGGCACCGAAATCCCGCATCTCTGCCACCGGCCCGAACCGGGCTACCGCCCCGACGGCAACTGCCGCGCCTGCATGGTGGAGATCGAGGGGGAGCGCGTGCTCGCCGCCTCCTGCATCCGCAAGCCCAAGCCCGGCATGACCGTGCGCACCGCGTCGGAGCGGGCCAAGGCGTCGCGCAAACTGGTCTTCGAACTGCTGCTGGCCGACCAGCCGGAGCGGGAGACCGCGCACGACCCCAACTCCACCTTCTGGAACTGGGCCGACAAGGTCGAGATCTCCGGCAGCCGCTTCCCCACCGTGGACCGGCCGAACAAGACCGACGACATGTCGCACCCGGCGATGGCGGTCCAGCTCGACGCCTGCATCCACTGCAACCTGTGCGTCCGCGCCTGCCGCGAGGTCCAGGTCAACGACGTCATCGGCATGGCGGCGCGCGGGCATCTGGAAAAGATCGTCTTCGATTTCGACGACCCGATGGGCCAATCCACCTGCGTGGCCTGCGGCGAATGCGTCCAGGCCTGCCCGACCGGCGCCCTGATGCCGGCGGCGCTGGTGGACGAGAAGGGCGTCTACACCAACGCGCCCGACCGCGAGGTGGACTCCGTCTGTCCCTATTGCGGCGTCGGCTGCCAGCTGACCTACAAGATCAAGGACAACAAGATCGTAGCGGTCGATGGCCGCGACGGCCCGTCGAACCAGAACCGCCTCTGCGTGAAGGGCCGCTTCGGCTTCGATTATGCCCATCACGGCGACCGTCTGACCGTGCCGCTGATCCGCAAGGAGGGCATGTCGAAGCACGATGTCGACATCGACCCGATGAACCCCTTCACCCATTTCCGCGAAGCGACCTGGGACGAGGCTCTGGCGGTGGCGGCCGGCGGCCTGCGCAAGATTCGGGACGAGCGCGGCGGCAACGCGCTGGCCGGCTTCGGGTCGGCCAAGGGGTCGAACGAGGAGGCCTACCTGTTCCAGAAGCTGGTGCGCACCGGTTTCGGCACCAACAACGTCGATCACTGCACGCGGCTCTGCCACGCCTCGTCGGTCGCGGCGCTGATCGAGGGCGTCGGGTCGGGGGCGGTGTCGGCGCCCTTCATGGCGGCGGAGGATGCCGAGGTCATCGTCATCATCGGCGCCAATCCGACGGAGAACCATCCCGTCGCCGCGACCTTCTTCAAGAACGCGGCGGAACGCGGGGCGAAGCTGATCGTCATGGATCCGCGCGGGCTCGCCATGGCGCGCCACGCCACGCACATGCTGCAGTTCACGCCGGGCCGCGACGTGTCGATGCTGAACGCCATCCTCCACACCATCATCGCGGAGGGGCTGTACGACCGCCAGTATGTCCAGGCCAACACCGAGGATTTCGAGGCTCTGGCCGAGACGGTCAAGGACTACCCGCCGGAGGAGATGGAGAAGGTCTGCGGAATCCCCGCCGCCACCCTGCGCACGGTGGCGAGGCTGTTCGCCCGGTCCAAGGCCTCCATCATCTTCTGGGGCATGGGCGTGTCGCAGCACATCCACGGCACCGACAACAGCCGCTGCCTGATCGCGCTGTCGCTCGTCACCGGCCAGATCGGCCGCCCCGGCACCGGCCTGCACCCGCTGCGCGGCCAGAACAATGTCCAGGGCGCGTCCGACGCCGGCCTGATCCCGATGTTCTACCCCGACTACAAGTCGGTCGAGGATCCGGAGGTCCAGTCCTTCTACGAGAATTACTGGGGCACCAAGCTGGACGGCAAGCGCGGGCTGACGGTGGTCGAGATCATGGACGCCATCCATGACGGCCGGATCAACGGCCTCTACATCGAGGGCGAGAACCCGGCGATGTCCGATCCGGATGTGACCCACGCCCGCGAGGCGCTGGCGATGCTCGACCATCTGGTTGTGCAGGACATCTTCCTGACCGAGACGGCGAAATACGCCGACGTGGTGCTTCCCGCCTCGGCCTGGCCGGAGAAGGACGGCACGGTCATCAACACCAACCGTCAGGTCCAGATGGGCCGCGCGGCGGTGCCGCTGCCGGGCGAGGCGCGGCAGGATCTGTGGATCATCCAGGACATGGCGCGCGGGCTGGGCCTGAACTGGAACTACACCCACGTGTCGCAGGTGTTCGCGGAGATGGTCGGCGCCATGCCGTCGCTCGCCAACATCACCTGGGAACGGGTGGAGCGCGAGGGCTCCGTCACCTATCCGGTGGACGGGCCGGACCAGCCCGGCCACGACATCGTCTTCGGCAACGGCTTTCCCACCAGGTCCGGCCGTGGGCGCTTCGTGCCGGCGCGGCCGATCAACCCGGCGGAGACGCCGGATCTGGAGTACCCGCTGGTGCTCACCACCGGCCGGCAGTTGGAGCACTGGCACACCGGATCGATGACCCGGCGGTCCAGCGTGCTCGATGCGGTGGAGCCGGAGGCGGTCGCCTATGTCTCCCCGCATGACCTGACGCGTGCCGGAATGAGGACCGGCGACTACATGCTGGTGTCGAGCCGCCGCGGCACGATCCGGCTGAAGGCGCGCATCGACGACCGCATGCCGGTCGGGCTGGTCTTCATCCCCTTCGCCTACGCGGAGGCGGCGGCGAATGTGCTGACCAACCCGCAACTCGATCCCTTCGGCAAGATCCCGGAGTTCAAATACTGCGCGATCAGGATCGAGAAGGCGCAGATGGCCGAGGCGGCGGAGTAACCTCAGGCAAACCGGCTACGGCGGCGGCGACCCGCGCCACCGCCTGCGGGTCGATGCCCGCGGTTCGCTCACCGCCGCAGAGCGCGCCGCGGAAGCCGAGGTAATCGGGCGACAGGGCCGAGAGGGCCGGGATGTCTGCCACCCGCAGCGACCCGGCCAGCCCGGTCAACAGGCCGTGCGCCCGTGTGCAGCACACGAAGCTGGACAGCTGCGCATCGTGCCAGCGGTGGCGCAGCCCGTGGCGCTTGCCGGCGGTGTCCAGCATCGCCCCGCGAAAGCCGGCGGCGGCGAGCCGGTCGATGGGCAGGCAACCGGGGTCCGGCGGCCACAGGTCCGCGAAGAGCACGGCGACCAGTTGCACCCCGTCCGCCGCGAGCGGAGCCAGCGCGTCGATGCAGCGGTCGGGCGCTCCCTCCGGCGCAAAGCCGATCTTGACGAAATCCACGCCGGTTCCGGCGATCCGGCGGGCTGCCGGCTCGATGATCTCGGGCCGCATCGGATGATCGCCGATGGTGGCGCTCAACCGCGGGCGTGCGGGCATGGCCGCCAGTTCGCGCACTATCGCGGCGATGTCGTCCACCGCCCAGGCCCCCAGCGCCCCGGCAGTGGGATCCTTCAGGTCCAGGATGTCGGGCGCCGTCGGCAGGATCAGACGGATTTCCACTGTGTTGGCGACGCTGGCCAGCCATCCGGTCATGAGCTGTTCTCCGCGCGGTGAGCGGCGATGCGGTCCATCAGCCAACCCCAGGCCTCCAATTCCCGCGGGCCGGCGGTCTTGCCGATGGCGATGGAGAGGTATTCGACCTCCCGCTCGATCTTGTCGGCGGGAAGCATGTGCAGCCGGCTGACCAGGATGGCCGCCTCGATCACCGCCGCCTGCGCCCGGCTGTGGCCGCGGAAACGGCCATGCGTCGCGGCATGGATGGTGCGGCAGTGGAAGCGCGGGCGCACCGGGTCGTCCTCCACCTCCGCCACCACGATCTCCTCGTGCGACATGCAATCGGCAAGGCGGGGGGCGTCGATCCGCTCCGCGGGAACGGTCGGCCAGTCGCGGCGGCGTCCGCTGATGCAGCCGGCGAAGATCCGGACGTCGTCGGTGTGGTTGACGACGGCGCAACGGCGGGCGAGCAGGTTGTCCAGCGTCCGCGACGGCCGGAACGGCGCCAGGATGAAGCGTTCCCCGTCGCCGTCCGGCTCCACGATCACCCCCATCGGCGCCGCATGGGGCTGCCCGTCGGCGCCGGTGGTGGTGATGACGGTCTCGCGGATCAGGGGCATGGGTCAGCCGCCTCGCTTGGTCGGGCCGATGGCGTGGAAGCCGGTCGGGTCGTCTTTCGGCTCGTCCGTCGCCACACCCCAGCGCAATTCGCTGTCCTGGGCGTAGCGCTTGCCGAGCTGCCACGCGATCTGCGCCCGCGCCAGTTCCACCCCCAGATAAAAGGCGTGGCCGGTGTCGGTTCCGAGATCGAGTTTCGGGAACAGGTCGAACGGGTCGGCGGCGCGGTGGTGGCCGTCGCGGTTGTAGAGATGGATGCCCTCCGCGCTGACCTCCACCCGGTAATTGGGGTCGCGGATTTGCGCGGCGGTCTCCGCGATCTGGGCGGTGTCGCGGACGAAGGGACGGCGGTCGCGCAGGCACAGCAGGCCGCTGCCGAAGCCGCGCGGCATGCTGTGCGCCGCGCGGGCGGCGAAGAACTGGCGCCGGGCCACGTCGAACTCGCGGATGGCGCGGCGGCAATGCGGGCTGACCTGCACCGCCAGCACATTGCCGATGCGCAGCTCCGACACCACCCCCATCAGCACCGCGGTGATTCCCGACGTGTCGGCGTCGGTCAGCTCCGTCACATTGCCGATGCCCATCAGGATCTCGGCGTCGGGCCAGCGCTCCCGCACCGTTCGATAGCGCAGCAGGGAGTCGGTGAAGCCGTGGTGGATCGGCTCCAGGATCGGATCGACCAGAAAGCGCCGTCCGCGGCGGGTCATGGCGTCGACGGCGCGTCCCAGGCTGTCGAGATCCGGCGGTGTGGTCGGAATCAGCACCGGCACGGCATCGCCCTCGTCGGCGAGGTGGACCGTTTCCTCAGTCAGGCTGAGCAGATAATCGGCGCCGGCCCTCGTGGCGCGGCGCAGTTCCTCCGGGTTCAGGGAATCGACGCTGACGGCGAAGCCCGCGTCATGCAGCGCGCCGATGGCCTCCTCCAGATGCGGGAAGGGCGTGTCGGGCAGGCAACCGAGGTCGATGACGTCGGCACCGTCGGCGTGAAGATCCGCCGCCTTGGCGAGGATGGCGGCGGTGTCGCGCGAGGGCGCGTCCACGATCTCGGCGAAGATGCGGGTGTCGTGCCGGCTGAGGTCGAGCGGGCGGGCCTGCCGTTGGAAGAACTGCGGCAGATCCTCAAGCTCGTCGGGGCCGCGTTCGACCCTGGTGCCGAAATGGGCGGCCAGGGCGTCGAGATCGCCGCGGAACCGGCCGGGCAGCAGGATCAGGTCGGCACCGCGCGCGGAGTCCAACCGCCGCAGCACGATCTCGGTGGTGGCGAGTGCCGCGACCTTGACGCCGAGATTGACGACGGTCGCCGCGAAGGGCAGGGGGGCGAGCGAGTCCAGCACCTGACGCAAGCGGTTCTCCGCGAGGGAGCCGGTCAGGAAAAGGATGTGCCGGGCCATGCCGCCTCCCGGTCCCGCGCACCGGTCAGCACCACGCCGACGCCGGCCGCCTGGGGGACGATCTCCAGCTTCTCCACCTGCACCCGGGCGAAGACCGCCTGCGGTGGCGACAGGCAAAGGGCGAGCAGCTTTTCGGCCAGGACCTCCAGCAGCTGGATGTGAGGGCTGCGCGTGAAGGCCTCGACGCCCTGGATCAGGTATTCGTAGGAGACGACGGCGTCGAGGTCGTCGACGAAGGGCCGGTCAGGAACCTCGACCGTGACGGTCAGGCTGACGCGCACGCGCTGGGTGCGGGTCTTCTCATGGTCCCAGACGCCGATGTGGAAATCCCCGACATAGTCGCGCAGCACAAGGTCGTAGCGGCGCATGACGGCGCGGGTGCGCGGCGGCCGCAGGACGTTCATGATGGTGCTGTAGCCGCTCTGTGAATCGTCCGGCATCTTCTGGGTCCTCCCCGCCGCCTGTTCATTTTTTTCGAGCCGCCCGTCTCACCGCTTGGCCGGCGCATGTTCCGCCAGCCGGTGTTCGACCAGCCAGGCGACGCCGCGCGACCAGGCGGCGGCATTGTCGCCGCGGATGTCGCCGCGTGCCGTCGTCACCGCACGGCCCGAGCCGACATCCTCGACTTCCACCGCGATCCACAGGATCAGGCTGCTGACCTTGCGGACCACGCCGAACACGACCAGATCGGCGCCGGCGGCGCGCGCGATGTCGGTCTCGCAGCCGTTGCAGGTCCGGATCTGCGTCCCCGGCGGCACCAGCCCTGCCGTGGCGTCGTCGTCGATCACGTCATAGCCTTTGGCATCGAGAGCCCGGCGCAGTTCCGCGCTGACCCGTTTCAGACGCTCCGCATGCTCGGCCGACCGGGGTTCGCCGCTGCTGTCCTCAAGCTCCAGATCGAGCACCAGCGTCCGCGCCGACGCGGTTCCGGCATCCGCGAAGCCCAGTGCCGGACCGAGGAAGAGCCCGACGATCATAGCGGCTCCGATCCTCCTCCCCACATGATCCATCGGGCTTCCCCTTTTGCGCAGCGGTTCCGATTGCACCGAATCGTTGGCCTTGCCATCATTCTTGGCATGCATCGATTTTCTTCCATCCCCTCCGCGGCTCTGGCCGCGGCACTGATCGTCGGACTCCCGGCCTTCGCGGCAGCCCAACCGGCTTCTTCGGCTCCGAAGAATCCCGACTGGCCCTGTCCGCAGGTTCTGGTCCCGGCCCTGTCGCCGGCTTCGGTGTGGGACGGTCCGTCGATCGATGGGTTGGGGGACGAGTGGCAGCGCGACGCCGCCATCGCCGCCCTGGTCCGGCGCGCGGCCGACGACAGCATCGATCCCGCCAGCCTGGAACCGGAAGCCGGCGCGCTGGCCGGCCCGGTAGGGAAGGCGGCGGAGCAGGAGCATGACCGCAAGCTCGCGCTGGTCTTCGCCGGGACCTTCCAGACCCTGGACCGCCAGCGCACCGCCGCCATCGCGTCCATCGAGCGCTACGCCCAGCACCAGCGCGCCCTGCGCGAGCGCATCGCCGCCGCCCTGCGCGACCTCGACGCCGCATCGGCGGATACCGCCCGCGCGCAGGAGATCAAGGCTGCCATCGCCTGGGACCGCCGCATCCTCGACGACCGCCGCCGGGCGCAGACCGCGGTGTGCGAGCAGCCGGCCCGCATCGAACAGCGGCTGGGCCAGATCGCGCGCATGCTGTCGGCGCTTCTGTCGTGAGGGAAGCACTCAGTTCGCCATCCTGGGTTCGGGCCGTTTCTCCAGCCCCGGTTCGGGCTCGACCGTGACGAGATCGCGGCCGGCGGCTGTCCAGCCTCCGGTGCCGGCGGGGTACCATTTGACCGCCTGATAGCCCAGCGCCACCGCCCGCTTGGCGGCATTCCAGCTCATCCAGCAATCCGGCTGGCAGAACACCACGAGCGGACGCTTGCGGTCGCCGGCGGTCAGCGCCTCCAGGCTGTTGCGGAAATAGGCTTCCTGATCGGCCGAGGGCGCGCCGTAGCCGACATTCGGCAGCCAGTGTGCTCCGGGCAGGCTGCGATGGGGCGGTGGGGCCCAGCGGCTTCCCTCCGCCAGCCCTTCGGGCTTCGGGGGTGTCGGAAGCACATCGACCAGAACCGCGCCGGCCTTGGCCAACCGCTCGACCTCCTCCGGTCCGACCGTCTCGGCGCCGCGCAGGGAACGCGGCGTCGGGGACCGGTAGTCGGCCATGCGATAGCCGTCCGGTTCCGGCACTCCTGCTCCGGGCGCCACCGCGTCGACCGCCGCGGCCCTGATCGACCCGTCGGCGTTGGCGAGCGGGACATGGTACTCGGCAAGGATGCGGTCGATGTCGCCCTGGCGTCGCACGATGAAGTCGTTCAGCCAGTGGCGCCAGTCCGCCTCGTCCGGACGGATGCCCATCGAGATCATGTATTGGAAGGGCGAAGCGCCGGGCTCGTCCTTCAGCGGCACGACCGCCAGCGGCACCGACTGCCGGGCGGCGAAGAATCCGGCGATGGGACCCCAGACGATGGCGGCGTCGGTGCGTGCCGCCGCGACATCCTCCACCGCCTGCTGGGCCGGGTGATGGGCGCGCGTGTCGGTGTCGAGCTGGTAGGGCTCTAGGTTGGTCAGCCCGTGGCGGAGCATCACCGCGGACGGCGGCGTGCGGGCGACCACGCCGATACGCGCGCCTTGCAGCGACGGATCGGCCAGCGTCCCGGCCGTGATCCCGGAATCCTTGCGGTAGACCAGCGCGTAGGTGGACCGGTAATAGGGGTTGGTGTTCTGCATCAGCTCTTCGCCGACCGCCGTCCCCATCACCAGATCGCATTGCCGGGTGCGCAACGTGTTGCGGACGAAGCCGATGGTCTGCGGCCACCAGGTGAAGGTCAGCGGTACCTTCAGCTCGTCGGCGATCAGGCGCGCGATCCGGTTCTCGAACCCCTCTTCCCGGTCGTTGGAGAAGGGAAGCAGGTTGGCGTCGGCGCAGACGCGCAGCGCCTCCGTCGGGATGCCTTCCGCAGCAAAGGCCGCGCGGCCGGTGGGGGCCGCCGCACAGAGCACGGCGGCCAACATCAAGGAAAGGACGGGGCGGCCGATCATGCCGGACTCACGATGCCGACTTGAACCGCTCGGGCCGGCCGCGGCCGACCTTTTCGTCGGAACGGGCCTTCAGATACCGGTAGATGTCGGCGAGATTCGACATCACGTTCGGGTCGGTGCCGAAGGTGGGCATCACCCGGTCGCCGGTGGCCCCCATGTTGGTGCGACCGTTGGTCACCACGTCGGTGAACTGCCAGTAGTCCATCCGCTTCAGCGAGTCGGTCAGGGCCGGCGCAAAGGACGATCCCAGCCCGTCCGGCCCGTGGCAGACGTGGCAGGACGAGGCATAGCGCCGATAGCCGTTGTAGGTCCCCTGGTCCACCTTGCCGTCCCGCACCGCGTAGAGCGGCACCCCTTCGTCGTCCACCAGATCCTCAGGCTCGGCGATCTTCGCTTCCTGCGGTGCGCTCCCGCTCGTCGGTGCTTGAGTTGTCTGGCTTTGTGTCGGCTGGTTTTGCGCCGGCTTCTGTGCGGCATCCTGCTGGCCGAACGCGCTGCCGAGGGCCACCGTCGCGGTGAACCCAAGAGCGGCGCACAGCCCGATCAGGTATTTGGGCATCTCACTGTCTCTCCCCACTGCCTTTGTTCGTGTCTTTCCATCAGCGTGAAAAGGGGCTTGGCGCCGCCCCGAACAGGGGCCGGCGCCAAGCCTTGCCGGTTACTGGTTGTCCGGGAGCGCGAAGACCGTCAACGTGCCGCCGAGCTGGGTGTATTCGCCAAGCGACTTGTGCGCGCCGACGGCGCCAAGCCCTTCCTGCTCGCCGGTCAGACCGGCGGCCAGCCCGATGCCGGCCCATCCGCCGACACCCGACAGCACGGCGACGTACTGCTTGCCCTTGTGCATGTAGGTGTTGACGTTGCCGATGATGCCGGACGACGTCTTGAAGTTGTAGAGATCCTTGCCGTCACGCAGGTCGAAGGCCTTCATGTAGCCTTCCAGAGTGCCGTAGAAGCCGACGCCGCCCTTGGTCGTCAGGGCACCGCTCCACACCGCGAAGCGTTCCGGTTTCGACCAGACGATCTTGCCGGCGGCCGGGTCCCAGGCGATGAAGTTGCCCATCCCACCGTGCGAGGCCGGGGCCGGATACATGCTGAGCGTCGCGCCGACATAGGGCTGGCCGGCCGAATACTCCACCTTGAACGGCTCGTAATCCATGCAGATGTGGTTGGTCGGCACATAGAGCAGGCCGCTGTCCGGCGAGTAGGAGGCCGGCTGCTGGTCCTTCGAGCCCAGCGCCGCCGGGCAGACGCCGGTGGTGTTGGTGTCCTCGCCCTGGGCGAAGGTGCTGTACTTGTCGACGACCTTGGGCCGTCCGGTCGTCATGTCGATCTCGGTCGCCCAATTGACGGTCGGATCGAACTTCTTCGCGACGAGAAGCTCGCCGGTGTTGCGGTCGAGCGTGTAGCCGAAGCCGTTGCGGTCCATGTTGACCAGGACCTTGCGCTGCTGGCCGCCGATGTTGATGTCGGCCAGGATGTTCTCGTTCACGCCGTCATAGTCCCACTCGTCGAAAGGCGTCTTCTGGAACACCCATTTCGCCTGTCCGGTGTCGGCATCGCGGGCGAAGATGGTCATCGACCATTTGTTGTCGCTCTTGGCCCGGTCCTTGTTGACGGCGCGCTGCGCCGGGTTCCAGGTGCCGGGGTTGCCGGTGCCGTAATAGATCAGGTTCAGGTCGGGATCGTAGGTGTACCAGCCCCAGGTGGTGCCGCCGCCGATCTTCCACTGGTCGGCCGGCCATGTCTTGATGCCGAGATCGGGCTCGCCGATCGGCTTGCCCATCATCAGCGTCTTCTGCGGGTCGATCATCACGTCCTTGTCGGGACCGGTCGAATAGGCCCGCCACACCATCTTGCCGGAGTTGATGTCGTAGGCCGTCAGATGGCCGCGGACGCCGAACTCGCCGCCGCTGATCCCGACATAGACCTTGTCCTTGACGACCAGAGGGGAGGCGGTCAACGTCTCGCCCTTGCTGGCATCGCCGTTCTTGGCCGACCACAGCATCTTGCCGGTCTGCGCATCAAGCGCCACCAGCGTATTGTCGGCCTGCCCCAGGAAGACCTTGTTGCCGGCCACCGCGACGCCGCGGGTGACGGTGTCGCAGCACATCACGGGGATGACGGCGGAGTCCTGCTTGGGTTCGTACTTCCACTTGATGCGGCCGTTGTCGTTCAGGTCCAGCGCATAGACGATGTTGGGAAAGGGAGTGGATATGTACATCGTGTCGCCGACCACCACGGGGCCGCCCTCGTGCCCGCGCAGCACGCCGGTCGAGAACTGCCAGACCGGCCGGAGGTTCTTCACGTTGTCACGGGTGATCTGGTCGAGCGTGCTGTAGCGCTGGCCGGCATAGTTGCCGAGCTGCATCGCCCAGTTGGCCGGATCCTTCTGATTTTTCAGGGTGTCTTCGTTGGCATGGGCGACCGTGGCGGTGGCCGCCTGGATCGCGGCGGTGACGAGCAGACAGCGCACAAAGGGGTTCATCTGTTTCCTCCCGTTTTTTTAAAAGGGGTGGTCCGTGGTCCCGGGGACTGTGCAGCGACAGGCGGCGGTGTCGGTGAAGCGGTCTTCTGAGAGGGCGGTATCCCTCCGTAGGTGGCGCGTGATGTCGATCAGGCGGCGTCGGGGGTGCATCGCACCCAAAATCCCGAATCCCAATGGTTCCGGCATCGCAGGCGTGCCGGTATCAAGTGCCGGAGCACTGCCCTTGGCGGGGTTCTAAACTGCCCCGCATTATGTTGGTGATGCTGACAGTCAGTCTGCTCAAATAAAGATAGGCTGTGAAGATTATTTTCCGCCGCCGTTCGAAAGTTTTCGAACGAAGCGAAATAGTGGATAATCCGAACCGAAAGCGGTAATCCGAATGTCAAATATGGTCGAGCTTGCGCTTGCGCGATCAGGCCTGTTCCGCCGGTCCGCCCCGTCTCGCCCAGAATCCGCGGCCCGGATCGTAGGCCAGCACCGCAGCACCGAGGAACAGCGCGAGGCAACCGGCCACCCACAGCAGGGCCGTGACATCGACTCGGAGATACAGGCTGAAGCGGATCAGTTCCACCGCCTGGGTGAAGGGGTTGTAGGCGGCGATCAGATACAGGGTCGGGCTGCCCTCCCTGATCCGCCAGAGCGGGTAGAGGGCGGAGGACGCGAAGAACATCGGGAAGATGACGAAGTTCATCACCCCGGCGAAATTCTCCAGCTGCTTGACGAAGGACGACAGGAGCAGGCCCAGCGCCCCCAGCATCAGCCCGCTCAGCACAAGCGCCGGCAATGCGGCGAGGTAGCCCAGCGGCGGCGGCTCCACCCCCCACAGCCATGCGATGCCGAGGAAGACATAGACCTGCGCGATGGACACCGCGACGCCGGCCAGCAGCTTGGCGACCAGCAGGTACCAGCGCGGCAGCGGACTGACCAGCAGCGTGCGCATGCTGCCCATCTCGCGGTCGTAGACCATCGACAGGGAGTTCTGCATGCCATTGAACAGCTGGATCATCGCGACCAGACCGGGCACGACATATTCGTCGTAGAGGATGTAGGTTTCGTAGGGCGGGATGATCGACACGCCCAGCACCGCACGGAAGCCGACGGCGAAGATCGCCAGCCACACCAGCGGCCGGACCAGTGCCGCGAAGAAGCGCTCGCGCTGGTGCAGGAAGCGCAGGCCCTCGCGCAGGATGATGCTGCGTAGGCAGTACCAGTAGGTGGCGGCGCTCATGGCCGGCGCTCCCCCGCCGTCAGGGCGGCGAAGGCGGCGGGCAGGGCGTCGGTGCCGGTTTCGGCGCAGACTGCGCGGACGGTGCCGGAAGCGCGAAGGCTGCCCCGGTGCAGCACGACGACGGCGTCCTCCTCCGCCGCCTCGTCCATCAGGTGGGTGGCCCACAGCACGGCGAGTCCCTGATCGCGGCAGAGCGCTCGGACATGGGCGAGGATGTGGCGGCGCGAGTCGACGTCGAGCCCGACGGTCGGCTCGTCGAGGAGCAGCAGGCTGGGACGGTGCAGCAGGGCGCGGGCGATCTCCACCCGGCGGCGCTGCCCGCCCGACAGGGCGCGGACCTTGTCGTCGGCACGGTCGGACAGTCCGATGCGGGCCAGTTCCTCCCGCGCGCGGGCTTCGCAGTCCGATGGCCGCATGCCATGCAGGCCGCCATGGTAGTGCAGGTTCTGCCGGACGGTGAGGTCGAGGTCGAGCGTCGGCTGCTGGAACACCACGCCGATGCGCTCCAGCGCGCGGGTCGGCTGGCGCCGCAGGTCGAAGCCGAAGATGCGGATGTCGCCGCTGCGGCCGGAGTAGAGCCGGGTGATCAGGGAGAACAGTGTGGTCTTTCCCGCGCCGTTCAGCCCCAGCAGCATGGTGAAGGCGGCCGGCGGTACGGTGAAGGACACATGGTCCAGCGCCACGCGCTTGCCGAAACTGTGGCTCAGATCCTCCACAGCCAGGGCGGCACCTGCCAGGGCGGTGGATCCATCAATGGCGGGAATCGAAGGGGACTCCGGAAGAACCACAGCCTCGAACATCCTGTCTTCCCCCAACTGTCTTCCCCCAACTGTCTTCCCAGGGGCCGCACCCCCGTCTTCACCCGAATGGGCGCCGGGAGGACGGCACGCGCCGTTGTTCGGAAGGGTGATTGCAAAGATGGCTTTGTCGCATGATTGTTGTGATTACGGATGAATGTTCAAGGCGCTTTCGCGCCGGGACGTGAGCTTGACCCCGACCATACTCCCGAAGAGTGATGTCCTGGTGGTGGCGCTGTCGGCGCGGGCCCTGGCGGCCAGCGCGTGCCGTAGCGGGCTGGGCGTCGCGGCCCTGGACCTGTTCGCCGACGCGGACACCGCGGCCATGGCCGACCGCTGCCTCGCCCTGCCGTCACGGCGGCTGCGCCTTCCCGGCCCGGCGCTGCGGCACGCCCTGGCAGCGCCCGATCTGCGCGGTGTGCCGCTGGTCTATGGCGCCGGGTTCGAGGACAGGCCGGAACTGCTGGCGGCGCTGGAGCGCGACCGGCCGGTGCTCGGCAACGCTGCGGGAACGGTGGCAAGGCTGAAGGACCCGCTTGCCTTCGCCGCTCTGCTCGCCCGCATCGGCATTCCGCATCCGGAGATCGCCACGTCGCCGCCGGATGAGGGCGGGGGATGGCTGATGAAGCGCGCCGGTGCCAGCGGCGGCGGCCACATCCGGCCGGCGGGGCGGCGGGTGCCGGCCGGGCATTACTTCCAGCGCCGCATGCCTGGGCGTCCGGTGTCCCTGCTGTTCCTGTCCGACGGCCGGCGGGTGGTGCCGGTGGGGTTCAGCCGACAATGGGTGGCCCCTGCGCCCCGCCAGCCCTTTCGCTACGGCGGCGCGGTAGGCCCGCTGCCGGTGCCATCGATACATGAAGGAATTGCCGCGTCGATGACCGCCGCCGTCTCGCGGATCGCAGCGGAGGTCGGGCTGGTCGGGCTCAACAGTGCCGACTTCCTGGCCGGACCGGGCGGCTGGTGCCTGCTGGAAATCAACCCGCGGCCGGGAGCGACGCTCGACCTGTTCGACCGTTCGCCGATGCCGGGCCTGCTGGGGCTGCACATGGCCGCCTGCGCCGGGGAGCTGCCGCAGGTTATGCCGTCCTTGGCCGGCTGCCGCGCCGCCACGGTCGTCTATGCGCGGACGCCGGTCCTGCTGGACGGCCGGATGCGCTGGCCGGACTGGACCGCCGACCGTCCTTGTACACCGGTCCATGTCCCGGCAGGAGCGCCGCTTTGCACCGTTCTGGCAGACGCCGCCGATCCGGTGGAGGCCCGCCGCCTTGCCGGCCGACGCGCGAGGGAGCTGTTCCGGCGGCATGCCCTGGCGGAGGCGGCATGAGCGGCGTGGTCGCCCTGTTCACCGATGGTGCCGACTGGCACGCGGCAAGGCTGGAACAGGCGATGACGCGCCGCGGCTTCGAATGTCGCCGCGTCCCGCTGAGCGCCTGCGGCTTTGCCATCGGGCGGACTGCGACGGGGCTGCTGCTGCCAGGATTCGGCGATGCGCTGCCGGCGGGGGCCTTCGTGAGGGTGGTCGGGCAGGGCAGCTTCGAGCAAGTGACGGTGCGGCTTGGGGTGCTTCACGCGCTCGACCGGCTGGGGGTGCCTGTCTACAACTCCGCCCGCGCCATCGAGCGTTGCGTGGACAAGAGCACCACCAGCTTCCTGCTGGCCCATGCCGGGGTGCCGACGCCCCCCTCCGTCACCGTGCAGGATGTCGCGTCGGCCCGCGCGGTGGTGGAGGCTTGGCCCGACTGCGTGCTGAAGCCGCTGTTCGGCGCCCAGGGACGTGGCCTGCGCCGCCTGCCGCGGCAGGAGGACCTGCCGGAGTCCGAGGCCGTGGCCGGCGTCTATTACCTGCAGCCCTTCGTGCCGCCGCGCCGCGACGGAGAATGGCGCGACTGCCGGGTCTTCGTGGTGGGAGGGCGCGCGGTGGCGGCGATGATCCGCCACGGCCGCAGCTGGATCACGAACGTCCACCAGGGTGGGCGCTGCGAAGCCCTGGCACCTGAGGGCACGGTGGCCGAACTGGCGGTACGCGCAGCGGCGGCGGTGGGCGCCGACTATGCGGGGGTCGATCTGATTGCCGCCCCCCATGACGAAGGGCGGTGGCTGGTGCTGGAGGTGAATTCGATGCCGGCATGGCAGGGGCTTCAGACGGTCAGCGACGCCGACATCGCTGACGCGCTGGCGGCGGACTTCCTCGCCCGCGTCGAGGCCGCCGCATCGCGGGTGCGGCAATGACCGCCCGCATGCTGCGGCTGTTCCCCGGTCCGCCGGAGGAGATCGCGCTCGACGGCGCCTATCTCGCCCACCGCCTGCATGAGCGGGGCCGTGCCGGGAGTCCGTTCGTCTATGCCAGCTTCGTCGCCAGCCTGGACGGGCGCATCGCCCTGCGCGAACCTGCCACCGGGGAAAGCCGGCTGCCCGCGGGGCTGGTCAGCGGCAACGACTTCCGGCTGTTCCTGGAACTCCAGGCGCAGGCGGATTGCTTTGTCACCCATGGCGGCTACCTGCGCGATCTGGCGGCCGGCCGGTTGGACGATGTGCTGCAGGTGGGGACACAGGACTCGATGGGGGATCTCGCGCGATGGCGGGCCGACAACGGCCTAGCGCCACAGCCGAACCTGGTCGTCGCCAGCGCCACCCTGGATTTCCCGATGCCGGACTCTCCGGCCCGCCATGGCCAGCGGGTCGTCATCGCCACCGGCGCCGCGGCGCCGGCCGAGCGCATCGCGCAGTGGCGCGCCGCCGGTTTCGAGGTGCTGGTCGTCGGATCGGGAGCGTCGGTGGAGGGTGGGCCGCTGGTCGATGAACTTGGCCGGCAAGGGCTGCGCAGCATCTATCTGCTGACGGGCCCGCGCATGCTCGACACCATGATGCGGGACCGCAGGCTTTCGCGCCTGTACATGACCACCGCCCATCGCCTGCTCGGCGGGGAAAGCTTCCACAGCATGCTGGCCGGGCGGGAACTGGGCGATGCTGGCCGGCTGCGGCTCTGCGCGCTGAACTACGATTCCAGCGCGCCGGACGGCACTGGGCAGTTCTTCGCCCATTTCGAGCCGCGGCCGGCCTGAGTGGCCGAAGTGAACGCTTGTTTTTTGAGTGGGAATGTGCCGTGCCGGTTACAGGCCGGCACAGGCGTAGGCGTTGATTTCCGTGCCGACCCGGATTTCGGCGGTCTTCGGTTTGCGCCAGGCTTTCATGTCCGTTTCCTCCGCTGGAATGGGCAGACCGGCATGATTGCTTCGATGCCCATTAGGAAATGGTACCGGCGATGTCCCCGCGCAACCATCACCCGAACGGGTAGGATCCAGAGAATTATGGCTAGTTCTTTGTGCGACGCAAAATGAATTGCGTAGAGGGGCTTCATTGGAACTGGAATAATTCAACGTGCTAAGCGCTGATTTGGCGCAATCTCGCATCATATGCTTATTTTTATCAAATATGATTGTCTGCTATGTTTCAGCGCCGAACCGACTTCTGTTGCGCAACGGTAGAAGCAGAGTGGTGCGCCGACAGAAGGTATTCGGTCCTTTGTTCTCTGTTCAGCTCAAGCGAGGCTGAATGCGGCATCCACCATCCGACAGTGCAAAAACCCCTCCACCGCAAAGGGGGGAGGGGCTTTCAGAGAGATCGGAACTTGGTGAAAGATCAGGCGGCGAACGGGTGCTTCGCGATGTCCTTCTGGTTCAGCAGATCCTTGGCGGTGGGATAGCCGGACACCGCGCGTTCGATGGCCTCCTTGGTGGCGCGGTAGTTGTAATCCTGGATTTTGGCGTTGTCCTTCGCTTCCCAATGGATGAAGACGCCGACGCAGATGAAGATGTTGTCGATCTCGTCCTGCGGGATGGTGCCCTCGGCCACGCAGTCGGCGACCGCCTTGGCGACGCCGTGCTGGGCCGGGCCGAACATCTGGACCGCCTGTTCCGCGCCCTTGATCGTGACCTTGTTGAACAGGATGGTGGAGGGCTTGCACTGCAGGTTGGGGGCGATGACCGCCAGCAGGCTGGTGAAACCGTCCTTGTTGTTGGTCAGCGCGTTGCAGAATGCGGTTTCCGCGGCACTGCCGCGCGGCCCCATGATCAGGTCGATGTGGGCCACCTCGTTTCCGTCGCCGACCAGCGACTCACCCACCAGCACGCGATTGATTTTCGGGGATGACCCCTGCCACATGCCCATCGCCGTTTTCTCCCATGTTTTTGAAAATCATTGGAGGACCGCCGCAGTCACGCGGTCACGCCGGTCAGCTCGATCCTGTCAGCTCAATCCGGCCGGGTTGCCGGTAACGCGGCGTCTGGATTGTCAGCGAGTTCCGGCGTCGGTCACGGTGGGCATTATGCCAGTTTGTTTGTTTGTAGAACAAACTCACAAAAGGGTTCCGGAGTACCTTGAAATCGCAGCCGCTGTCTTCGTGCCGCACCAGTATCGGACCGGGAAGGCATGACCGTTTGGTGGTCGTTACCCCATCTTTGCGGCAGCGGCTGCGATCGGGCCGCGGGATGGCGTCACTGCTGTCCTTGCTTGTCGGGCGATCCGGTCTTTCCGCCCGACCCGCCCTGCGTCACCGGGTCACCGCCGATGGTGCCCTGCCGCTGCTGCTGGAGCGAGGTATCCGGCAGCTGACCTGTCGGCGACGCAGCGCCGCTTCCCGTGGTCGTACCGCCTCCCGTGGTCGTACCGCTCGATGTGCCGGAACTGCCCTGGGGCACCGGATTGCCGCCGATGGCGCCCTGGCGCTGGCCGGGCAGGGAGTCGGACGGCAACTGTCCGCCGGTGGCCGCCGGGGCGTTCTGTGTATTGGTACCGGTGGTGGATTGAGCGGAGGCCGGCGGGGCCGCGGCCGATACGCCGAGGATGCCGGCACCGACCACCGTTGCACAGGCCAGGGCACGGATCGGGCCATTGGAGAGCTTCATTGTCATGATTACACCTCCCTAGAGCCGGGCCGTCGCCGACAGCCGCCGCCGCACCCGGCCTTTCCCCTCAACCGGGCGCTGCTGTCGCGGGTTCCACGATGTCGTCACCCACCCGTCACGGCTTCACGACCACTCCCCAGGGAGCGCCACCGACGGCGATGCTCTTGATGACCTTGTTGCGTTCCAGGTCGATCACCGACAGATCGTTGCTGATGCCGTTGGTGGTGTAGAGCCGCTTTTCGTCGGGCGAGAAGGCGAGGTTCCAGACACGCTGGCCGACCAGGAAGTAGCGCTTCACCTCGAAGCTCTCGGTGTCGATCTCGGCGATCCGGTTGGCGGGGCCGAGCGCGACGAATGCGCGCTTGCCGTCGCGGGTCATCTGGATGCCGACCGCCTGAATCGCTTCGCGCCGGACGCCGGTGACCTCGAAGCGGATCTTCTTCACCACCTTGCGGCTGGCTGCGTCGATGACGCTGACCGTGCCGCCGATCTCGCTCGACACCCAGACATGCTTGCCGTCGTCGCTGAAGCGTGCGACCCGTGGCCGGCTGTCGACCAGCACGTTGCCGACGACGGCGCGTTTCTCGGTGTCGATGAAATGCGCCATGTTGGTGGTTTCGGAGGTGTTGACCAGAATCTTGCCGTCCGGGCTGATGCCCATGCCTTCCGGCTCCACCCCGACCTGGATGTTGCCGACCGCCTTGCGGCTGGGGATGTCGATGATGGTCACCATGTTGTCGTCCTCGTTGGCGACATACAGGCGGTTGCCGTCGGGGGAGAGGACGAACAGCTCCGGATCGGGGCCGGAGGGCAGGGAATGGACCACCTTGCCGCTGGCGATGTCCACCACATCGACGCGGTTGTCGTCGCCGGCGCAGACATAGAGCTGCGTCCCGTCGCCGCTGAGCGTGATGCCGCGTGGCCGACGTCCGACCTTGATCTTGTTGGTGATCTGCAGGCTGTCGCCGTCGACCACGGCGATCTGGTTGTCCTTCTCGTTGGACACGAAAATGGTTTCGGCCAGCACCGGCTCGGCGATCAGGGCCGGGGCGGCGAGGAACAGCATGGTGCACAGTAAGGAGCGCATGGGGTGGTCCGCCTCTTCAACGGTTGAAACGGCATTTGCTTTCCGGCGCGTCGTCGCCGAGCGTATCGAGGGGCGTAACGGGGTGCAGGAAACCCTCCTGGGGCGACACCGAGACCAGCATGCGCGGCCCGGCGATCAGGATGGGCTGCCGCATCTGGCCGTCCCATTTGCGGAAGGACAGGGCTTCGCCCTTGAAGCCGGCCAGTTCGAAGTCGGGGCTGTGCAGATAGGCGACGAGATCGTCGAAGCCGGTGGCGCCGGTGCGGGTCGCCGCCTCTCCCACGCTGCGCACCGCCAGCCACGCGGCGTAGTCGCGCGGAAGCATCCAGCGGTCGGCCAGCTTCTCGAACCGGCTTTGCAACTGGGTGCCGCCCCACTGCTCGTTCACCCGCGACCACGCGGTGGCGGTCAGTCCCTGGGTGCCGGCCACCGGGCGGGGATGCCAGGTGCGGCCGTCGAGGTAATCGCCGAAATTCCCCGCCTCGTCGGCGACGACCAGCACGTCGTGGTCCGGCCCCTGGGTGGCGAGCGGGATGTCGGACTGGATGGTGGTGACGCCGGTGTCGGTGCGGCGGTTGCCGGTGTCGAAGGTCCAGCTCTTCTCGGCGACGATCCGGCCGCCGAAGCGCTTGGCGGCGCGGCGCACCGCCTCGGCATAGAGCGCATCGCCGGGATCGCGGCCGGTCAGCAGGCTCCAGCCCGTCCATTTCTTCCAGGCGAGATACTGCGCCAGCGCATCGGCCAGCATGCGCCGGCTGGCGGCGGTGTGCAGGATGTTGGCCCGGCACCGCTCGTTGCGCAGCGCATCGTCGGGCGCACGGGCGTTGAACAGCAGCATCGACCGGGTTTCCGGCCGGTCGGCGACGGCGAGCAGGGCATCGCCCGGCAGATCGGCGACGACGAAGCGCACGCCTTCATCCGCCAGCGCCTTCAGCCCGGCTGCGATGTCGCCGTCGGGGGGCAGCACCTGCTCCACCAGCCGGAAGCTCTGGTTCAGGAACATGCCGGTGGAGTTGTTGTCGGCCAGGGCCAGCCGGGCACCTTGAAGACCCTCGTCGGTCGCCACCGGTTCGAGGAAGCTGGCTGGCGTGCGCGGGTCCTCCTGCCGGGTGAGGTAGCCGATGAGAACGGCTTGTCCGCCGGCATCCTGGGCCGGCGCCGCCCCTGCCGGCGCCGCAATCAGAAGTGCCGCGAACGGCAGGGCGGCGAAGAGGCTCCTTCGCCTACCGGCCTTCGATAAGCCGGTGCGTCGTCTAGACAACGGCCAGAATCTCACCTCGCCCTCCTTCCGCAAGATCGCCGATGAAGCGATGGGCGCGGGTGGTGTCCGCGCGCTCGAACCAGCTTCCGGTGCCCTCCAGCGCGCGGCGCAGCAGGTGCAGGAACAGCCAGTCCCGCGTGCCGCCGTCGGCGAAGCCATCGGGTGCCGCACCCGCCGGACGCCCCAGCAGCAGGGTGCCGCGCCGCATGCCGAAACCCGGATGCGGGCCGCAGCCTCCCCCGACGGCGAGCGTTCCGGCGATCATGAAGGCGGCGGCATAGGCGCCGGCCCGGCCATCGACCACGACGATCCCGCGCCGCATCCGCTCGCCGGCCCGGTCCCCGGCATCGCCGCCGACGCTGATCAGCCCGCCGCGCATTCCCAGGGGCAATCCGGGCAGTACGCCGCCCAGACTGTTGCCGGCATTGCCGTCGATCCGCAGCAGCCCGCCACCCATTCCCGCGCCGGCATGGTTGCCGGCGTCGCCCGCGACCAGGATGCGGCCCGTCTTCATGCCGGCACCGACCCGGTGCAGGGTGGCGCCGCCCGGCCGGATCAGCAGTCCCTCCCCCGCATCGCCGGCCGACAGTTCGAACAGGTCGCCAAGCCGGGCCGACCCGCCGCCGCAAGGCAGCGGTATCTGCGCGATGGCGTCTGCCGTCAGCCCGGCCAGCCGCTCCGGCAGCAGCGCGGACATGTCCACCGACATGCCGGCGTCGCCGCGATAGGTCAGGGACAGGCTGCTCATGCCATCACCTCGTGCAGATGGAAGTGATGCGGTCCCAGCTTGCCGCCGTAATTGCCCGCGGTGATCGCCAGCACCCCGGCTGCCGTCCCGCCGGCCACGGACGCCGCGATGCCGGCCCGCATGCCGGCGCGGATGGCGGCCTCGTCGGTGCCGTCCAGCACCAGTTCCAGCACCGCTTCGACGTCGGGCGACAGCAGGGTTTCGGGTTCGACCGCCCGCAGGGTCGGGCAGAAGCGCGTGTTTGTGGAGGCGATCAGCGCCTTGTATTTCGAGCCGACCTTGGAGCCCGAGCGCACCACCCCGCCGGGGAAGGGCAGGATGATGCCGGGGAGCGGCCGGATCGCCGCGACCGCCGCCTCCGCCGCGGCAAGGCACTGGCGGTGGCTGGCGGCCAGGATCAGGAAATTGCCGCCGCCGATGCCCTTGCCCACGGCGACGCTGTCCTCGCAGACGAACTCCCCATCCATCACCGGCAGGCGCCAGAATCGGCGGTCGCCGAACTTCTTCGAGACTTGGTGCCCGTCGCCGAAATAGCGCAGACCGCCGCCGAGCGGGATGCGCTTGGCGCCGTCGAGAAGCCCGGCATAGCAGGCCGACCCCGGCGAGGTCATGACGCACTGCCCCACCCGGTTGACGACATGCTTGGCGAGGTCGCCGCTGGACATGCCGAAGATCATCACCGCCGCCCCCGGCCGGCTGTCGGGCGTCTCCTCCGGCGTCAGCAGCCGCTCCACCGCCGCTTCGCAGCCGCAGCCGATGACCGAGGTGGCGAAGCCGGTCAGGCTGGAGGTCGCCGCATCGACCCAGGCGGGCGTGTCGGCGGTGACGACCAGCCGCGTGTAGGTCATCGGAAAGGCTTCGGCGAAAGTGTCTTCGATGCGCACGCCGTTGATCTGCATCTCCGCCATCACGGCACCTCCCGCCGCCGGCAGGGGTGGAGGAGGGGGCCGGCGCCATGGCGGATCTCCTCGTCGCGGATGCGGAAATGCTTGAGGGACAAGCCGAGGCGCTCGTCGAAATGGCGGGCGATCCGGCGCTCGATCAGGTCGTCGAAATCCGGACGGACGACATGGGTGCAGCCCTGCGCCATCGCCACCAGCGATCCGTCGCGCACCACCAGCCGGCCGCTCTTGAAGACCAGATCCGGCCGCTCGAACATGGCGCGGCGGTCGGGCCGGTCGGTGTAGACGGTGACGTCGGCCGAGGCGCCGGGCGCCAGGTGGCCGCGGTCGGCAAGACCCAGGATGCGCGACGGCGCCGCACGGGTCATGACGGCGATCTCGGCAAGCGTGTATTCGCGGGTGATCGAGCCCAGCGTGGTGTGGGCCGGCGCATCGGGATGGATTTCCGCCAGCTTGGCCAGCCGGTAGTCGCGGTCCATCAGCAGCCGGATCAGCTCCGGATAGAAGGTGAAGGGCGCGCCGTTGGGGTGGTCGGTGGTCAGGAACACCCGCCAGGGATCGTCGAGCAGCAGGAACAGCTCCAGCCCGATCGCCCATTGCAGCGCGTTGACATAGGAATTGTCGCGGTAGCGGAACGGCACCACGCCGCAGCCGGCGTCGCATTCGATGTCCATCGCCAGCCATTTGCGCGGGTGGGCCAGCGGCGCGGTGCGGCGCTGCGCCATGGTGTCGGCCGACGCGGTCACCGTCTGCCCGAACATCACCTGCCCGATGTCCACCGACAGGGTCGGTGTCCGGTTCACCGCCTCCGACAGCGCCGCCGCGCCGGAGGAGAATTTGCGGTCGCCCTCATTGTCGTAGCTGTGGAACTGGATGTGCGTCATGTGCATCGGCAGGCCGGACGCCGCCTGGATGGTGTCCAGCGTCGTGGCGACATTGCCGGGAACGCCCAGATTGCAGCCATGGACATGCAGCGGGTGGGGCAGCCCCAACTCGTACACCGCGCGGGCCAGCACGGTCAGGACGCTGCGCGGGGTGACTCCGTAATAGGGGCCGGGCTCGTCCAGATCGAGGGTGCGGGCGTTGAACTTGAAGGCGTTGATGCCACCGGGATTGACCACCTTGACGGCGAGGCTCTGGGTCGCCGTCAGCATCCAGGCGACATAGTCGTTGATGGCGGCCTGCCCGGCATTGGTGGCGATCAGGTCCAGCAGGAAATCGTCGCTGCCCAGAACCAGATAGCCGCCGGTGTCGATATAGGGGATGTCGCCCATCTCCAAATGCGCATGCCGGGCGTTGGAGCCCAGCATCGCCGGCTCGAAGGCGGCGGTGAACCCCATCTCGATATAGCGGGCGCCGGTGGTGTGGGTGGAAGGGGTGGCGAGGCCGCTGCCGCCGCCGCAGCCGCAGGCGCTGCCGGCGAAGCGGTGGTGTTCGTGCTCCTCCCCCATCAGCAGGCGGGCGAGGTTGACCTTGCCGCCGGCGATGTGGCTGTGGATGTCGATGGCGCCGGCCATCACCACCTTGCCGGTCAGGTCGTGGGTGGCGTCGGGCGTGGCGCCCGGTCCCGGATCGGCGGCGATGCGGTCGTCGCGCAGCCAGAGGTCGGCGACCTCGCCATGGCGGCCGTTGGCCGGATCGAACAGCCGCCCGCCGGCAAGCTTCGTCAGCATCCGGCCTTCTCCCTGGTATCGGCGGATTTCTCCAGCGCCTCCAGCATCCGGCCGATCACGTCGGCGACGCTGGGCAGGCCGCGGTCGATCAGTGCGCCGGCATGCAGCGCCACCACGCTGTCGGCGCGGAACACGTCGCCGGCATGGTCGATGCCCGGCGTTCCCACCGGGATGAACAGTGCCGGTTCGGGCGTGACGGCCGTCTCCGGCGGCGCCAGCATGATGACGCTGCCACTGGTGCGGAACTCCGGCGCTTCGGGCCGAAAGGCGGAAATCCACAGCGTCACGTCGGCATCGCGCAGGCGTGACCGCCAGTCGAACCTGTCGGGATCGTGTGTCGGTGCGCCCGCCTCGAAGCCGGTGCGCAGGGGAAAGCCGGTGCGCCAGGTGCAGGCCTGGTTGGCGCCGATCAAATTGTCGGCGCCGGACAGCGGCAGGCCGGCGCAGCGTGTCGTACCGTCCACGCTGCGGACCAGCCGGACCAGCCCCTCGACGAGCAGATCCGGCTGCGGCCCGTCGAACAGTCCCGCCGCCCACACCACCACCGCGTAGCGCGCCGCCCGCAGCCGGGCGGCGAGGTCCGCCATCCGGACGTCGTTCGCCGCCCGGCCTGCCAAGGCCGTCCTCAGTCTTGTAACCAGGGAGGCGAGGTCGGGTTGCGGGTCGGTCTCCATGCCCTG
>JBKHVJ010000362.1:0-13825 GCA_046570145.1 Alphaproteobacteria bacterium
TTCAGGAACAACTCCCACGCTCTCCAACCGGCGTCTACTGGGCACGATCCATGCTGGATGGCACGGAGAGGCTCGCGGCCTACCGGCTCATTCCCAATCTGAACCTGGTCGTCTATGCCGGGATCGACAGCGGATCGGTGTTTGCCGCTTGGCAGTCCCGTTCACTCTGGTTCATCGCCGAAGTGATTCTGACCACGATCCTCGTCCTGCTCCTGCTCCTATGGGGGGCCGGCATGATCCGCCGCGAACACCATGTCCAAAAGCGTGCGCTCGAAGCAGAAGGCGCTGCACGGCAACTGGATGCCGAACTCCATCAGGCCCGGCGCGATGCCCTGACCGGTCTGCCCGCCCGAGGGCTGTTCCTGGAAATGGCGGAGGAACTGCACCTGAGCGCCAAGAAAAAGAGGGCCACCCTGGCCTTTCTCTACATCGACCTGGACGGCTTCAAGGGTGTCAACGATCGCCATGGCCACGAGCAAGGCGACAAGGTCCTGAGGATGGTTGCCGAGATCATGCGCCGGACCACTCGGGACAGCGATCTGCTCGGCCGGCTTGGCGGCGATGAGTTCGTCATCTGCCTGTCCGGACATGGCCCCGATGTCCGGGCCGTCGCCACCGGCGTCGCCGCCCGCATCATCAGGGACGTTCGCGAGCTGGATCTGGGGGTGGGGTGCAGCGCCGGAATTGCGCTCACCGCGGACGAGTGTGACGACGTGGGCTGTGTTCTGCGCTTGGCAGACGCCGCGATGTATCGTGCCAAGACGGCAGGAAAAGGGGTGTGGTCCATTCACGAACCGGCGCAAGAGCCTTGCCTGTCTTGCGACAGCAGAATAGTTGCCTGAGCCGCTGCGCCCCTTTGGTCGCAGGGGACGGGAACCGGTCTGGCTGAGAGGCCTCGCTCCTGCTGCTTGCGCCGGCACCTGGCTGATGCCGCGCGACAAGATACCAAACCGATCGGTCACCTTGGGGACCATGGCCGAAGCTGCAGAGGAAGCGGACTGCGGTGGGCACGTCAGCGCTTCGGGAGTTCTCCTTGCACTCTCGGTGGGATGCCCTTCGCCCGCGGCTTACGCCCCGGGCTTTTCACATGAGTCACTCTTATTTCACACCTCTGATCTGCCAAATAACGCCGGAAGAGGGGTGACAGCCCCGAACATCTCGCGAACTTCGTCAGTTGATCGACACCAGGGGCAGTAGACGGGTGCCGACCGGTTCATCCTCAAACCGTTGCAACTCATTGAACTGTCACGATGCACGCTTTGGCACCGCTCCCCCCTCCTGCCCCGTCCCGGCCCGTCTGAGCGAGCCGCCACGCCAGTCGGCCGGCTGACCCGGGCGACGGTCAAGGGTGCCTTCCATGACCCGGTCGGTCGGCGTACCATCACCACCGTCAGGTGCGGCATGCAGGGCGCGGAACGACCGCTACAGTGGGGTGGGTCATGCAGGGCACAGATCGGCAGGGCACAGATCGCCAAGAACGCCTCCGGACAGTCATCGACCTCCTGCCTCTGGGCAAGCGCCAGAAGGCACTCGCCATGGAAAGCATCGACAGCATGTCAGCGGATGAGAAAAGCGATATGCTCGCACTTTGCGATCAAACAATCAGCCACCTTCCAGCCGCTCTGGAAGCCGTCAGGCGACTGCGGGGCATCGCTCCAATCGTTCAAGTCGCCGATCCATCGCCGTCCGATACTGAGCAGTGACATGCCTCGTCTCATATCCGCAACCGATGCCAGACGGCAATTCTCTGCGATCCTCAAGCAGGCCGCCAGCGGCCGGACGGTGATCATCACCCAGCGCGGGCAACCCATGGCGCGGCTGGAGCCATATGCGTCACCCTCAGCCAATGGCGATGCCTGCTCGGCTTGGAACCGCTTGTTCCAAACCCTGGATGAGGGTGTGCATCTCGACACTCGCAGAGTGGATCGCACGTCCTTGTACAACCGGCGATGAGTGGTCCCACCGGGTGCAACACCCGTTGGCTGTCGATTCATAAGCAGCGTTTCCAGGGACCCGGCACGCCCATGGATGACCGGGTTCTCGTCAGGACGATCACGCGTCAACGCGGCTACGCCCGGCTGCGGCCGATGACTGAATACCATCGCCATGGAGATGCCCCAGGGCGCCGATGTCGTTCTCATCGACACGTCGATCGACTTGAAGACGTGGCGTGAACGCTGCGGATCGCCGTCGGCAAGGCGAAGTCAATCCGCAGCCGTACCGAAATCAATCCCGGCGATGCGGTGGACAGATCGGGTAGGCATGTCGGAAACGCCGTCTACGCACGATGTGATTGACTGTTCCGGAGTTCAAACCAACCTGAATACTCTCTTCTGTCTGGCTGGTCCTCTCTACGTTTACCAGCCACAACACGTAGCAAGCTTTCATGAACGTAGCCCTTCTCGACTGGTGGGAACACATGCCGCTACGATCGCCTCCTTCTGGAGAGGCCTGCCATGGGATTTTCGCGATCGAACTCTAAGCCCCAAAACCGGCTATCCGGACGCGGTTTTTGGATTGTCCACACCGTGGTGCGACTAACCTGAAACATACGGGCAACATCTTCCACGGGCCATTCTCCGGAAAGAACGGCGCATAGAATACACCCGGCGTGTTCAAGCGAAATCTCCGGTGGACGACCAGATGAGCGAATGGCAATAGCTCTCTCGAGCACTGAAGTAATCAGCGCTTGACAAACCCACACCCGTGCGCAATCCTCGTAATTGTGTGGTTGAGGGATGCGCAAGAGCATACTCATTTTCTAGAAAGGGCGGCCGGTGCAACGGCTGCCCTTTTTGCATTGCCTAGTCTATTCCATCTTTGCCCCCTCCGTCGCCTAGTGGTCCGCGCCGAACGGGCAGTTACGTTCTACAAAGGATGCTGGCAGGCTGCGGGGCATGGATGTCTCGCAGTGGCCATTGACCTGAAGCTGGCGCCTGCCGACCGGAAGCGGTTGGCGGCCCTTGTCCGCAGCGGCAACACGCCGCAGAAGCTGGTACCGCGCGCCCGGATCGCTCTGCTGAGCGACGGCATGCACCTGAACGGCGCCATTGCCCGGGGGGTCAGCGTCGCCTTGCCGACCGTGCACCGCTGGCAACGCCGCGTTCAGGAGTAGGGCGTGGACGGGCTGGTGCGCGACAAGACGAGCCCGTCACGCATCCCACCCTTGGCGCCGGAGGTGGTCGAGCGCGTGGTGGAGATGACGCTCCAGGAACCGCCCGATGAAGCCACGCACTGGAGCAGCCGCACGATGGTGGCGGCCAGTGGGGTGAGCGATACCAGCGTGCACCGGATCTGGCGCGCTCACGGCCTCAAGCCGCATCGGGTGCGCACCTTCAAGCTCTCGCGCGATCCCAAGTTCGTCGAGAAGGTTCAGGACATGGTCGGCCTGTACATGGACCCGCCGCAGCACGCGCTGGTGCCGTCGGTCGATGAGAAGTCGCAGATTCAAGCCCTCGAGCGCACCCAGCCGGCGTTGCCGCTGGCCAAGGGCCAACCCGCCACGCACACGCACGACTACACCCGGCACGGCACGACGACGCTGTTCGCAGCACTGAACGTGCTGGACGGTACTGTGCTCGGCCAATGCGCGGCACGGCACCGGCATCAGGAGTTCATCCGCTTTCTCAACGCCGTCCAGGCGGCGGTGCCGGTCTGTAAGGTGGTGCATGTCATCCTGGACAACGACGCCACCCACAAGCACCCGAAGGTCCGTGCTTGGCTGGAGAAGCACCCGCGCTGGGTCTTCCACTTCACCCCGACCTCGGCGTCTTGGCTGAACGCGGTGGAGGGCTTCTTCGCCAAGCTAACCCACAAGCGCCTGCGCCGGGGCAGCTTCCGCGGCATCGTCGATCTTCAGGCTGCCATCCACCGCTTCATCAAGGAGCACAACAAGACCGCCAAGCGCTTCGTCTGGACCGCCAATCCCGACCGCATCATCGCCAGCATCAACAAGGCTGAACGAGCGTCATCCTCGCGCCATTGAACACCCTCTCTACGGCGTGGGGAGGGTGTTCTTCAGGATGCTCGGCCAGTCGCGCAACTGACCTCGTCCCATGCCTGGACAGTGAGGTGCTTTGCGATCCGGCCGTTCCGCAGTTCGAGGGTCATCGCCGACATCACGTGGCACCCGTCAGAATAGGCGCACTCCTCGACGAAGGCGGCGCGGTCCGGCCCAACCACCTCATGACCGACGCGATGCGTCATGTCCCTGGAGCAGACATCGCGCCAGAACGCCGCAATCGCCTCCCTGCCCGACAACGTCATCGGCGAACTGGGCGGACGGTTGCGATCGACGATCACCATCTCGGCATCATCGGCGTAGAGCCCGACCAAGGTGGTGGCGTCGCTATGTTCAAGGGCCTGTTTCAGGTCACCGAAGTTGAAGGTTTTGGTTGCGGATGTCGCCATGGCACACCCCTTGGGAAAGTTTCGGCGCAGCTGCGCTAGGATACTCCTCCGTGTTCCGCACGTCCGCAGCGCGGACGGGTATCGAAAGGCCGGCCGTCGCCGCATTTGCCACTGCAAACTGGTGAGGTTCTTCAGACGGTTTGAACAGCCCTATGGTGTCATGCCCGAGCTTGACAAGGGCATCCACGGCCAACGAAGAACGACGCCGGATTTGCGGATGACAACAGCACGCCGCGCTTCTGCCCAGCTACAAACGATACCATCTGTCTGGTTCGGGCCACCAGTCGCACGCAGTATCCTCCATGCCATCACGACAGACGACGGCGCCACCAGCCTGTGAGGGTACAAGGCACGGAACGCCAAGTCTGAAATTTAACTGAACCAGTCTGATAGTTAGCTGAAGAGTCTGAAATTTAACTGTAATTAACAATGTGCAGGTCGATGCGGTCGAACAGCGGCCCGCTTATTTTGGACTGATAGTCGGCGGCGCATTTCGGCGCGCGGGCGCAGGCGAGCGAGGCATCGTCGAGATGGCCGCAGCGGCAGGGGTTCATCGCCGCCACCAGCTGCACGCGCGCCGGATAGGTCACATGGTGGTTGGCGCGGCTGACCACCGCCTTGCCGGTCTCCAGCGGTTGACGCAACGCCTCCAGCAGCGCGCGGGGGAACTCCGGCAGCTCGTCGAGGAACAGCACGCCCTGATGCGCCAGGGAGATTTCCCCCGGCTTGGCCCGCGTGCCGCCGCCGACCAGCGCCGGCAGGCTGGCCGACTGGTGCGGCGCGCGGTAGGGGCGCTGGCGCAGCAGGCGCCCTTCCTCCAGCAGCCCGCCGACGCTGTGGATCATCGACACCTCCAGCGCCTCCGACGGGTCGAGCGGCGGCAGCAGGCCGGGCAGGCGGGCAGCCAGCATCGACTTGCCGGAACCGGGCGGACCGACCATCAGCAGATTGTGCGATCCGGCGGCGGCGACCTCAAGCGCGCGCTTGGCGGTCTCGTTGCCCTTCACGTCGCGCAGGTCGGGCGGCGGCGCGTCCTGCTCCTGCAGGCGCGGCTTGGGCGGGGTCAGCACCTGGGTGCCCTTGAAATGGTTGATGAGGGCCAGCAGGTTGGCCGGCGCCAGCACGTCCAGATCGGGACCGGCCCAGGCCGCCTCCCCGCCGGACGCCGCCGGGCAGATCAGCCCGCGGTCGTTGGCCAGCGCGTCGATGGCGGCTGGCAGCACGCCTGCCACCGGAGTCAGGGCGCCGTCCAGCGCCAGCTCGCCCAACGCCACATAGCGGGCGATCTCCGCATCCGGCAGCACCCCCATCACGGTCAGCAGACCGAGCGCAATGGGCAGGTCGAAATGGCTGCCCTCCTTCAGCACGTCGGCGGGGGCGAGGTTGACGGTGATGCGCTTGGCCGGCAGCGCCAGCCCCAGGGCATGCAACGCGGCGCGCACCCGCTCCCGGCTTTCGCCCACCGCCTTGTCGGGCAGCCCGACGACGGTGAAGGCGACGATTCCCCCGGACATCTGGACCTGGACGTCGATCCCCAGCACCTCGATGCCCTGGAACGCCACCGTGTTGACCCGCGCAACCACCGCTTCACCCCGGAAGAGACGCCCGCTTGGGCGGAATACACGCGATTGTAGTCACCGCAATGCCATTGCGCCAGCGCGGGATGCCGGTGCTGGATGTGTATCCGCCGCCGCTCCGGCCCCGGCATGCCCGCCCGGCGCAGGGAGCGGTTGTCGCGGCCGGCCGGCCGCCTAACATGAGGGCAAACACATTCCCGGCCGCATTCCCGGCACGCATCGTCGAAAAGGAACCGCCACCGTGCAGCTTCACCTGAGCACCTGGGCCGAGGTCGAGGCCTATCTGAAGACCTCCAAGGGCATCATCATGCCGATCGGCTCGACCGAGCAGCACGGGCCGAACGGGTTGGTCGGCACCGACGCCATCTGTGCCGAGTTCATCGCGAAGGGCGTCGGCGACGCCACCGGCGCGCTGGTCGGCCCGACCATCCCGGTCGGCATGGCGGTGCACCACATGGAGTTCCCCGGCTCGATGACGCTGAAGCCGTCGACGCTGATCGCCCTGCTGCGCGACTATGTCGGCTCGCTGGCCGAACACGGGTTCGAGCGCTTCTTCTTCGTCAACGGCCATGGCGGCAACATCGCCACCCTGCGCGCCGCCTTCTACGAGATCTATGCGGAGAACCGGGCGCTGCGCGGCCGCGACGCGCCGGACCTGCGCTGCACCCTGGTGAACTGGTGGGAGAACGGCGAGGTCGGCCGCCTGTCGCGCGAGCTGTACCAGGGCAAGGAGGGCTCGCACGCCACCCCCAGCGAGGTGTCGGTCACCCAATACGCCTATCCCGACTCGATCAAGACCGCGGCGATGGAGCCGGAACAGGCGCCTGCCGGCGGGTTCCACGACGCCCGCGATTTCCGCCGACGCTACCCGGACGGCCGCATCGGCTCCGCTCCCGGCCTCGCCCGTCCCGAACACGGCCAGCGCCTGTACGAGGCGGCGGTCGGCGCCATCAGCGCCCAGTACCGCGCCTTCCTGGCGGAACAGTAAGGACGGCATGAGGTCGTTCGTCGACTGACGAACGACCGCGTTGCGGTCGCAGGACAGTGGGGCATCTTAGCCCCGCACGTTGATTCGGCGGTTGGACCTGCCTAAATTCGGACCGGTCGACGGGATTTCCAGTCCGCGTCGACCGCATCCGAAACGACGGTCTCCCACGACGTCCATGATCAACGAGCTGAACCAGCGATCGCGCGAAATCTTCCGGCTGATCGTCGACGCCTATGTCGCGTCCGGCGAGCCGGTCGGCTCGCGCACAATTTCGCGGCGGCTCGGCATGGCCCTGTCGCCCGCGACCATCCGCAACGTGATGGCCGACCTGGAGGAGCAGGGGCTGCTCTACGCCCCGCACACCTCGGCCGGCCGCATCCCGACCGACGCCGGCCTGCGCATGTTCGTCGACGGCCTGCTGGAGATCGGGTCGCTGACCGAGGACGAGCGTACCTCGATCGAAGCGAAATGCGCCGCCTCCGGCCGCGCCTTCGCCGACGTGCTGGGCGAGGCGTCGACCATGCTGTCCGGCCTGTCGCACTGTGCAGGGCTGGTGGTGGCGCCCAAGACCGACCGGCCGCTGAAGCACATCGAGTTCGTGTCGCTCGGGCCCGGCCGCGCGCTCGTCGTTCTGGTGAACGAGGATGGGCTGGTCGAGAACCGGGTGATCGAGGTGCCGATGGGGGTCCCGACCTCCACCCTGCAGACGGTGTCGAACTTCCTCAGCGCCAAGCTCGCCGGCCGCACGCTGGACGAGGCACGGCAGGAGGTCCTGCAGGAGATCGAACAGCAGAAGACCCAGCTGGACGAGCTGTCGCGCAAGGTGGTCGCCGCCGGGCTGGCCACCTGGGCCGGCAGCGGCGGGTCGAACGCCGGCCAGTTGATCGTCCGCGGCCAGTCCCGCCTGCTGGAGGACGTCACGGCACTCTCCGACCTGGAGCGCGTGCGCGCCCTGTTCGAGGCGCTGGAGACCAAGGAGACCATGCTGCGCATGCTGGACGCCACCGGCCGCGGCGACGGCGTGCAGATCTTCATCGGGGCGGAGAACGTGCTGTTCAACCACTCCGGCTGTTCGATGATCATCTCCCCGTTCCAGAACAGCCGCGAGCAGGTGATCGGCGCCATCGGGGTCATCGGCCCGACCCGCATCAACTACGCCCGCATCATTCCGCTGGTGGATTACACCGCCAAGGTGGTCAGCCGGCTGATCGGCTGACCGTTCTCACCTCGCCTCACTCCCCGCCATACTGACCAAGCAAGAATTGAGAAAACCATGAGCGAAGAGCAGAACAAGCCCGCCGACGCCACCGTGGAGCCGACCGAGGCCACCGCCGAGACCGCCAACACGGCCGCCGCCAACGGTGCCCCCAATGGCGCCGATGCCGGTTCGCCCGAGGACCGCGTCGCCAAGTTGGAGGCGGAGGTCGCCGGCCTGAAGGATCAGCTTCTGCGCGCCATGGCGGAGACGGAGAACACCCGCCGCCGTGCGCAGCGCGACCGCGAGGACGCCACCAAGTTCGCCGTGTCCAGCTTCGCCAAGGAACTGGTGTCGGTCGCCGACAACCTGCGCCGCGCGCTGGACGCCGTTCCGGCCGAGGGCCGCGAGCAGGACGACATGCTGAAGGGCCTCGCCGTCGGCGTCGAGGCGACCGAGCGCCAGCTGTTCGCCGCCTTCGACCGCGCCGGTATCAAGAAGCTCGATCCGGCCGGCGAGCCGTTCGACCCGAACTTCCACCAGGTCATGTTCGAGATCGAGAACACCGGCAAGGCCGCCGGCACCGTCGTGCAGGTTCTTCAGCCCGGCTACACCATCCATGGCCGCCTGCTGCGCGAGGCGATGGTCGGCGTCGCCAAGGGCGGTGACGCCGGCGGGCAGCACGTCGATACGAAAGCGTAATCATACAATCCCTGCAAAGGTCCCGGTGCGGCGGCAATTCCATCGGACCGGGACCTTCGCCTTTGCGCATTTGGGGATGCTATCGGTTGACGGTCGGCGGGAAATTGCCTAGGCCTTTCGGACGACCCATTCGGCCGAGCAACCGGAGCCGCATCCCATGCCCAAGAGCGTCCTGACCGTCGACGATTCCAAGACCATCCGCGACATGGTCGGCTTCACGCTGAAAGGCGCCGGCTATGAGGTGGCGGAGGCATCGGATGGCAATGCCGGACTGGCGCTGGTCAGCCAGCGCAAGTTCGACTGCATCATCACCGACCTGAACATGCCGGGCCTGGACGGGCTGGCCCTGACCCGCGCCATCCGCGCCTCGGCCCTCAACCGCGCCACCCCGGTGCTGCTGCTGACCACGGAAGCCGATCCCGCCAAGAAGTCCGCCGGCCGCGAAGCCGGCGCCACCGGCTGGCTGGTGAAGCCGTTCAATCCGGAAAAGCTGGTGGAGACGGTGCGGAAGGTTTGTCCGTAAGTCCTCCAGCGCTTTGCCCCCGGATTTCCTCCTCTCCCCCTGGGGAGAGGGTCGGGGTGAGGGAGGGGAATGCATCGAGTGGATTGGGGAATATGCAGCGGCTTTTGCTTGAAGATCCTCGCCACGCATCCCCCTCACCCTAGCCCTCTCCCAGGGGGGGAGAGGAAATGCTGGGCCGCTTAGGTCGCGTCACCAGGAACTCTGCCTCCGGGTCATGCGCGGCGAAGCGCTGCTGGGCCGTGCTGCGGTCGGCAACGGCGTAGCAGTAGACGCAACCGTGCGGACAGCTGTCGTAGTCGCCGATGTCGCGGCTTTCGGCACAGAGGCAGCCGGGCCTGTTGCCCTTCTCCCGCGCGGGTACGGCAAAGCCTGCGACGTCGGACAGCCGCAACGCATCGACGCAGCGGGCCGGTGCTGTGCCGGGCGTGTCCACCAATTCCGGCTGGGTGCAGAGAGTCAGCGCCATCCCCTCCCCCGTCGCGATCCCGGCCAGATCCGTCAGAAACGCCCGTTTTTCCTCCGTCTCCGGATCGCGCCAGCCGATGCCGGCGGCGGCGAGGTTGCGTGCGGTCTTGCGGTAGGGCTGGAGGAACGACACCACCACCTCGTCGGTCACCCCGCGCAGCGACCGGGCGATGGCGGCGAAGGTCTCGCGGTGCCGGTCCGGCGGCGTGGCATCGGTCAGCGCGATGGGGTCGTAGCGCCAGACCGCGGCCCGCGGCCCCCAGCGGTCACGCACCCGCGCCATATGGCCGACCGCGGTTTCCCAGGCGGGGACCGAGCGTTCCAGCGCCGTCGGCAGGCCGGTGACGCTGTACTGCACGACGAAGGGAAAGCCCCGCTCCGCCACGCTGTCGAGCGCGCCGAGGAACGGTCCCACATTCTTGGTCCAGAAGATGAAACCGTCGACCGCCGGCCGGGTCAGGTCGATGCGGTAGGTCTGGCCGCCATAGGGATTGACCATCCGGCAGTAACCGGCGTCGAGGCGGTTCAGGAACCAGCGCCCGTAGAAGGCGGGAATGTCGGTCTTGTAGCTGGCGGAGATGATCATGCAGCCAGCATGGGAATGCCGGCCCGCCGCATCAAGGGCAAGCCGGCATAACCAAATCCTTACTGCACCGCGCGGACTTCGACCACTTCGGGGATGTAGTGGCGCAGCATGTTCTCGATGCCGTGCTTCAGCGTGGCGGTGGAGCTGGGGCAGCCGGAGCAGGCCCCCTTCATAGCCAGATAGACCACGCCCTTTTCGAAGCCCTGGAAGGTGATGTCGCCGCCGTCCTGGGCAACCGACGGGCGGACGCGGGTGTCCAGCAGTTCCTTGATCTGCTCGACGATCTCCTCGTCGTCGGCGTTCGACGCCGCGGCATGGCCGTCGCCGCCGTCCTCCAGCAGCACCGGGCGGTCGGCGGTGAAATGCTCCATGATGACGCCGAGGATCGACGGCTTCAGCAGGAACCAGTCGCGCGCGTCGGTCTTGGTGATGGTGATGAAGTCGGCGCCCAGGAACACGCCGACGATGCCCTCGATCTCGAACAGGCGCTGGGCGAGCGGCGAACGGGCGGCATCCTCGCGGCTGGTGAAGTCGGCGGTGCCGCGTCCGAGCACGTCACGCCCCGGCAGGAACTTGAGAGTCGCCGGGTTGGGCGTCTGCTCGGTCTGAATGAACATGGTCTGGTCCTCCATCGGCGGCGGAATGGAACCGCCGGCGCGCCCGGGATCGGGACGCGGTACGATTGGGGGAAATCTGGGCCGAAATGCCGGGCGGATCAAGGACCCCGGTTGTGTGGGTATTCGGCATCCGGCATGCGTGGACTGTCCCCGCGGCACCTATCCTTACTTACGTGATCGCGTCGAGCGCCTCGTTGCTGAGGCCGCCTGGGACGATGGTCAGCGGGATGCGCAGGCGCCCCAGCCCGCGGCCGGTGTAATAGGAGATCAGCGGTCCGGGACCCTCCGGGTCGGTGCCGGCAGCCAGGACGAGGATGGAGATGCTCGGCTCCTCCGCGATCAGGGCCAGCACCTCCTCCAGCCGGTTGCCTTCGCGGACATAGAGCGCCGGCAGGGTGCCGGTCAGCTGGTTGACCTCGCGCGCCAGCTTCTGCAGCTTCTGCTCCGCCTCGGCGCGCTGTTCCTCGCGGATCAGGTTCTCCACCGCCAGCCAGTGCTGCATCTCGCCCTGTTCCAGCACGGTCAGCAGCGCCACCTTGCCGCCCGACTTGCGGGCGCGCAGGCAGGCATAGCGCAGCGCCACCTTCAGCTCGGGGCTGTCGTCGACCACCACCAGGAAGATGCGCACGGGCTCGGCGGCCTGCCTTTCCGGCTGGGGCACCGGCTGGGATGGGGGGCTTTCGGGCGTGGGAGTCTGCGTCGCGTCGGTCATCTCGATTCCCCTCTCGGCTTAGACCCGGCGGAATGCGGCGCCGGCCGCCCAGCCGGCCGCGATGGCGCCGATGACGGCGGCCACCCCGTAGGTGACCGGGCGGTTGCGGGCGAAGTCCGACACTTCGGCGCTGAACCCGATCTTGGATACCACCAGCGGCGTGGTCTGGGCGCTGACCACGTCGCCGTCACGAATCAGCAAGGCTTCGACATTGTACAGCCCGGTCGGGACATTGGCCGGGAAATAGATGTTGGTGCGGAACAGCCGTTCGCCCAGGAAGGCGACCTGCCCCATGGAGATGGCGTACAGCCCCTGGCGCTGCTTGTTGCGGATCAGCGCGCTGCGGTAGGCGGCAAGCTCCTCCGGCGGCAGGGTGGCGTCGGCCGGCAGTTGCAGCTGCGGCAGGCCCAGCTGGTGGCGCTCCAGCACCGGGCGGCCGACCAGCTGGTCGAGCGGGCGGCTGACCGCAACCGTGTAAAAGCTGGGCACCTGGTCGAAGCGCAGGCTGTCGGTGTTCATCCACATGCCGGCCACCCGCTCCTTCCGGCGGACGGTGGCGGGCGCCCGCGGGCCGGTGACGACGATGGCGACATCGCCCGCCCCGTCGGTGGTGCCGAACAGCACGACCTCCGTGCCCGTGAAGCCGGTGGTGATGGCGATCAGGTGGCTGGACAGGTCGGCGACCAACTGCTGCGCCCACACCGTCGCGGCAACCGTACCGCCCAACAGCAGCCCGGCCAGCGCCGCCACGCCCTGTGCGAGCAGGCGCTTCGTGGGCCCGCGTTTCATCAACACGGCCATCACCGCACCCCCATGGTCAGGGTGAACAGGTCGTCGGGACGCGAGAACAGGTCGAACGCCAGCTTCAGCGCCACCGCCACCACGATCGTCGCCAGCGCCAGCCGGGCATTTTCGCCGCGCAGGCGGCTGCCGGCCTTGGTGCCGAACTGCGCGCCGACGACGCCGCCGATCAGCAGAAGAAGCGCCAGCATGGCGTCCACCGTCTGGTTGGTGGCCGCCTGCAGCAGGGTCGCCGCCGCTGTGGTGAAGATGATCTGGAACAGCGAGGTGCCGGCGACGAGACCGGCGGGCATGTTCAGCAGATAGATCATCGCCGGCACCAGCAGGAAGCCGCCGCCGATGCCCATGATCGCCACCAGCATGCCGCCGACCGCCCCGATCCCCGCCGGCAGCAGGGCCGAGATGTAGAGCTTGGAGCGCTGGAACCGCATCTTGAAGGGCAGACCATGCAGCCAGATGTGGCGGTGCAGCTTGCCGCGCTTGGCCGTGGGTGCGCGGCGGCGCAGGATGGCGCGGCTGCTTTCCACCAGCATCATCCCGCCGATGGTGCCGAGGAAGAAGACGTAGGACAGGGTGATGGCGATGTCGATCTGGCCCAGCCGCTGGAGGATGCCGAAGATCCACACCCCCACCGCGGTGCCGACCACGCCGCCGCCCAGCATCACGACGCCCAGCTTCACATCGACGTTGCCGCGCCGCCAGTGGGCGAGCACGCCCGACACGCTGGCGGCCACCAGCTGGTTGGCCTGGGTGCCGACGGCGATGGCGGGGGGGACGCCGATGAAGATCAGCAGCGGCGTCATCAGAAAGCCGCCGCCCACCCCGAACATTCCCGACAGGAAGCCGACCAGCCAGCCCATGCCGAGCACCAGCAGCGCGTTGACCGACATCTCGGCAATCGGCAGGTAGACTTGCATGGATGGGCGTGTCTGTCGGCAGCGGCGGGACGGGCAGCTTACCCGAGCCGGCGCGGTGGCGGAAGACCGCAGCACCGGCTTTTGCGGCTAGGACGAGGCAAGACGTCCGGAAACCGCCGCGTGGAAGAACACCTGATAGCCCGCCTTGTGCGGGAAGATATGCTCCGCCTCCCGCCGGGCGGAGGTCAGGTCCAGCGCATGCACCACGATCCTGTTGCCATAGCGCCAGGCCGGGTTCACCGGCTTCCCGGCGGCGCGGGCGGCGGCGGCGACGGTGGTGTCGTACTGCACCTCCGCCCGGAAACCGCGCCGGTTGGCGCCGGGGGTGCCGA
>JBKHVJ010000363.1:0-14894 GCA_046570145.1 Alphaproteobacteria bacterium
TGCCCTTCGTCTCCATCGCGCACTACCAGCTGATGTACGCGCTGCAGGAAGCCGGGCTGTCGGGCAAGGACGTCAAGCTGCTGAACATGCGTCCGCCGGAAATCGCCGCCGCCTGGGAGCGCGGCGACATCGACGCCACCTTCATCTGGGCGCCGGTCCTGACCGCCGCGAAGAAGAACGGCACCGTGATCGCCAGCGCCGGCGATTTCGCCAAGAAGGGCAAGGCGACCTTCGACGGCATTGTCGCCACCAAGGCCTTCATGGCCGCCAACCCCGACTTCATGACGACCTTCGTGAAGCTGCTGGCCGCTGCCGACGCCGATTACGCCAAGACCGGCAACGGCTGGACCGCGGCATCGCCGCAGGCGGCGGCCATCGCCAAATGGACCGGCGCCGCTCCGGCCGATGTGCCGGACGGGCTGGCCGCCTACCGCTTCCTGCCGCTGGAGGAGCAGGCGTCCAAGGAGTGGCTGGGCGGCGGTGCCGCCGAGGCGCTGAAATCGACCGCCGAGTTCCTGAAGAGCCAGGGCCGCGTCACCGAACTGGCCCCCGACTACGGTCCCTTCGTGACCGCCGACGTCGTCAAGGCGGCGGCAAAGTAACGGTCCGGCTCCATCCCCTACGCGTCAGGAGGCCCAGCATGCTCGAAGTCCGCAATGTCAGCGTCCAGTATGGCGGCGGCGAAAGCGGCACCGTCGCCCTGTCCTGGGTCAATCTGACCATCGAACCGGGGGAGTTCGTGGTGGCGCTCGGTGCGTCGGGCTGCGGCAAGACGACCCTGCTGTCCTGCATCGCCGGCTTCCTGCCGCCGACGGACGGGGACATCCTGCTGGACGGCAAGCCGGTCACCGGGCCGGGGGCCGACCGCGGCGTGGTGTTCCAGCGCCATGCCCTGATGCCCTGGCTGAACGTGGTCGACAATGTCGCCTTCGGCCTGAAGATGCAGGGCATGGGCAAGGCGGAGCGGACCCAGCGTGCCCGCGGCATGCTGGAGATGGTCGGGCTCGCCGCCTTCGCCGACAAGCGGATCTACGAGCTGTCGGGCGGCATGCAGCAGCGCGTCGGCATCGCCCGCGCGCTGGCCGCCGACCCGCGCATGCTGCTGATGGACGAACCGCTGGGCGCGCTCGACGCCTTCACCCGCGAGCAGATCCAGGAGCTGATCCTGCGGGTGTGGGCGGAGACGCGCAAGATGGCCTTCTTCATCACCCACGAGGTGGAGGAGGCGATCTTCCTCGCCACCAAGCTGATCATCATGACCCCGCGTCCCGGCCGGATCGCCGAGACCATCCCGCTGGATTTCAGCCGGCGCTTCCTGGCCGGGCAGGATTCGCGGTCGGTCAAATCCTCCCCCGACTTCATCGCGATGCGCGAACGGGTGCTGGGCTTCATCCACGACCGCACCGCCAGCCGCCCCGACAGCCACGCCGCCGCAGGAGAGGCCGCATGAAACCCACCGCCACGGAACAAGCAAAGTCCGCCGACGGTCTGGCCGGCATTCCGGCCGGGATGGTGCCGCTGAGCCGGCTGCGCCGCCGGATGCAGGGCTTCCGCTCCCAGCCGGCGCTGATCAGCATGGCGGCCATCCTGGCGGCGCTGGCGCTGTGGGCGGCGCTGACCGGCCAGGGCGTGGTGAAGCCGCTGTTCCTGCCGAAGATCGGGACGGTGTTCCAGGCCTTCCTGGATGCGGTGGATGGCCGGATCGACGGCGCGCCGCTGACCGAGCATATCGCCATGAGCCTGCTGCGAGTGGTCGGCGCCTTTCTGCTGGCGGCACTGATCGGCATCCCGGTGGGGCTGGCGACCGGGCTCAGCCCGTCCCTGCGGGCGGCACTCGACCCCTTCATCGAATTCTACCGGCCGTTGCCGCCGCTGGCCTATCTGCCGCTGGTCATCATCTGGTTCGGCATCGGCGAGACGTCGAAGGTCCTGCTGATCTTCTTCGCCTGTTTCGCCCCGGTGGCGCTGGCCGCGCGGGCCGGCGTGTCGGCGGCGGCGGCCGATCAGGTCAACGCCGCCCGTGCGCTGGGTGCCAGCCGCTGGCAGGTGGTGGTGCATGTGGTGCTGCCGGCGGCCTTGCCCGACATCCTGGTGGGCTTGCGGATCGGCATGGGCGTGGGCTGGACGACGCTGGTCGCCGCCGAGATGGTCGCCGCCTCCACCGGCATCGGGCAGATGGTGCTGAACGCGTCCAACTTCCTGCGCACCGACATCGTGCTGATGGGGATCTTCGTCATCGGCTTCTTCGCCGCCCTGTTCGAGTTCGGCATGCGCTGGCTGGAACGCCGCCTGGTGCCCTGGAAGGGCAAGGTCTGAGCCCACTCCGGAAAGGTCGCGCGCCAGATGTCCACTGTCCCGCAGTCCATTGTTCCGTTGTCGATGATCCTCTTCGGGGGCGTGACCTTCATCGCCGCCGCCTTCCGCGGGGTGACGGGGTTCGGTTACGCCCTGATCGCGGCGCTGGGGCTGCTGTTCCTGCCCTCTCCCGCCGCCGGCATCCCCTTCATCCTGGTCAGCGACCTGCTGCTGACCTGTTTCCTGCTGCTGGACCGCGAACAGGGCGCGGTGGACTGGGCGGTGGCGCAGATGATGCTGGCGATGGGCTTCGCCGGCGCCCTGTGCGGCAGCCTAATCGCCGCGAACCTCGACGACGGGACATCGCGGGTTCTCGTGGCGGTGACCGTCTTCGGAGCGGCCTGCGTCGCCCTGGTGCGCGAGCCGCCGCCCTGGCTGCGGCATCGCGCGATCGGGGCCGGCATCGCCTTCATCGTCGGCGTGCTGCTGGCCGCCTTCGCCGTCGGCGGGCCGCTGATCGCGGCGTGGCTGCTGGCCGGCGGGCGGGACCGGCGGACCATCAAGGGCACGCTGGCGGTGTTCTTCGGCGCGGTCGACGCGCTGAGCCTCGCCGGCCGCGCCATGGTGGGCGCCATCGACCCCGGCGTGGTCGGACTGCTGGCGACCTACATGGGTCCCACGCTCGCCGGCTTCGCCGCCGGCCGGCTGCTGTCCGCCCGCCTCAGCTTCGACGGCTGGCGTCGGCTGGCGTCCGGGGGACTGTTCGCCGTGGCGGTGGCCGGCCTGATCCAGACCGCCGTCACGCTGGGCCTGAGCTTCACTACTCCGTCATGAGGAAAGATCACCTAATGTCGACTATCGGCCCGAAGACCGCCATCATCACCGGCGCCACCTCCGGATTCGGCGATGCCATCGCCCGGCGGCTGGTGGCGGAGGGCTGGCGGATCGTCGCCACCGGCCGGCGCCGGGATCGGCTGGACGCCCTGGTCGAGGCGCTGGGCGGGCCGGCGGTGGTGCATCCGCTGTGCTTCGACATCCGCGACGAGGAGGCGACGCGCGCCGCCCTGGATTCGCTGCCCGACGCCTTTGCCGACATCTCCGTCCTGGTCAACAATGCCGGGCTGGCGCTGGGCACCAAAGCGGCACAGGATTGCGACCTGGACCAGTGGCGCACCATGATCGACACCAACGTGATCGGGCTGGTGACCGTCACCCGGCTGCTGCTGGACCGGCTGATCGCGCAGCGCGGGCTGATCGTCAATCTCGCCTCAATCGCCTCCAACTGGCCCTATCCCGGCGGCAACGTCTATGGCGGCACCAAGGCCTTCGTGAAGCAGTTCTCGCTCGGCATGCGCTGTGACCTGTCGGCGCAGGGCGTGCGCGTCACCTCCATCGAGCCGGGTCTGTCGGAAAGCGAATTCACCCTGGTGCGCACCGGCGGCGACAAGGCGGCCTACGACGCGCTCTATGGCGGAGCCAACCCGCTGCAGCCGGGGGACATCGCCGAGACGGTGCGCTGGGTGGTGTCGCTGCCGCCCCACGTCAACATCAACAGCGTGGAGATCATGCCGGTCAGCCAGTCCTGGTCGCCGTTCAAGATCCACCGCGAAACGTCCGCCTGATCCCGCCCCAACCGGCACCGCACCCCACCCGAGGAGATGACCGATGGATGACGTCCTTCGGAACGACCCGTCACGCACCAACGACATCCGCCACATCATCGAGGCCGACCGCGCCCATGTCTGGCACCATCTGACCCAGCACAAGGGGTTCGAGACGACCGACCCGCGCATCTTCGTCGAAGGCAAGGGGATGCGGGTGTGGGACGCCACCGGGCGCGAGTATCTCGACGCGGTGTCGGGCGGGGTGTGGACGGTCAATGTCGGCTATGGCCGGGCCAGCATCGCCGACGCGGTGCGTGACCAGTTGGTCAAGCTCAACTATTTCGCCAACTCCGCCGGGTCCATCGCCGGTGCCCGCTTCGCCGAGAAGCTGATCGGCAAGATGCCGGGAATGAGCCGGGTCTATTATTCCAACTCAGGCTCGGAGGCGAACGAGAAGGTGTTCAAGATGGTGCGCCAGATCGCGCACCGGCACCATGGCGGCCGCAAATCCAAGATCCTCTACCGCGAGCGCGACTATCACGGCACCACGCTCGGCACGCTGGCGGCGGCGGGGCAGGCGCAGCGCCGCGCCCAGTTCGGCCCCTTCCCCGACGGCTTCGTCGAGGTGCCGCATTGCCTGGAGTATCGCAGCCAGTATGGCGCGGTGGAAAATTACGGCGAGCTGGCCGCCGACGCCATCGAGGCGGTGATCCTGCGCGAGGGGCCCGACACGGTCGGCGCGCTGTGCCTGGAGCCGATCACCGCAGGCGGCGGTGTCATCACACCGCCGAAGGGATATTGGGAGAAGGTGCAGGACATCTGCCGCCGCCACGAGGTGCTCCTGCACATCGACGAGGTGGTGTGCGGCCTCGGGCGTACCGGCACCTGGTTCGGCTATCAGCATTACGGCGTGCAGCCGGACTTCGTCACCATGGCCAAGGGGGTGGCCTCCGGCTATGCCGCCATCTCCTGCACCGCGACGACGGAGCGGATCTTCGAGCTGTTCAAGGACGACCCGGCCGACCCGCTGTCCTTCTTCCGCGACATCTCGACCTTCGGCGGCTGCGTCGCCGGACCGGCGGCGGCGCTGGAGAACATGCGCATCATCGAGGAGGAGAATCTTCTCGACAACACGCAGGCGATGGGCGAGCGGCTGTTGTCCGGCCTGTGGGAGCTGTCTGAGCGTCATCGCGCCGTCGGCGACGTGCGCGGCAAGGGGCTGTTCTGCGGCGTCGAGCTGGTGCAGGACCGGGCGACGAAGGAACCGGCGGAGGAGAAGCTGGTGCAGGCGGTCGTCGCCGACTGCATGGCGAACGGGGTCATCATCGGTGCCACCAACCGCTCTCTTCCCGGCCTCAACAACACGCTGTGCCTGAGCCCGGCGCTGATCGCGACTGCCGACGACATCGACCGCATCGTGGCTGCGATCGACGGCGCATTGTCGCGCGTCTTCCGCTAAGCCGTTTCGGCAGCATCCCGGCCCGGATCTGGACGGTGCGATCGACCACCCGCTTCACGGGGACGAGGATCGTCAGGAGGGTGGGTCCTCTTGCGGCTCGGCGGTATCTGCGGCACGGGACAGGATGCGACGGGCCTTGCGCGCCATCGCCTCGTCGATCATGCGGCCATCGACCACCGCGACGCCCTTGGCGCTCTCCGCCAGGACGCGGCGGGCGTGGGCGACCTCGGCCTCGGTTGGGGTCAGTGCCGCATTGATCGTGGCGATCTGGCCGGGGTGGATCGCCGCCTTCGCGCCGAATCCGAGCGCCAGGGCGGCGGCGGTCTCCCGCTCCAGCCCGGCGGCATCGGTCAGGGCGAAGAAGGGAGAATCGACGGCTTCGATGCCCGCCAGCGCCGCGGCATTGACCAGCCGGGAGCGCGCCGACAGCAGCGGCTCCCACGCGGTGGCGCAACCGAGGTCGGCCGACAGATCGGCGGCGCCGAAGAACAGCGCGGCCAGCCGGGGCGATGCGCGGGCGATGTCCTCCACCGCCGCGACGCCACGCGCCGATTCGATCAGTGCCACCAAAGGCATGGGGGCACCGGTGCCGTCGAACAGCGTGTCCATCCATCGGATCATCTCGGCGCTGTCGACCTTCGGCACGATGACGCAGTCCGGCCTGCCGTTCCGCGGCAGGCGCGACAGGGCCAGCAGATCCTCGAGCCCCTCGGGCGTCACCGGTGCGTTGATGCGCAGCGCCCGCAGGATCGGAACGGCCGGCGGCGTGGCAAGGGCGGCCATCGCCGTGTCGCGCGCCGTCGCCTTGTCGGCCGGCGGCACGGCGTCCTCCAGATCGATGATCAGCACATCGGCGCCGGAGTGGACGGCACGGTCGAAGCGCTCCGGGCGGGTCGCCGGGGTGAACAGCCAACTGCGGCGAGGCTGCCTGCCGCCGAACGTTTCGCTCATGACGCGACCGCGAATTCGGCCGTCATGGCAACCTGACCGTCCGGGCCGACCACCCATCCGTCGATCTCGCCGTCCCCCCTGTCCGCCGCGTTCAGGATGAAGGCCGCGGTGTCGAACAGCGGCCGGCGGGCGCGGAAGCGGAAGCCGGCGACCCGGCGGCCACCGCGATTGCCGCCGAGATTGCGCAGCACCAGATCCATCAGCAAGGTCGCCGTCAACGGTCCATGCACCACCAGCCCCGGATAGCCTTCCGTCTCCCGGCAGTAGGGGCGGTCGTAATGGATGCGGTGGCCGTTGAAGGTCAGCGCCGAATAGCGGAACAGCAGCACCGGGTCGGGGGTGACGCGGCCGGTCCAGTCGGCTGCGGGCAGGGGTTCGGCGGCGGCGGCGGCCGGCGACGGAGGTTCGCCCGGCTTGGCGGCCTCGCGGTAGACGATGTCCTGCTTTTCCCGGATGGCGACGCCGGCATCGGTCGCGATCTCGTGCATCACGCTGACGAACACCATGTCGCCCGACCGACCGGCCTTGTGCTCCACCGCTTCGATGGTGGAGATGCGCCGCATCTCCGCACCGATGGGGATCGGCGCCAGGAAGCGCATGTCGCTGCCGGCCCACATCCGGCGGGGCAGCGGCACCGGCGGCAGGAAGCCGCCCTTGCGCGGGTGGCCGTCCTCGCCGATGTCCCGCTGCGGCGCGTTGGGGAGGAAATGCAGCCAGTGGCCGAGCGGCGGCAGCTCCCCCGCCGGCCAGGGCGGGGTGTCGTGGTCCAGCGTCGCCGCCAGCCCGGCCAGCGGCGCGGCGATGGCGGTGTCGGTCCGCATCTCCACCCGGCCGACCCAGTCCTTCAGATGGTCGAACGTCACGGCGTCACTCCGGAGGAATGCAGGATCTTTCCCGGATTCATGATGTTGTGCGGGTCGAAGGCACGCTTCAGCGTCGCCATCATCTCCAATTCCACCGGCGATTTGTAGCGTGGCATTTCGTCGATGCGCAGGCGGCCGATGCCATGTTCGGCCGAGATCGAACCGCCGAGCTCGACGACGATGTCGTGGACGATGGCGTTGACCGTCGCCAGCTTCGCCCGCCATTCGGCCGGGTCGCCGTCTTCCGCCTGGATCGGGTTGTAATGGATGTTGCCGTCGCCGAGATGGCCGAAGGAGAAGGGGCGGATGCCGGGGCAGGCCCGTTCCAGCGCCGCGTCGGTACGGTCGAGGAAGCGCGCCACCCGGGAGATCGGCACCGACACGTCGTGCTTGAAGGACACGCCCTCGCGCTTCTGCCCTTCCGGTATGCCTTCGCGGATGCGCCACAGCGAATCGGCCTGGGCCTTCGACGCCGCGACCACCCCGTCGAGCACCTCGCCGGCCTCCATCCCCGCCTCCAGGATGCTCTCCAGCATCTCGGCCAGGCGGTTGCCCGAGTCCTGGTCGGCCAGCTCCACCAGCACGTACCAGGGGTAGCGGTCGCGCAGGGGATCGGGCACGTCCGGCACATGGCGGCGGGCCACGTCGATGCAGGCGCGCTGGATCAGCTCGAAGGTGACGATGCGGTCGCCGGCCACGCCCTTGGCGCGGGTCAGCAGGTCCACGGCGTCGCTGGGGGCCGACACCGCGACCAGCGCCGTCGCCGTGGCGCGCGGCAGCGGCGACAGCTTCAGCACCGCGGCGGTGACGATGCCGAGCGTGCCTTCGGAGCCGATGAAGATCTGTTTCAGGTCGTAGCCGGCATTGTCCTTGCGCAGGCCGCGCAGCCCGTCCCAGACCCGCCCGTCGGGCAGCACCACCTCCAGCCCCGCCACGAGGTTGCGCATGTTGCCGTAGCGCACCACCTGCACGCCGCCGGCGTTGGTGGCGATGTTGCCGCCTATCTGGCAGGATCCCTCGGCGGCGAGGCTCATCGGGAACAGCCGGCCGACGTCGCGCGCCGCGTTCTGGATGTTGGCGAGGATGCAGCCGGCCTCCACCGTCATCGTGTCGTTGTCGATGTCGATCTCGCGGATGCGGTTCAGGCGGTTGGTGGAGATGACGATCTCCGACCCGTCGGCGTGCGGCTGGCTGGCCCCGGTCAGGCCGGTGTTGCCGCCCTGGGGCACGATGGGCGTGCGGGTTTCGGCGCAGATCCGGACGACGGCGGCGAGATCCTCGGTGCTGTCGGGCAGCACCACGGCCGGCGACCGGCCGACCCAGCCGTCCCGCCAGGATTCCATGAAGGGCTTCATGGTATCGGGATCGGTGATCAGGCCGCGATCGCCGACGATGGCACGGATGGGGGCGAGCACGGCCGTCGCGAAATCCGGCCGCCCGCTGGTTTGGATGTCGTTCGGCAAGGGCGCTCTCCCTGGGCTTCGGGCCTGCGTCACAGCGCGCGGTAGGCCGTCTTGATGATGGTGTAGAACTCGATGGCCGAGCGTCCCTGCTCGCGAGGGCCGTAGCTCGACATCTTCCGGCCGCCGAAGGGGACGTGGTAGTCGACGCCCGCCGTTGGCAGGTTCAGCATGGTCATGCCGGCCTGGATGTTCGCCTGGAAATGGCGGGCATGCTTCATCGAGTTGGTGACGATGCCCGATGACAGGCCGTAATCGGTGTCGTTGGCGACGGCCAGCGCCTCCTCGTAATCCCTGACGCGGATGACGCTGGCGACCGGGCCGAACACCTCCTCCCGGTTGATGGTCATGGCGTTGCTGGTCTCGGTGAACAGGGCCGGGGCCAGGAAGTACCCGCGCGTCGCCCGCTCCAGCCGGGTGCCGCCGGAGGCCAGCCGGGCGCCCTCGCCGAGACCGGTGTCGATGTAGTGCAGGTTCTTGGTCAGCTGGAACTCGTCGATCACCGGGCCGATCTGCGTTTCCGGCTGCAGGGCGTGGCCGATGCGCAAGGCCGCCATCCGTTCCACCATCGCGGCGACGAAGGCATCGTGGATGCCGTCCTCGACGATGAAGCGGCCGGTGGCGGTGCAGCGCTGCCCGGCATGGAAATAGGCGCTGTTGACCCCGATCTCGGCGGCGCGTTCCGGATCGGCGTCGCCCAGCACCACCAGCGGGTTCTGGCCGCCCAGCTCGAGCTGGACGCGGATCATGCGCTCGGCGCAGCGCACGGCGATGCGCCGTCCGGTGTTGACGGACCCGGTGAAGGACACCGCGTCCACCGCATCGACCACCGCGGCGCCGACGTTCGGACCCGCGCCGATCACCAGGTTGAACAGGCCGGCCGGCATGCCGTGCGCTTCCAGCGCCGCCACGACGATGCGGGTGACGGCGATGGAGATGCCGGGGGTCTTTTCCGAGGGCTTCCAGATCACCGCGTTGCCGAAGGCGAGCGCCGGGGCGATCTTCCACATCGGCGTGGCGACCGGGAAGTTCCAGGGCGTCACCAGACCGATGACGCCGACCGGCTCGCGCGTCACGTCGACCTCGACCCCGGGCCGCACCGAGCCCAGCGTCTCGCCCGGCGCCCGCAGCGCCTCGGCCGAGAAGAAGCGGGCGAGATGGGCGGCGCGGACGATCTCGCCCAAGGCGTCGGGGATGGTCTTGCCGCCCTCGGTGGCGGCGATCCGTGCCAACTCGTCCTTGCCGTCAAACAGCGCGCGGGAGATGGCGTCGAGCACCAGGGAGCGTTGTTCCACCGTTGCGGCACGCCAGTGCGGCTGGGCGCTGCGGGCGGCGGCCACCGCCTCCGCCACGTCGTCGGCACCGGCCAGGGAGTAGGAGCCGGCCAGCTCATCCAGGTCCGACGGATTGAAGATGTCGAGCCTGTCGCGGCCCGGCCGCCAACGGCCTGCGATGAAGTTGGTGATCGGGTGGGTGTCGGGGGACATGTCGGGTGTTCTCCGGAAATCGGTTCGTTCGAGGGCGGGTGCGGCGGCCGGCATCAGCCGGCGCGTGCCACCCGCTCCTTCAAGGCAGTCAGCGCCCACAGCGTCTCGATGGTCGGCACCGGCACGCCGCGGCGGCGGGCCAGTTCGAGGACGGCGGTCACGATGGGGTCGATCTCCATGCTGCGTCCCGCCTCGAAATCCTGAAGCATCGACGGCTTGTGGCCGGGGACGCCGCTGCCGCGGCCGAGCCGCTCGTCGATGTCGTCGGGCAGGTCGACGCCCCAGGCGCGGGCGACGGCCAGACATTCGCGCATCAGCCGGCCCTGGACCGCGGCCATGCCGGGGGCCAGCTCCATGGCGCCCATGGTGGCGCCGGTCAGCACGCTGGTCGGGCCGACCGCCATGTTGAGCATCAGCTTGCTCCACAGCGGGATGCGGATGTCGGTGGGCAGGCGGGCGGTGGCGCCGCCGGCATTGAAGGCGTCGGCCAGTGCCGCCAGCTTTTCGGCATGGTCGTCCGGACGCGGAGCGCCGAAGGCCAGCACCGGCATGGCGGTGTGGGCGACGACGCCCGGTTCGACGATGCGGGCGGGCAACACCTCGATCACGCAGGCGGCGATCCGCTCCGGGCCGATGGCCGACCACAGGGCGCCGCCTGGATCGACCACCTCCAGCGGCTCCGCCGTCACGCCATCGCCGGCGCCGTGCAGGTACCACCAGGGAATGCCGTTCTGCGCCGCCACCACCAGCGTGTCCGGCCCGCACAGCGCCGGGAAGGACGACGCCAAGGCCGGCAGCCCGTGCCCCTTGACCGTGACGATCACCACGTCCTGCGGACCCAGATCGGCGGCGTCGTCGCTGGCCAGCGGCCTGCAGGTCAGCGTGCCCTTCGGCGTCTGGACGGTCAGCCCGCGCTCGCGGATCGCCGCCAGATGGGCGCCGCGCGCCAGCAGAGACAGCTCGTGCCGCCCGGTTGCGGCGAGATAGCCCGCCAGGGCGCCGCCTACGGCGCCGGCCCCTACGACGGCGATGCGCATGTCGTCTTCCCTTCCTGTCTCACTTGAATTCCAGCGGCGGCATGTCGTCGTCCAGGCTGCTGCCCAGCCCCTGGAACTGTTCCTCGATCTGCTTGTCGTCGAGTTTCACGGCCGCCGACTTGTAATGCATGACCATCTGCGGGAAGGCGATCACCAGCGCCACCATCACCAGCTGGATGACGACGAAGGGCACCGCTCCCCAATAGATCTGGCTGGTCATGACGGGCGCCGTCTCCTTCTTCGTCACGCGGTCGATGTAGGGCAGCTTCGGCGCCACCGAACGCAGGAAGAACAGCGAGAAGCCGAAGGGCGGGTGCATGAAGCTGGTCTGCATGTTCACCGCCAGGATGATGCCGAACCACACCAGATCGATGCCCAGCCGGTCCGCCGCCGGGGCCAGCAGCGGGATGACGATGAAGGCCAGCTCGAAGAAATCGAGGAAGAAGGCCAGCAGGAACACCATGACGCTGACCGCGATCAGGAAGCCCATCTGCCCGCCCGGCAGCGAGATCATCAGCTCCTCGACCCAGACATGGCCGTTGACGCCGTAGAAGGTCAGCGAGAACACCCGCGCCCCGATCAGGATGAACAGGACGAAGGCCGCCAGCTTCGCCGTCGAGTAGGTGGCCTGGCGCACCATGTCGAGGTTCAGCCGTTTCTTCATCGCCGCCAGCGCCAGCGCGCCGACGGCACCCATGGCACCGCCCTCCGTCGGGGTGGCGAGGCCGATGAAGATGGTGCCGAGCACCAGGAAGATCAGCGCCAGCGGCGGCACCATCACGAAGGTCGCCTGTTCCGCCATCCGGGAGATCATGCGCCGCCCGCTGGCGCGTTCCACCAGTGCCACCGCCAAGGCGTAGAGCGCGCCGGCCGTGACGGAATCGCCGAGCAGGGCCAGCGTGGTCCAGCCGTTCAGCGTCAGCCACGCCGCCGCCGCCGCCAGGACCGCCGTCACCGCGATCTGAAGGACCAGACGCTGCGCGCCGAAGGTCCGGTTGAAGGTGGCGGCCAGGAACGCCACCAGCACCGCCACCGACAGCAGCAACACCACATAGTCGGCGCCGGACTTCACCCCGGTCCGGCCCATCACCCAATAGGCGACGGCGCCCGAGAACAGGGCGAGCAGGCCGAGCTGCCAGACGCCGCGCGTCCCGTTCGGCTCGCGATAGGCGATGGCCTCCGGCGGCAGGCCGGGGGCGGCCTTGGGGAAGATCATCGAGATGACGAACACATAGAGCGCATAGAGGCCCGACAGCAGCAGGCCCGGCACGAAGGCGGCCTCGTACATGTCGCCGACCGAGCGGCCGAGCTGGTCGGCCATGACGATCAGCACCAGCGACGGCGGGATGATCTGGGCCAGTGTGCCCGACGCGGCGATGATGCCCGACGCCAGGCGGCGGTCGTAGCCGTAGCGCAGCATGATCGGCAGCGAGATCAGGCCCATGGAGATGACCGACGCGGCGACCACGCCGGTCGTCGCCGCCAGCAGCGCGCCGACGAAGATGACGGCATAGGCGAGGCCGCCGCGGATGGAGCCGAACAGCTGCCCGATGGTGTCGAGCAGATCCTCGGCCATGCCGGACCGCTCCAGCACCAGCCCCATGAAGGTGAAGAAGGGTACCGCCAGTAGCACGTCGTTGTTCATCGTGCCGTAGACGCGCTCCGGCAACGCCTGGAACAGGTCTGGCCGGAACAGGCCCAGCTCGATGCCGATCAGGCCGAACAGCAGCCCGTTGGCGGCCAGCGCGAAGGCGACCGGATAGCCCAGCAGCAGCATGACCACCAGCACGGCGAACATGATCGGCGCCATGTTGTGGCCGAACCAGCCGCGCCAGCCGTCCTGTTCGGCGAGTGCGCCGGCGCCCGGCACCGGCAGCACGTAGAGCGCCACGGCGACGGCGGCCAGCAGCAGCAGGGAGATGACGGACAGCCGGACGGTGCGCGGCGAAAGGGCGGGGGAGGTCGTGCTCATCGCGCGTCTACCGGCTGGGAATGGTGTCGGGATGGGCGGCCCGCTCGCGCTCCGCGGCGAGCAGCCGCTCGGCCTCGGCCTCGGCTGCCGCCTGATGGCCCCCGGCCCGCTGGGTCGCGTCCTCCAGATGCCCGCCCATGATCGCGACCCGCTTCACCAGCTCGGACAGGCCTTGGAGGAACAGCACGGTGAAGCCAAGCGGAATCAGCAGCTTGGCCGGCCATTGCGGCAGCCCTCCCGCATTCATCGACTGCTCCTCGATCGCATAGGAGGCAAGCGCGAAGGGCCAGGAGGTGATCATCATCACGAAGCTGAAGGGCAGCAGGAAGGCCACATGGCCGAACAGGTCGACGCCGTCGCGCGCGCGCTTGCTCAGCATCGCATTGACGATATCGATGCGGATGTGTTCGTCCTCCTTCAGCGTCCAGGGGGAGCAGAGCAGGAACACCGCGGCGAACAGCACCCATTGCAGTTCCAGCCACGAGTTGGAGCTGACGTCGAACAGCTTGCGGACGACCGCGTTGACTGCGGACACCAGGATCGCCAGCAGGATCAGCCAGGATATCGCCTTGCCCAGCCGCGCGGTGACCGCGTCGACCAGCCGGCAGGCCCCGATCAGGGCCGTCATCAGGGGGGAGGGGGTGGGGCTCGTCATGGAGGGCAGCTTCTCCCGGAAGGCCGGTCGCGAACGCCGCGACGATGCCAAGACCGGGAGCGGCGATGCCGGCACCCGGTCTTGGCTGGGATCGCAAGGAGCGGCGGCGGATCAGCGCCGGGTCAGGCGGAGCGTGGCGCTGTCGTAGGCATATTCCGAAGCCTGGAGCCACAGGTTGGAATCGTTCTGGAAGCGGCGGTAGCTCTCGTAGAACTTCTTGAAGGCCGGGTTCTTCTCCGACAGCTCGTCATAGAGATCCATCGCCGCCTTGTGGCTGGCCTGCAGCACGTCCTGCGGGAAGGCGCGCAGTTTGGCGCCGTTGGCGACCACGCGCTTCAGGGCCGCCGGGTTCAGCACATCGTAGCGCGCCACGCTGTCGACGTTGGCCAGCGCCGCGGCAGCGGTCAGCGCCGCCTGGTAATGCTTCGGCAGGCTGTTCCAGCGGTTGGTGTTGATGAAGAAATGCTGGAGCGAGGTGCCGTCCCACCAGCCCGGATAATAATAGTTCGGCGCGATCTTGTAGAGGCCGAGCTTCTCATCGTCGTAGGGGCCGTTGAACTCGGCGGCGTCGATGGTGCCGCGTTCCAGCGCCGGATAGATGTCGCCGCCGCCGACCTGCTGCGCCACCACGCCGAGCTTGGCCAGGATCTGGCCGCCCAGGCCGGAGATGCGGAACTTCAGCCCCTTGAGGTCTTCGACGCTTTTGATCTCGTTGCGGAACCAGCCGCCCATCTGGGAGCCGGTGTTGCCGCCGGCAAGCGCCTTCAGGTTGTAGCCGGCGTAGAACTCCTCCAGCAGCTTGCCGCCCTCGCCGTGATAGAACCAGGCGTTCTGCTGGCGGGTGTTCAGGCCGAAGGGCAGGCAGCAGCCGAAGGCGAAGGCCGGATCCTTGCCGACATAGTAGTAGGACGCCGTGTGGCACATCTCCACCGTGTCGTTGCTGGCGGCATCCAGCGCCTGCAGAGCCGGAACCACCTCGCCGGCGGCAAAGACCTGGATCTGGAACTTGCCGTCGGTGGCCTCGGCCACCTGCTTCGCCATCAGCTCGGCGGCGCCATAGATGGTGTCGAGGGACTTGGGGAAGGACGACGTGCAGCGCCACTTCACTTCC
>JBKHVJ010000364.1:0-16536 GCA_046570145.1 Alphaproteobacteria bacterium
TCGACGCCATCCTGCGGTTCCAGCAGGACGCACGCATCGAGTTCGCCGGGTTCATACACCGGCCCCAGCGTGCAACCCCCGTGGTTGTGCGTATCGGCTCAGGGACATAACCGACTGGCGCATCCCCCAGGGAGTGGCGCCAGTATACCCTATCTCCACGCCGATCTGGCGGTCTGGCGTCCCCACTGGCCGACGGATCTCGTCGTCTCGGCCGGCGGGCTACAGCATGTGGCCGGGCATGACCGGCTGTTTCCCGAGCTGCTGCAATCGCTCGGCCCCGGCGGCGTGCTGGCCGTCGCCCTGCCCCGCCCGCAGGACCAGACCACCCACAGCCTGCTTCTGGAAACCGCCGCCGACGGCCCCTGGGCGGACCGGCTGCATGGCGCCTGGCCCGCGGCTCCGCTGACCGAGGGCCGGGGTTACGATGCCCAGGACTATTACGACTGGCTCAGCCCGGAAGGAGCGTCCATCGAGCTGTGGGAGACCGAGTATTTCCACGCTCTCGGCGGCGACGTTCCGCTTCTGCAATGGCTGCATCAGGCGGCACTGGCGCCGGTGATGGACCGCCTGACCGGTCCCGAACTCGACCGTTTCCTCGCCGCCTACCGCCGCCGCCTGGAGACCGCCTATCCGGAGCATTCCAGCGGCAACACGCTGATCCCGACCAAATGGCTGTTCGTTGTGGTGCGGGTGTGTAGGGAAGGCCGCATTGCAGCCCCCCTCCTTCAGACCCCGTCGATGTAGCTCAGCAGCGGCTGCCAGTCGCCGCGATGCTCGGCGGCGCGCTTGCCCGGCATGTCGAACAGGCTGAGGCCGCTTTCGGCCGCGTCGGCGTAGATCTGGCTGTCGCGCAGGCGGGTCACCACCTGATGACCGATGCCGCCGAGGAAGCGGTCCAGCCGGTCGGCGGCCCTGGTGCGGGCACGCATGCGGTTGCCGACCACCGCCACCGTGGTCTTCTTCTTGGCGATGCGCTTCAATTCATCGAGCTTGCCGAGGAAACGCTGGGTCGCCTGTTCGTCGAAGGCGCCGGGCAGCACCGGCAGCACGACGACGTCGGCCATCTTCACCAGATCCTCGATCTGCTTGGTCTTCAGCGCGGCGGGCGCGTCGATCACCAGCCGCCTGGTGCCGCGCGGCGTGTCGGAGAAGTCCTTGGCCCAATCGAGCCCGACCAGAGTCGGCGCCTGTCCCGGCCGGCGCTCCAGCCAGCCGAGCGAGGAGTGCTGACGGTCCACGTCGGCCAGCACGGTGGGCAGGCCCGCCGCGGCGGACGCGGCAGCGAGATGGGTGGCGACGGTCGTCTTGCCGCAGCCGCCCTTGATGTTGGCGACGAGGATCGTGAGCATGTCCCTGGGACTCTACACCGCAGCGTCCGGCTTCGACCAGAAATGCTTGGTGTCGATGAAATCATGCCACAGGGCGACCAGCGCCGCTTCGGTGTCGGCGACCCCGCGGGCGTGCCAGCCGATGACGATGCCGGCCGCGCGCGGCTCGCCGGGGGCGGAGCGGCTGCCGTCGTCATGCAGCTCGTGCAGAAGCCGCGTCGCCGTCGCCACGTCGTTCAGGTGGCCCAGCGCGTCCTGGAAGGCGGCAAGCTGCTGGATGTAGCGCCGCACCGGCTTGTCGTCATACAGGCTGCGGAAGAACTCCACGGCATAGCGCAGCTTCTTCAAGGCGATGCGCAGCTGGTGGCGCTGGGCCACCGGCAGATGGGCGAAGCCGTGGCCGGCCCGCTTGGCCTTCTTGTGGCGCTTGTTCAGCAGATGGTCGGCCAACCCGATCACCGGCTGGAACAGCCGCACCGACTCCTCGCTGACCGGCTGGTCGCGCCAGCCGCGCTTCTCCACCCAGCTGCCGACGCCCAGCAGGAAGGCGGTGTAGCGGTCCGACCGGATCGCCTCGCGCACACCCTCATAGGCGCGCAACCGCTTCGCCTCGGCCGCCGCGGCCAGCGTGTCCAGATCCTCCACCGCCGAGCGACCATGCCCGTCGGCCTTGTGGAAGGCGTCGCGCACAGGGGCCAGCAACTCCTCGCCGAACACGTCCCAGTCGCGCGCCGGCCCCAGGCTGCCGGCCAGCCATTTGATCTCGCCGACCAGCCAGAGATATTGCGCGGCCGGAATGAAGGGCCGGAACAGCGCGATGGCCGAGCGGAGCCGGCGCAGCGCGACGCGCATCTGGTGCACGCCCTCCGGATCGTCGCCGGCCAGCGTCACCGCCTCGTTCGCGACCATGTGGGCAAGGCAGGCGCGCACGATGCGGGCCACCGCCCCTTCCACCGTCGTCTCGGGATCGAGAAGCAGCTTTTCCGCCTTCAGCGCCTTGTCGTTGGCACCATTCGCCAGCGCGTGGCCACGCTCCGCCTTGCTGCGCATTTCCAGCCGCAGCGGTGCCGCCTTCGTCAATTCCTGCGCCAGATCGTACAGTGCGGCGGGCGGGCCGCTCTTCAGCTCCAGCTCAACCTCGCACAGGTCGCGGGACCGGCCATCGGGCAGCTCGATGCGGCCGCGGTCGAAGGCGACCTCGATGGAGGCGGCGGCGTCCCCCTCGCCCAGCGTCACATCCTGGATCGTCCGTTCGACGACCGAGGTGAAGACCGGCTGCAGCTCCGATTCGCTGAGCGTGCCCAGCAGCTCGATTGCGGCGGCGTCGGCGATCAGCGTCAGGTCGGGTGCGGCGGAGGTCACCGCGCATTCCCATTCCCCGCGCCCCAGCCCGTCCTCGTCCGGTGCGGACTTGACCGTCTGGACATAGCCGTCGCCGGTCTTGCGCACCCGCAGCGTCACCTTGTGCGCGGCGAGCCGGCGGTCTTCGGTGTCGTAATAGGTGCTTTCCAGGGTCTTCGCCGTTGCCGGGCCGGTCGTCCGGTCCGCAATGGCGGGAGAGGCACGCAGCGTGTCGAAGTCTTCCGGCTTCGCCGCCAACTTCAATTCCGTCTCGCGGTTGATGTCCGCCTCAGCCATCGCCTGCGCTTCAACCCCCGTTTTGCGGCCCATTGGCCTACAGTTGGGTGTTTGCACAGGCCACGCACAGGGTCAAGTTACGGAAATGTTGCAGAAGCCTGGGGTTGCAGCACCCCTCCTCCCCGCATCTTCGCTTTCGTTCTCAGCGCTTTGACAGGTGTTGCAGGGTCAATATGCCCCATTTCGCCCCACCCTTGGGGCGTTGCAATGCGCTCGGCGCTGTGATTGGGTTCCGCCAAATCGACCGAGGGCCGGTCCCGGACGGGAAACGGCCAATATTAGGGGAAGTGTGAAGATGACCGATTTCAACACGATCGACGACCTTGAGGTCAGCGGCAAGACGGTGCTGGTGCGCGCCGACCTGAACGTCCCGATGCAGGACGGCAAGGTGTCCGACACCACCCGCATCGACCGCCTCGCCCCCACCCTGAAGGAACTGTCCTCCAAGGGCGCCAAGGTCGTCGTCCTGTCGCATTTCGGTCGCCCGAAAAACGGCCCGGACGCCAAGAACTCGCTGCGCAACGTGCTGGACGCGCTGAGCGCCGCCGTCGGCCAGAAGGTCGCCTTCGCCGAGGATTGCGTCGGCGACAAGGCGAAGGAGGCCATCGCCAAGGTGCATGACGGCGCCATCGTGCTGCTGGAGAACACCCGCTTCCACGCCGAAGAGGAGAAGAACGACCAGGCCTTCGCCAAGCGGATGGCCGAACTGGGCGACATCTACGTCAACGACGCCTTCTCCGCCGCCCACCGCGCCCATGCCTCGACCGAGGGTGTCGCCCGCCTGCTGCCGAACGCCGCCGGCCGCCTGATGGAAGCCGAGCTGAAGGCCCTGACCCTGGCGCTGGAGAAGCCGGAGCGCCCGGTCGCCGCCGTCGTCGGCGGCGCGAAGATCTCCACCAAGCTGGAACTGCTCGGCAACATGGTCCGCAAGGTGGACCTGCTGGTTCTGGGCGGCGGCATGGCCAACACCTTCCTGTTCGCCCAGGGCACCGACGTCGGCGCCTCGCTGTGCGAGAAGGACATGGCCGACCAGGCCCGCGCCATCATGGCGACCGCCAAGGAAGCCAACTGCGAGATCCTGCTGCCGAAGGATTTCGTCGTCGCCAAGGAGTTCAAGGCCGGCGCCGCCAACCGCGTCGTCGCCTTCGACGCCATCGGTGCCGACGAGATGGCGCTGGACATCGGACCGGCCACCGTCGAGTTCCTGGGCGTGAAGCTGCAGGGCGCCAAGACCGTCGTGTGGAACGGCCCGCTCGGCGCCTTCGAGATCCAACCCTTCGACGCCGGCACCAACGCCGTGGCCGGTCTGGTCGCCGCCCGCACCGAGGCCGGCGGCCTGCTGTCGGTCGCCGGCGGCGGCGACACCGTGGCGGCGATGGCCCATGCCGGGGTCGAGGACAAGTTCACCTACGTCTCGGCCGCCGGCGGCGCCTTCCTGGAATGGCTGGAAGGCAAGGAACTGCCGGGCGTCGCGGCGCTGAAGAAGTAAGGGTTACCCGGTCCAACGGGTTCGAGAAGGGGGGTGCCGCGGCGCCCCCCTTTTTCATTGCCCCCAAGCCGGTCCAGGAGGGAAGAAGCCTCCTTAGCCCCTTTAGGACCGATTGTTGGCGGAGCTGTAAATTATAGTCCGAGAAATAATTGCCCATAGTCGGCCACCGCCCGCGCACACGAACCGTTTCCCCTTGCATCCGCCCGCGCGAATGCCCATAACAGCGGCGGGAGACTGGCGTCGGACGAGTCCCTCGCCAACCCGGTCAGGTCCGGAAGGAAGCAGCCGCAACGAGTTACGGCTCGGGTCGTTCGTCCAGTCTCCCACCCTCTGCAAAAATTGCCAGCACGAAACAGACGGCGACAGCGCGGCGCCGGGACGCTATCCTGCGGCCCGCAATTCCCCTCCCGTCGTTTCGACAGGCCAGCCGCGTGACCGATACCACCGCCGACATGACCGCCGCCTCCGCTCCCGCCACCGGACTGGCCTATCGGGTGCTCGCGCGCAAATACCGGCCGAAGACCTTCGACGAACTGATCGGCCAGGACGCGCTGGTCCGCACCCTGACCAACGCCATCCAGTCGGGCCGCATCGCCCAGGCCTTCATGCTGACCGGGGTGCGCGGCGTGGGCAAGACCACCACCGCCCGCATCATCGCCCGCGCGCTGAACTGCACCGGTCCCGACGGCAAGGGCGGGCCGACGGTCAGCCCCTGCGGCGTGTGCGACAACTGCCGCGCCATCGCCGAGGACCGCCACGTCGACGTGATGGAGATGGACGCCGCCAGCCACACCGGCGTCGACGACATCCGCGAGATCATCGACGGCGTGCGCTACTCGCCCGTCTCGGCCCGCTACAAGCTCTACATCATCGACGAGGTCCACATGCTGTCGAAGAGCGCGTTCAACGCGCTCCTGAAGACGCTTGAGGAACCGCCGAGCCATGTGAAGTTCGTCTTCGCCACCACCGAGATCCGCAAGGTCCCGGTGACGGTGCTGTCGCGTTGCCAGCGTTTCGACCTGCGCCGCGTCGACGCCCAGGTGCTGAAGGAGCATTTCACCCGCGTCACCGCCCTGGAAGGCGCCGACATCGAAGGGGATGCCTCCGCCCTGATCGCGCGCGCCGCCGACGGGTCGGTGCGCGACGGGCTGTCGCTGCTCGATCAGGCGATCGCGCTCGCCGCCGGCACCGTCACGGCGCAGCAGGTGCGCGACATGCTGGGTCTGGCCGACCGCACCCGCGTCATCGACCTGTTCGAGGCCGCCGTCTCCGCGCGCCCCGCCGAGGCGATGGACATCCTGGCCGACCTGCACCGTGTCGGCGCCGATCCGGTGGTGATCCTGCAGGACCTGCTGGATCTCGTCCACAACCTGACCCGTCTGAAGGTGGTGCCCGACAGCGCCAACGATCCGTCTCTGCCGGAAGCCGAGCGCACGCGCGGCGCCACTCTGTCGGGCAAGCTCGGCATGCCGGCGCTGACCCGCGCCTGGCAGCTTTTGTTGAAGGGGCTGAACGAGGTGCAGGCCGCTCCGGTGCCGCAGCAGGCGCTGGAGATGGTGATTGTCCGCCTGTCCTACGCCGCCGACCTGCCGACGCCGGGCGAACTGATCCGCCAGTTCCAGGCCCAGCAGGCCAATGGCGGAGCGAGCGCGCCCATGGGCCGCGGTCCCGGCGGCGGCGGTCCCGTCGCGGTCGCCACCCAATCGTCCCACGCCGTTGCCCGCTCCATGGGGTCTGCCCAGCCGCAGAGCGCCCCCGTTGCGCAGGCCGCCCCTGCGCCAGTCGCCACGCAGACGGGCGAAGAGCTGTCGCCGATGCCGCACGACTTCCGTGCGCTGGTGCAGCTGTTCTCCGACCGGCGCGAGGGCGCGCTCTACGGCTACCTGATGGAGACGGTTCAGCTGGTCCGCATGGAGCCGGGCCGGTTGGAGCTGAAGCTTCGCCCTGCCGCCCCGCCGACTTTGCCGGCCAAGGTCGGGCAGTTCCTGAGCGAATGGACCGGCCATCGCTGGATCGTCGCCCTGTCCGATGGATCGGCCCAGCCAACGCTGGCCGAACAGGACAAGGCCGAAAAACATCGCGCCTGGGCGGAGGCGGAAGCCAACCCGGTGGTGCGCGCCGTGCTCGACGCCTTCAGCGGCGCGAAGATCATCGACATCCGCGACCTCGCCGAAGTTGCCGCGGCGGAGAGTGCGGCGGTTGCGGATGACGGCGAGACACCCGATTTCATGGTTCAGCAGCAGGACGATGGGGTCTATTACCCCCTCGACGACGAAGGAGAGTACTGACCGATGAAGAATATCGGCAACATGATGAAGCAGGCCCAGCAGATGCAGGCCAAGATGCAGGAAATGCAGGCGAGCCTGGAGCAGGTCGAAGTGACCGGCCAGAGCGCCGCCGGCATGGTCGTCGTGACCGTCAACGGCAAGAGCGAGATGAAGAAGGTCAAGCTCGACAAGTCCGTCGTCGATCCCGAGGACGTCGAGGTGCTGGAGGACCTGATCGTCGCCGCCTTCAACGACGCCAAGAAGAAGGTCGAGCAGCATGTCGCCGAGGAAACCTCGAAGATGATGGGCGGCCTGAAGCTGCCGCCGGGCATGAAGCTGCCGTTCTGATCCTACAGCACCTGTGAAAATCCCCTCTCCCCGGAGGGGAGAGGCGGATTTGCACATTCATGATCGGACCTGAAATCGAACGCCTGATCCAGTTGCTGTCCAAGCTGCCGGGGCTCGGCCCCCGGTCGGCGCGGCGGGCGGCGCTGCATCTGATGAAGCGGCGGGACAGCCTGCTGGTGCCTCTGTCGGAGGCGATGGCGGCGGCCGGTGAATCGATCCGCGCCTGTTCCGTCTGCGGTAACCTGGACAGCCGCGATCCCTGCACCGTCTGCTCCGACTCCACCCGCGACCGCTCGGTCATCTGTGTGGTGGAGGATGCCGGCGACCTGTGGGCGCTGGAACGCACCCGCGCCTTCCGCGGCACCTACCATGTGCTGGGCGGCCTGCTGTCGGCATTGCAGGGTGTCGGGCCCGACGATCTGAACATCGCCGGGCTCGCCGAACGGGCCAAGGATCCGGCTGTGCGCGAGATCATCCTGGCGCTCAACGCCACCGTCGACGGTCAGACCACCGCCCATGTGGTGACCGACCGACTGACCGACTCCGATGTGTCGGTCTCGCGTCTGGCGCATGGCGTCCCGATCGGTGGCGAGCTGGACTATCTCGACGACGGCACGTTGACCGCGGCGCTGAAGGCACGTCGGCCGTTGTAGTGTCGGCTCCGATCCCCCCACCCGACACGTATACCTCCGTACGCTCCCGCAATTCACGCATCGCGAATTGACGTACGCCGCAGTTCACGAAGCCAAGCCCGCTCCTTACGCACCCGCGCTGGCACGTACGCCCGCCTCCCGCCGATGGTCCTTCGCAGTTTCCACCTCCGCGAAGGCACCATCCCGATGCGTACGCCCGCCAAGCTTCCCCCTGCCAAGCTTCCCATCGCGTTCCGCATTCTGCTGGGCTTCTCTCCCTGGCTGCTGTTCGGCGCCGTCTTGCCGCTCGCCGGGCTGCTGGCGGCCTCCCTTGCGGCGCTGGTGGCCAGCCTCGCCCTCTGCGTCCTCGACAGGCTGCGCGGCTCCCTCAAGGCGCCGGAGCTGGTGGCCGTCGCCTTCTTCGCCATGCTGCCGGTCTGCGGTCCGCTGGGCTGGGATTGGCCGGTCCACAATCTCGGCCTCGCCATCCATCTGGCGCTGTCCGCCATGGCCTTCGGCAGCATCGCCGCCGACAGACCCTTCACCCTGCAATATGCCCGTGACGACTGGCCGCGCGACTATTGGCACCTGCCGCAGTTCGTCGCCGTCAACCGGCTGATGACAGCGGTCTGGGGCGTGCTGTTCCTGATCGGCGGTTTCGGCTTCGCCGCCCTGCCCGGCTGGGAGGCCGCTTTCTCCATCGGCGCCAGCGCGCTGGGCATGGTCGCCAACCGGCTGCTGCCGGATTGGATCGTCGGGCGGGCGATGCGCCGGCGGTTGGCGGAGGCCGATCCGCACCCCTGGCCGGCGCCCGCGATCCTGAACCGCACGCGCATCGTCCCGAATGAGCGCGACGTGGTGGTGGTCGGCTCCGGCATCGGCGGCCTGACGGCGGCGGCGCTGCTGGCACGGGCCGGGGCGCGGGTGACGGTGCTGGAGGCGCATGACCGCCCCGGCGGCTTCTGCACCTCCTGGACGGTCAAGGCACGCAACCGCAGCGACCCGGGCGCCGAGCCCTTCCGCTACGTCTTCGATGCCGGCGTCCACGACATCAGCGGCGCCCAGCCGGGCGGTCCGGTCGACCATCTGCTGCGCTCGCTGGGGGTCGAGGATCGGGTGGAGTGGCAGCCGGTGAACCGTGCCGTGGCGCTGGACGGAAAGTTGCGTCACCTGGCCGACGATGCCGATGGACTGGCAGCCCAGATCGCCGCCGACCACCCGCCCAGCGCCGCCGGGGCCGCCGCCTTCCTGGCGGAGATGCGGGCGGTCTATGACGACATGTATCGCGGCTGCGCCGAACGCGGCCTGCCCAACATCCCGCACTCGGTGGCGGCGATGCGGCGCTATGTGACGGAGAGCCCGCACGCCTTGCGCTGGATGGCACGGCCCTTCCAGGAGATGCTGGATCATTTCATCCCCGACCGCGCCGGCCAGCGCCTGCTGCCCCTGCTGACCGGCTATCTCAGCGACCGGGCGGAACTGCTGACGGTCGGCCAGATGGCGCCCATCTTCGGATACTGGTTCTCCGGCGGCTTCTATCCGGCCGGCGGGTCGCAGGCGCTGGCCGATGCGCTGGCCCAGTCGATCCGCGCCGATGGCGGTGAGGTCCGGCTGCGCACCCCCGTCACGCGCATCCTGATCGTGGACGGCCGTGCCGCCGGGGTGGAGACCGCAGATGGCCGCGTCATCCGCGCTCCCGCCGTGATCTCCAACGCCGACGTGCGGCGGACCATGCTGGAACTGGTCGGGGCGGAGCATCTGCCGGCCGCCTATGCCACCCGCTGTGCGGCGATGCGTCCGTCCACATCGGCCTTCATGGTCACGCTTGGGCTGGACATCGTCCCCGACCTGCCGGCGATGACCTTCCTGCCGCGGGATCAGACCGGCTTCGGCATGGCGATCGCCGTCCCCTCCATCCACGACCGCAGCCTCGCCCCCGAAGGGCACGCCGCGGTGGCCCTGCTGCGGCTGGCTCCGGCCGATGCCGGCTGGAACCGCGCCGATCCCGCCTACAAGGCGCGCAAGCGGGCGGAGGGCGATGCGATGATCGCCGCGGCTTCCCGCCTGATCCCCGATCTGGAACGTCACATCACCACCCGGCAGGAGGCCAGCGCCGCCACCTTCGCCCGCTATGCCCACACCAGCGCCGGTAGCATCTACGGCATCGCCCCCCACCAGCAGCGGCTGACCCGCCGCAGCCCGATCCCCGGCCTGTGCCTGACCGGCGCCGGCGTCTTCCCCGGACCCGGCGTGGAGGCCTGCGTCATCTCCGGCCGTCTGGCCGCGGAAGCCCTGCTGGGCAAGGAGAGCCTGACGCCCGAGGCACTGCGCAACGCCGCCGGGCGGAGTGCCGCCTGCGCGCCCGCCCTGCCGGTCGCGCAGATGGGGTGAGTCCTATCCGGGAAACCCGGCCAGCGCCCGAACCTCTGCCGGGCCGCGGCCCTCGTCGCGGAGCGAGCGCAGGGACTGGGCACGGTCTCGCTTGGCCAGTCGCTCGCCCGCTGCGTTCCGCAGCAGGCCATGATGGTGGTAGTCGGGGGGATCGCAGCCCAGCAGAGCCTGCAGCAGCCGGTGCAGGTGGGTGGCGAAGAACAGATCCTCGCCACGGGTGACCAGCGTTACGCCCTGCAGATGGTCGTCGACGGTGACGCTGAGATGGTAGCTGGTCGGCGTGTCCTTGCGGGCCAGCACCACGTCGCCCAGCAGTTCCGGCGTCGCCTCCTGCCAGCCCTGGGCACGGTCGTGCCATCGCAGCGGTCCGGTCAGCCGGCAGGCGGCGGCCATGTCGAGTCGCAGTGCCCAGGCATCGCCACGGGCGATCCGCTCCGCGCGCTCCTCGGGAGAGCGGTGGCGGCAGGTGCCGGGATAGAGGGGGCCATCGGTTGAATTCGGGGCGGGCCCATGCGGGGCGGCACCGGCCCGCGCGATCTCCGCGGCGATGTCCTTGCGGGTGCAGAAACAGGGATAGAGCACGCCCAGCGACTCGAGCCGGGCCAGCGCGGCGCGGAAATCGTCGAAATGGTCGGACTGGCGCCGGACCGGGCCATCCCAGTCGAGGCCGAGCCAAGCCAGATCCTCGATCAGGTCGCGCTCGTATTCGGGGCGGCAGCGGTTGGGATCGATGTCCTCGATCCGCAACAGGAAGCGGCCCGCGGCGCTGCGGGCGGCGGTCCAGCCGAACAGCGCGGAATGGGCATGCCCCAGATGCAGGTGCCCGGTGGGGCTGGGGGCGAAGCGGGTGACGAGATCGCTCATTCCCGCTTTATAGCGGATCGCGCGCTGGACGGGGCGCGGGATGTAATTCCGATTGGACTCAAATGTAGGGATTGTCGCGGATCGGTTCGACCGGGATCTCTTCGCCTTCCAGATACAGCGCCAGACGGCGGCGCAACTCGCGATCGAAAGCGTCGATGCGAATCTGGCGTTCACGCTCCTCGCGTTCACGGCGCTTCTGGGCGAGGTCGATGATGACGGCGGTCATGGCGGACTTTCCTCGGGGTCGCGTCCGGCCGGCGCGGGCCGGCAGGATCGAGTTCGATCTGATCGTCTTGGATCAACGAGACCCACCATGGCGCCGCTATGGTTAACGAGGGGTAACTGCACAAGGCAAGCGCGAGTCTTTTTTCCCGATGTCACAGCCGCCGCGCGTGGTGCCCGATGACGGCTCCCCATCCCTGCCGTCGATGCCCACAGCGCGAAAAAGGTTACACAACGGTGAAGAAATTCGGCCCCACCGGGTCAAGATGTTGAGTCCGGGCCGCCGATCCACTATGTATCTGGTTGTCCCGGATCGGCGATCCGGCCGCCGGGGCGGAGTAGACACGCCCCCGCGCACAAAGCCGCTTCGGTGTCGCGTGCCGGGATCCAGACACGGTTTCAGACAAGGGAGTGGCCATTGGCTCCACCACCCGATCACTGTCCGGCTCTGGTGCTGAACGCGGATTTCCGCCCGCTCAGTTACTTCCCCTTGTCGCTATGGTCCTGGCAGGAAGCGGTCAAGGCGGTCTTTCTGGAACGGGTCAACATCGTATCGCACTATGACCGGGTCGTCAGATCCCCAAGTTTCGAAGTCCGGTTACCCAGCGTCATCTCTCTGAAAGAGTTCATTCCGGCAACGCGCCGTCCGGCCTTCACCCGCTTCAACGTCTTCCTGCGCGACCGCTTCACCTGCCAGTATTGCGGCCGCCCCTTCCCCACCCACGACCTGACCTTCGATCATGTGATCCCGCGGTCCCGCGGCGGTCGGACGACATGGGAAAACGTCATCACCTCCTGTTCGGCCTGCAATCTGGCGAAGGGCGACCGCCTTCCCCATGTCTGCGGCATGATCCCGCTCAGTCCGCCCTTCCAGCCCACCGCCTACGAGCTGCAAGAGAATGGACGCGCCTTCCCGCCAAACTTCCTTCACGAGAGTTGGCGGGATTTTCTTTATTGGGATTCGGAACTGGACCCGATGTAGGACCGCGATACGGACGGGGGTGGGGGCGGGGCCTTGCCTCCACTCTACTCCACCCGCCCCAGCCTGACCGTCAGCGGCCAGCGGATCCGCCGCTCGCGCTCCGGATCGCCCCACAGCGGCGCGATCTCCTCCGCGAACTCCTCCAGCGGATTCCGCTCGAGCGCCTTGGCCGCCGCCTTCACACCCGACCAGGTGTTCATGTAGCCGAGCAGCCGGGGCAGCGGCCACACCGCCTCCATCGCCAGCGGCGCCGCCGGCGGCAACGCCGCAAACGGGAATTCCAGGTCTCGGTAGCCGTTCACCACCTTCCAGCGGTCGGCCGGCCAGTAGGGTCCCAGCGTGCCGTCGTGGAATCGCTCCACGACCGCGTCCAGCACCGGGTCGTCCCGTTGCTGCAGCCCGTAGCAGACCAGCGCCACCGCCGCTCCCGGTCCCGCCACCCGCCGCACCTCGGCATAGAAGCGGTCGAGGTCGAACCAATGCGCCGCCTGCGCCGCGACGATCAGGTCGCAGCAGCCGTCGGGCAGGCCGCTGTCTTCCGCCGGGGCGACGGCATAGCGGACATTGGGATGCGGTTCGGCCTGGGCGATCTGTTCCGCGCTGGCGTCGGTGGCGTGGACCGCTTCGAAGCGGGCGGCCAGCGCGGCGGAGAACTGGCCGTTGCCACACCCCACGTCCCAGGCCAGCCCGTTGGAGGGGGCCGCATCGGCCAGTGCGGCCGCCAGCCCATCGGGGTATGTCGGCCGGAAGGCGCGGTAATCTCCGGCATGGCCGGAGAAATGGTCCTTGAAGGAGGTCGTCGCCATGGAGCCACCCCGGAATGATTAGGGTTGGAATTCCCCGGCGGATGAGGATAAACCCTGTGGGTTCGTCGCGGAACCCTTCCCAGGCCGTCCCGCATCTTTCCGCTGTGGCGCAGGCGCGCCGGGCGTGCTAACCAAGCGCGCGCTTTTCCGTGCGCCCCGCCAACCACCCGTGTCCGGCATGCAGACCTTCCTGGAATTCGAAAAGCCGATCGCCGAACTTGAAGGCAAGATCGAGGAGTTGCGGCACCTGACCAACGCCGGCGACATCAACATCGCCGACGAGGTCGCCAAGCTGCAGGCCAAGGTCGACAAGCTCCTGCGGCAGACCTACGCCAAGCTCACGCCCGCGCAGAAGGTTCAGGTGGCCCGCCACCCCAATCGTCCGCACTGCCTGGACTATGTGCGCGGCCTGATCGAGGACTTCACGCCACTGGCCGGCGACCGCCATTTCGCCGAGGACCGCGCGGTCATCGGCGGGCTGGGTCGCTTCCGCGGCCGTTCGGTGGTGGTGATCGGCCAGGAAAAGGGCAACGACACCGAATCGCGCGTCCGCCACAATTTCGGCATGGCGAAGCCGGAAGGCTACCGCAAGGCCCAGCGCCTGATGGATCTGGCCGACCGCTTCAAGCTGCCGGTCGTCTCGCTGGTCGACACCGCCGGCGCCTTCCCCGGCGTCCAGGCGGAGGAGCGCGGCCAGGCCGAGGCCATCGCCAAGAGCATCGAGCGCTGCCTGCGGCTGAACGTGCCGATGGTCTCCTCGGTGATCGGCGAAGGCGGGTCGGGCGGCGCCATCGCCATCGCCACCGCCGACCGCGTTCTGATGCTGGAACACGCCATCTATTCGGTGATCTCGCCGGAAGGCTGCGCGTCGATCCTGTGGCGCAGCTCCGACATGGCGGGCGAAGCGGCCATCGCGCTGCGCCTGATCAGCCAGGACCTGAAGGAACTCGGCGTCATCGACCATGTGGTGAGCGAGCCGATCGGCGGCGCCCACCGCGACCCGGCCGAGACCATCAAGAAGCTCGGCGATTGCATCGAGGAGTCGCTGGCCGAACTGGACGGGCTCGACGGCGTCACCCTGCGCGCCAAGCGCCGCGAGAAGTTCCTGGAAATGGGGCAGAAGGGGCTGGGGTAAGGGTATTGCTCCCACCTAACCTCCCCCGCTGGGCGAGGGAGGGACTGCCGCCGCTCGCCCGCCTAAGCACTTGTCCCCTCCCCCGCCCAGCGGGGGAGGGTTGGGGTGGAGGGTTAACTTCTCCATTCCAAAACTGCCCTCACCCCAAGAACCCGTGCAGGAACCAGCGCGGCCATTCCCCCGGCCGGTACAGTCCGGCGCGGAACAGCCAGAAGCGGCGGCCGGCGCCATCCTCCACGCGGTAGTAATCGCGCACGGCCAGCCCCAGCGATCCCTCCGGACGCCACCATTCGCATTCGATCCGCTCCGGCCCCTCGGCCCGGCTCACGCGGTGACGCAAGCCGCGCCAGACGAACTGTAGCGGCGGGTCGTCGGGCAGCGGGGCGGTGGCCTCGATCGGTTCGGGCGGGGTCAGCAGGCGCAAGGGCCGCGGCCGGCCGGCCGGCCAGGGCTTCGTCGGCACCGGCAAGACCTCCACCGGCGCCAGAGGCGCCACACAGCGTTCCGGCAGCCAGCTTTCCCGCGGCACCAGCCGCAGCACCGCCCGTTCCCCCAGCCGCAGAGCCAGCCGGTCGACAAGGTCCGCCAACCCGCTGTCGTCCGCCTCGCCGTCGATGCCGCTCTGGATGGCGGTGAGCGGCCCCGTCTCCGTTGCGGACAGCACCAGCGTCTCCAGCCCCGGACCGGGGTCGATCCGCTCCAGCAGCGGGGCGGCCAGCCGGGCCAGCGCCGCCGGGTCTCGGGTCGGGCAGCTGGTGCCGAGCGTCAGGCTCTGCGGTTCGTCGTCCACCCGCTGGTCGGTGCGGTGGGCGTCCAGCCGCAGCCGGCGCACGCCCTGACCCGCCGCCTCCAGCCCCTTGCACAGCCGGCCCAGCAGATGGCGGAGCGCCCCGGCGATCGATTCGGGCGTGACGATCGGCTCGGCGAAGGTCAGGCGCTCGCGGTGCTCCGGCACCGGCCGGCGCGGGGAGATCGGCTCGTCCAGCCGGCCGAAGGCCTGATCGTACCGTTGCAGCAACCTGCCCCCGAACCGCACCGCAAGGCCGGCGCGCGGCATGGCATGCAGGTCGCCGATCCGGCGCAATCCCAGCGCATGCAGCCCCTCCACCGTCTCCACCGGCAGCCGCAGGGCGGCCAGGGCCAAACCATCCAGCCGCTCCTGCCGCCGATCCTCCGGACTGCCGAACCGCACCAGCCCCCAGGCGGCGGCCGGAGTGTCGGCGATGGCAGCACGGGTACCAAAGCCGGCGGCGCGCAGCCTTCCGGTCAGGTCGGCAGCCAGCGCCGCTTCGCCCCCAAACAGATGGGCGCAGCCGGTGATGTCGATCACCACCCCGTCCGGCTCGTCCGCCGCGGTCCAGGGGCTGTAGCGCCGCGCCCAGTCGGCGATGCGGCCGAGCAGGGCCGCGTCCTCTTCCGGCGTCGCCTCCGCCACCTCCAGCTCGGGCTCCAACGCGCGGGCGTCGCTGAGGGTATGGCCGGGAGCGATACCGGCCGCCGCCGCCGCCCGGTTGACCGCGACCACCATCCGCCGCTGGCGTTCCGTCCGCAGCAGGGCAAAGGGACTCGCCCGCAACTCGGGCGGCATGGTCCGCTCCCGGGCGTCGGTCGGAAGGCGTGGCAGCCATAGGGCGAGGATGCGGCGGCGTCCCTTCTCCCGATCAAAGGTCCGCCGCGCATCCCCCTCACCCCGACCCTCTCCCCGGGGGGGAGAGGGGGATAAGGGCGGGTGTGAGAAGGGGCGCGTCATACGGGAACCAACAATCAGAACAAAGAAAGAACACTCTAGCGCCAGCTTGGCTGTGAGGGGAGTCCCTCCTTTAGGGTCATCTTGCCGAAACGTTCGGCAATGCCGACATTCCGTTCATGACCCCACATCTCCCGCCCCTCGCCCGCCGACTGGCTCCGCTGGCTTTTCTGCTGGCCGCAAGCGCCTGCGCACCGTCGGAACTGCGCGACGACACCCCCGGCCGAGCCCAGGCCTTCCCGCCGGTCTACAACCAGACGGTGATCCCCGGCGGTGGAGAGCGGCGGACCTGGAGCCAGATCCAGGCGGAACAGCCGCGTGACGACTCGAGGCCCGGCACCACCGCCCGACCGCGGCAGGCCGAGGAACCGCAGCGCCGCGCCAACTCCAGGGACACCGACTCGAGAGACACCGACCGGCCACCCCCCAAACGTCCCCGCGGCAGTTCGTCGCCCCCGCCCGACCCGGCGGCCCAGCCACAGCCGCCGCGCCCGATCCCGGTGCCGCCCCCGCCCTCCTCGCAGAGCGCCACAGACGCCTTCAAGCGCGACCTGATCCGGCCGGAGGTGGACCGCATGCGCACCGACGACGCCATGGGGCGGCTCGACCCGCTGGGCCAGCGCGATCGGATGAAGCGCGAGAACGACCTGCGCCAATGGGGCGACCCTCTGGCGCGCTAGCATCCCA